>JAZOOT010000032.1:0-44825 GCA_045655165.1 Acutalibacteraceae bacterium
AAGTATTGGTTTTGTAAATATTGTAACCAAAGAAGACTGCGTTTCTCTTAATATAGGAAAGGCGTTTTCATTTATAGTAAAAAGCTTATTTTCTTTATAATGTAAAAAAACAGTAAATTTAAACAAATAACAGTTGAAAAGTTGCTCGTTTTATAGTAAAATATAAATAACAAACAAGGCAAGTAGGAGAAATTTAAAATGGCACTTAAATTTAACACACAATATGCAAAAGAGTTCCTTCGCCCTAACGATATTAAGGGGTTGGAACCTTCTGTTTATTCGGCACACGATTTGTTTAACAGTCGTGATTGGCTTGGTAACGACTTTTTGGGTTGGGCAGACCTTCCAATTAACTACGATAAAGAAGAATTTGCACGCATTAAAGCCGCTGCACAAAAAATTAGAAATGACAGCGATGTTTTAATTGTTATTGGTATTGGCGGAAGTTATTTAGGCGCACGCGCTGCTATTGAATTTTTGAAAGGTCCATACTATAACCAGTTAAGAAACGGCGCACCCGAAATTTATTTTTCGGGCAATTCAATTAGCGGCAGCGATTTAAACGATATTTTGGCTCTTTGCGAAGGTAAAGATGTTTCGCTTAACATTATTTCAAAAAGCGGTACCACAACCGAACCTGCTGTTGCATTTAGGGTGCTTCGCAAGTTCTTGGAAGAAAAATACGGCGAAGAAGAAGCATCAAAACGTATTTACTGCACAACCGATAAAGCACGCGGCACACTTAAACAGTTGGCCGATGAAAAGGGTTACGAATGTTTTGTTGTTCCCGATGACGTTGGCGGCCGTTATTCCGTTTTAACTGCAGTTGGCTTGTTGCCTATTGCTACAAGCGGTGCTGATATTGACGCTTTAATGGCAGGCGCACAAAAGGCAAGGGAAGAATACAGCGTAAAGGACGTTAACAAAAACGACTGTTATTTATACGCCGCTGCAAGAAATGCTTTTTATAATAAGGGCAAAGATATTGAACTTCTTATAAGTTACGAGCCCCGCTTTACAATGATGGCTGAATGGTATAAACAGCTTTTCGGCGAAAGCGAAGGCAAAGATAATAAGGGCTTGTTCCCCGCATCGGTTACATTCTCTACCGATTTACATTCAATGGGACAGTACATTCAAGACGGCAAACGTCTTATGTTTGAAACCGTTGTAAACATTGCCGATAACGGAAGCGATGTTGTTATTGAAGCCGAAGAAAATAACGGCGACGGCTTAAACTTCCTTGCAGGAAAGCCAATGTCTTTTGTAAACAATAAGGCATTCGAAGGCACTGTTTTAGCCCATGCCGACGGCGGTGTTCCTACCTTGGTTATTGAGGTTGACAAGGCCGATGAAGAAAACCTTGGCCGCCTTGTTTACTTCTTCTGCAAAGCGTGTGCAATTTCGGGTTATATGCTTGGCGTAAACCCGTTTGACCAACCCGGCGTTGAAAGTTACAAAAAGAATATGTTTGCGCTTTTGGGTAAACCGGGCTACGAAGCACAAAAAGAAGAACTTGAAAAACGTTTAGGCAAATAAGTTAATAAAGCAAACAGCAAAAACTGTTTGCAGAAAATAAAAAAGGAGCTGAATAATATGGTAAAAATTATCATTGGTAGAAAGGGTTCCGGTAAAACGAAAAAATTAGTTGATTTCGTTAATGCCGCCACTGAAAAAAGCAACGGCAATGTTGTTTGTATTGAAAAAGGCGACACTTTAAAATTCAGTATTACCCATAAAGCACGTCTTATTGATGCTGACCATTACGGCATTAGCGGTTTTGCTGCATACTATGGTATGATTTGCGGAATTTTGGCAGGTAACTATGATGTAACCAATTTGTTTGGTGATGCAACACTTCGCATTGGTTCGCGTGATTACGCTGAACTTGAAGATTTCCTTAAAAAGGTTGAAGCGCTGTCAAACGAAGCAAAGGTAGATGTTATATTTACCGTTTCGGCAGATGCAGAAGAACTTCCTGCAGGTGTTTTGGCTTACGCAGAATAAAACTAAAAAACCCGAGATAACCTCGGGTTTTATTTTTTTTATTTCATTGACTTTGAGGTACAAAATGTATATACTAATAATTAGAAAAAAATAAAGGGGCTGTAAAAATGGCATTTTGGTATGACGGCAATAAAAACTATGCCGAAAACAAACGCGAAAAAGACGGCATTGTTTACTATATTAGGGGAGTGGCAGAGGTAGACGGCAAACGTTTTGAACGTTATGCAGTTAACACTCATTTTATTGAACGCGGCGAAAATTTGGTTGAACTTATTGGCCGTTATGTAATGCCTTTGTATGAAGAGGGCGACATTCTTTCTATTGGTGAAAAGGTTGTTTCAATGTGCCAAAACAACACCGTTGAAAAGAAAAATGTTAAAATTGGCTTTTTGGCAAGAACTCTTTCCCGTTTCGCTATGCCTTATACCGCAACGGGTATTGGTATGGGCGAACCTTATAAACTTCAACTTGCTATTGATATGAAAGGTGCACCGCTTGTTATTTGGGGTGCAATTTGCGCGGGTGTTTGCAAAATTTTTGGCAAACGCGGTGTGTTCTATGAAATTGTTGGGCACGACATTGCAGGTATTGACGGCTTTTATAAAAATGCTCCCCTTGAAACTTATAAAGACCTTGCGGTTTTAATTCCCAAAGACCCCGACGGCGAATGTAAAAAAATTAAAGACGCGCATGGCATTAGCGTAATGATTGTTGATGCTAACGATTTATCGGTTGATATTCTTGGTACAAGCAGTGACCTCTACTTTGTTAGTAAAGATTTTCTTGCCGATTTAATTAGGGACAACCCTGCAGGACAAGATGATGAAATGACTCCGTTCATTATTATACGCGATATTAAAGATGCTCCTGCACAGCCGTACGTTCCTATGAAAGAAAGAGAACAGAAATAATTTAAAGTTACTGAAAAAACCTATTGACAAATAGGCGCATTTCTTTTATAATAACTTGGTGACGATTGGAGGAAACTGCCGTGATTCTTGATTTAAAAAAATTATTTGTCACACCAAATGCAGTTCTTCCTATTGAATATAGTTTGGATATGAGTCAGCTTGACTATTCGGGTATATATCCGCTCTTAAAACCCGTTAGTGTTAGTGGCAAAGTGTCCAACAGGGCAGGTCTTGTTACCCTTTGGCTTAAAATGGTGTATGTCTTTTCATCCCCTTGTGATAGATGTGGGCTACCAACCACCGCTACTCACGAAGTGTTGCTTGAAAAGTCCTTGGCTCCCGAAATTGAAAGTGAATACAGCGACGAAATTATTATTGTAGAGGATATGAAGCTTAATTTAGACGAGCTTGTTTATTCTGAAGTTCTGCTTTCGCTTCCAATGAAACACCTTTGCCATGACGATTGTAAGGGAATTTGCATTAAGTGTGGCAAAAATTTAAACGATGGTGACTGCGGTTGTGTAAAAAAGGAAATTGACCCGCGTTTACAAGCCCTTGCCGATTTACTTGAAAATAATGAATGATATAAAAAGGAGTTGCTGAAAATGGCAGTACCGAAGAGAAAAACATCCAAAGCACGTCGCGATAAAAGACGTAATAATTTATGGAAGCTCACTGCACCCGCATTGGTAAAATGCACTCGTTGCGGTGAATATAAAAGACCTCACCGTGTTTGCTCTGCTTGTGGCTATTACGGTGACCGCGAAGTAGTAAAAGTTGAAGAATAATTCGTTTTGCTAATTTGGGCAGAGGTTGGGGGTTTCCTTATCTCTGCCTTTTATTTTTAACCAAGGAGGGGTTGTTGTGGCTGTAACGGTAAAGGAAGTTATTAAAAAATCGCCTGCCCATAAAAAGGGCATAAAAGGCGGAGATAAAGTTCTTACAATAAACGGGAACCAAATTATTGACGTTCTTGATTACCGTTTTTACCAAAACGACACCCGACTTCAGTTAGAAATTGAAACGGCTTCGGGCAAGGTTAAAACCATTAAAATTAAAAAGGGCGAATATGAAGAACTTGGTTTAGAATTTAATGATTATTTAATGGATAAACAACACCCTTGCCAAAATAACTGCATTTTTTGTTTTATAAATCAGTTGCCAAGCGGTATGAGGGAAAGTCTTTATTTTAAAGATGACGATTCCCGCCTTTCTTTTTTGTTTGGCAATTATATTACACTTACAAATTTAACCGAACACGAAATTGACCGCATTATAAAAATGCACATAAGCCCGGTTAATATTTCGGTTCACACAACCAACCCCGAACTTAGGTGCAAAATGATGAATAACCGTTTTGCAGGTGAAAAGTTGGATATAATTTCACGCTTTAATAAGGCGGGAATTAAAATGAACTGCCAACTTGTTTTGGTGCCAGAATATAACGATGGGGCTGAACTTGAACGTTCGCTTTCTGATTTACTTGCATTTGAAAACGTTGAAAGTATTGCAGCCGTGCCTGTTGGCATAACCAAATACCGCGAGGGTTTGCCCAAATTAAATTCGTTTGATAAAGAATTGGCAACCAAAACACTCCGCATACTAAACAAATACGGCGAAGAAAGTATTAAAAAATACGGCGTTCGCAAGGTTTTTGGGTCGGACGAGTTTTATTTACTTGCAGAACAAGAAATTCCGCCTGTTGAATTTTATGAAGATTTTTCGCAACTTGATAACGGTGTTGGTATGTGGGCGCTTTTAAAAGATGAAGCGTTTAATGCTATTGATGAAACCGAAGAATTAAAAGATAAAACCAAGAAAACTATTGCAACGGGTGTTTTGGCAGAACCTTTGTTAAAAGAAATTGTGGGCTATGCCAAAAACAAATTCGGTGAACTTAATTGCCAAGTTGTTGCAATTAAAAATAATTTCTTTGGCGAAAAAATAACCGTTTCGGGCCTTGTTACAGGAAACGATTTAATAGAACAATTAAAAGATAAAGATATAGGCGAAGTTTTGCTTTTACCCGAAAATATGTTACGCTATGAAAACGATTTGTTTTTAGATAATGTTTCGGTAAACGAGGTAGAGCAAAAACTTGGTGTAAAGGTAAACATTGTGTCTTCAAACGGCGAAGACCTAATAAACAAAATTTTAAACTGAAAGGAGCAGTAAAAATGGCAAAACCTGTTGTTGCGGTTGTTGGCAGACCAAATGTTGGTAAATCTACACTTTTTAACAAGCTTGTGGGTAAACGACTTTCAATAGTTGACGATACCCCCGGTGTTACGCGTGACCGTATTTACGGCGACTGCGAATGGCAAAACCGCAAGGTAATGTTGGTAGATACAGGCGGTATTGAACCGAAAACCGACGATATTATTTTAAGTTCAATGCGTAAACAAGCGTTACTTGCTATTGATACCGCTTCTGTTATTATTTTTGTAACCGATTTAACAAGCGGTGTTACTGCGGCCGACAGCGAAGTTGCCGCAATGCTTCAAAAAAGCGGTAAACCAATTGTGCTTTGCGTAAATAAGTGCGATAATATTGGTAAAACCTCGCTTGAATTTTATGAATTTTACAATTTAGGCCTTGGCGACCCAATTGCCGTTTCTTCGGTGCACGGCCACGGCACAGGCGATTTGCTTGAAACGGTGTTTAGTTATATAAACGAAGAAGAGTTTAATGAAAACGAAGACGAAGTTATAAACGTAGCCGTTATTGGTAAACCCAATGCGGGTAAATCTTCCTTAATAAATCAAATTTCGGGCGAAGAAAGGTCTATTGTTTCTTCGGTTGCGGGTACCACGCGCGACGCTATTGATACTTTGGTTAAAAAAGAAAACGGCACATTTAATTTTATTGATACCGCAGGGCTTCGTAGAAAAAGCAGGGTTGATGATAAAATTGAAAAGTATAGCGTGTTAAGGGCGCAAATGGCAATTGAACGAAGTGATGTTTGCGTAATTATGATTGATGCCGAAGAGGGCTTTACCGAACAAGATTCTAAAGTTGCAGGTCTTGCGCACGAACAGGGCAAGGCGGCAATTATTGCGGTTAATAAGTGGGATTTAATTGAAAAAGACAGTACCACAATGGATACCTTCCGCAAAAAACTTATGGATGATTTTTCGTTTATGCCTTATGCACCCATAATTTTTATATCGGCAAAAACAGGGCAAAGAATTGACAGGTTGTTCCAGCTTATTAAGTATGTTTATGAACAGAATAATATGCGAATTTCAACCGGCAAGCTTAACGATATTCTTGCCGAAGCAACTGCAAGGGTACAACCGCCGTCTGATAAAGGCAAACGGCTTAAAATTTATTATATGACTCAGGCGTCAACCAAACCGCCCACATTCGTTTGCTTTTGCAACAACGAAGATTTGTTCCATTTTTCTTACCAAAGATATTTGGAAAACCGCATACGCGCGGTATTTGGGTTAGAGGGAACACCTGTTAGGTTTGTTATTAGAGAAAGAGGCAACGGTAAAAAATGATTATGTTAGCAGTTTTATCCCCCATTTTTGCTTACCTTATTGGCAGCATGAGTTTTGCAGTTATTTTTACAGAACATTTTTCTAAATTTGATGTTAGAAAAAAAGGTAGCGGTAACGCAGGAACAACTAATGTTTTGCGTGTAGCAGGTGTTAAAGCGGGAATTCTTACCTTTGTGTGTGATGTCATAAAAGGTGCGGTTGCCTGTTTAATTGGTAAATACTTGTTTACTTTGGCATTTCCCCATAGTCCGCAGATAATTCTTTGGGGCACATATATTTGCGGTTATACTTGTATGCTTGGCCACGCTTACCCCTTGTTCTTTGATTTTAAGGGCGGTAAATGTGCCGCAACCAGCGTTGGCATTTTTGCTGTTTGCTGTCCGCAGGGCATTATACTTGGCCTTTTGGGTTACGGCATAAATATGGTGATTACAAGAATTGTGTCGCTAAGCACTTTAATTGCAACAACAATAGTTGTTATTGTTTCGTTTGTTCAAAAGGGCTTTTTAACTTATGGCGTTCAGCCGGTTATATTGGTGCTTACCATCTTAATGGGAATACTTGTATTTTATAGGCACAAAGACAACATTCAAAAACTTATAAAAGGCGAAGAGAAAAAGTTAAAAATCAAAAAATAATATAGGTTCTACTATTTATATAGGGGAATAAAATGAGAAATTTAACAGTTTACAGAAAGTCTGCTATGGCGGGCAAACTTGCAAAAATGAATGTTTTTGTAGAAGACCCTAACTCTAATGAGCTTGTTTTATTAGACCGCCATTACAAAAAACTCGGAGATTTAAAAAATGGCGAAGCCAAAACCTTTCAGGTTACCGAAGATGCAGTGAAAATCATTGTAGTGTCTGAAAGAGAGGGAAGAAACGCACGTTGGGGGTTTTATATGCTTGACCAAGGCACTGAGGATGTGACACTAAGCGGAAAAACCACACTGGAAAAGGGCGGCCAATTTGTTTTTGAGTTTGATACCAAAAGCAGTCCAATCAATACGCAAAAAATAAACAAACGCCGTGTTGCAAAGCGTTGGTTTGTGCGTATTCTTATTATGGTGCTTTGCGTACTTGTGTTGCGCTCTTGCAAACCCGAACCAAAAACCTTTACTGTAGAAAACCTTAACATAACACTGACCACCGCCTTTGAGAAAGAAGACACCGAGGAAGCTTTTGCAAAGTTTGATTCAAAAAAAGTTAGTGTGTATGTGCACAAAACGATGCATATTTTTGATAAGGATTTAAGAACCTTATCGGCCGAGGAATACGCCAAACTGGCGGCAGATAGTGTTGGCGTTAATGCTGATATAACAAAAAAAGCAAACGGTTGGGTTAAGTATGACTATAAAAAGGATGTAGGAACAATCAACGCCTCGCATCATTATATGTATTTTTACAAAACCCCGACAGTTTTTTGGGTTGTAGAGTTTGTAACACCAAACAGATACGCCAATAAACAAGGGGATTACATTGAACAATGGGCAAATTCTATGGTATTTAATGAGCAATAAAAGATTAAAAGAAGCACGAAATTTTCGTGCTTCTTTTTGTTTGCAAAGTACATACTTTGGGACACTGAATACTGCATAATATAATTGTAAAAGCCAAACAAAAAAGTGCTTGACAAATTTTTATTTGGCTGATATAATAAAAATAACGAAAAAGAACAAATGTTCTTTTTTTAAGGAGGAAACAAAAATGGGTGCAGTAATTATAAGTGTTTTAGAAGTATTGGTGGTTGGTTTTACCGTTTGGGCTTTGTTTAACGAACAACGCTTTATTGATTTTGAAGACCGCGCTAAACAGTATTTGCGCCGCAAGGGTTTTAAGGTTGTAAAGGGCGGAAAGAAAGCCGGTAAAAATTGCGCATAAAAAATGCCGTGTGCTTTTGCACACGGCTTAATTTTTTTAGTTCATATGGTTTGTAATGTATTCAACAACATCGCCTATTGTTTTAAGGTTTTCAATTTCCTCGTCGGGAATTTCAACATCGTATTCATCTTCAATAGACATAAGCATTTCAACAACATCTAAACTGTCGGCACCAAGGTCTTCGGCAATTTTTGTTTCGGCAGTCATTGTATCTGCATCAGCGTCTAACTGGTCCGCAAGCATTTGTTTAATTTTTTCAAGTACCATAAAAATAACTCCTTAATAATGTATAAGAGTATTAACTCTATAAAAATAATAAATTCTATTTTGCAGTTTGTCAATAGTTTTTTATATAAATTATTTTCTGTTGCAAAATACTTTATTATTATGTATAATAAATATAATTATGTTATTAAATAAAAATTGCGGTGATTTTAAATGGCAAAAGAAAAATTAGTAAAAGAAATAACTTCAATGGAAGAAGACTTTGCAAAATGGTATACCGATGTTGTATCCAAAGCAGAACTTATGGATTATTCTTCGGTTAAGGGCTGTATGATTATTCGCCCTTACGGTTGGGCAATTTGGGAAAACATTCAGCAAATTATGAACGGCATGTTTAAAGAAACAGGCCACGAAAATGTTGCTATGCCAATGTTTATTCCCGAAAGTTTGCTTCAAAAGGAAAAAGACCATGTTGAAGGTTTTGCTCCCGAAGTTGCTTGGGTTACACACGGTGGTAACGAAAAGCTTGAAGAAAGATATTGCGTAAGGCCTACTTCCGAAACTTTGTTTTGTGACCACTATAAAAATATAATTCAGTCTTACCGCGATTTGCCCAAACTTTATAACCAGTGGTGCAGTGTTGTTCGTTGGGAAAAAACCACAAGACCGTTTTTGCGCTCACGCGAATTTTATTGGCAAGAGGGACACACAATTCACGCCACAGCCGAAGAAGCACAGGCAGAAACTATACAGATGTTAAATGTTTATGCAACATTTGCAGAAAAATACCTTGCAATTCCTGTTATTAAAGGTGTTAAAACCGAAAAGGAACGTTTTGCCGGTGCGGTTAATACATACACCATTGAAGCAATGATGCACGATGGTAAGGCACTTCAAAGCGGTACTTCGCATTTCTTTGGCGATGGTTTTGCAAAGGCATTTGGTATTCAGTTTACCGATAAAGAAAATAAACTTTCTTATCCGTTCCAAACTTCTTGGGGTGTTTCCACCCGCCTTATTGGTGCAATTATAATGACCCACGGCGATGATAACGGTTTGGTGCTTCCCCCCGCTATTGCTCCCATTCAACTTGTGGTAATTCCCATTGCTTCGCATAAAGAGGGCGTTACCCAAAAGGCAACAGAAGTTTACGAGCGTATGAAAAAAGTTTGCCGCGCTAAAATTGACAACAGGGATTATTCGCCCGGTTGGAAATTTGCCGAATACGAAATGAAGGGTGTTCCGCTTCGTTTGGAATTAGGCCCGCGTGATATTGAAAACAACCAGTGCGTTGTTGTTCGCCGCGATAACGGTGAAAAGGTTGCTGTTTCGCTTGATGAACTTGAAACCGTTATTCCTAAAATGTTAGAACAGGTTCGTGACGGCCTTTACAATAAAGCACTTGCCAACAGAACCGAAAAAACCTATACCGCTAAAAGTTTAGATGAACTTATAGAAATTGCTAATACCAAACCCGGCTTTATAAAAGCAATGTGGTGCGGCGACCGTGCCTGTGAAGACGCTCTTAAAGAAAAGGCAGGCGTAAGTTCAAGGTGTATTCCGTTTGAACAGGAAGAAATTACTTCTACCTGTGTTTGCTGTGGTAAACCGGCAAAGAATATGCTTTATTGGGGAAAGGCGTACTAATATGTCAATAGAAAAAGTAAGGGCTTATTTTAAAGAACTTGGCATTGAAAACAGAATTCAAGAATTCAGCGTTTCAAGCGCAACGGTTGCTTTGGCGGCAGAGGCGCTTGGGTGTGAAGGCAAAAGAATTGCCAAAACACTTTCGTTTTTACTTGATGGCGACCAATGTGTTTTGGTGGTTGCTGCAGGCGATGCTAAAATAGACAACCGCAAATATAAAGACTTCTTTGGCCAAAAAGCAAAAATGCTTGCGTATGATATGGTACCCGAGTATGTTGGCCACGCCGTTGGCGGTGTTTGCCCCTTTGCTGTTAAAGAAGGGGTAAAGGTTTATTTAGATGAGTCTTTAAAAAGGTTTACCACCGTTTTTCCTGCTTGCGGAAGTTCAAACAGCGCAATTGAATTAACCATTGACGAACTAACGGAATATGCAAAACCGCTTGCTTGGGTTAATGTTTGTAAACTGCCCGAAGAAACAAACTAATATATATAATATGTAGGCAGCCGTACAATGTTTTGTACGGCTGTTTTAAATTTGTGCAAAACGCACAAAAAACAGCTTAAAAATTCTACATATTTCTATATATACCAAAACGAGAAAAAACTTGCAAAACTAAGTTAATTATGGTAAGATATCAAGGTACGCGAAATGCGTCTGTCATGCGATGATGTGGGAGGTGGCCGACAGTAAGTCGGGAAATTTCCACGGAGTATGTCCGATTTTAAACCGGGCGAAAGAACTTAAACACGCAAAGATGGCGGTTTAGTATCTTGCGAACTAACACCGCAAAGGTGAAAAAGTCACCTAATCCGGATTCAACTGCAACCCCAGTGAATGCCGGTTTTCTAATGCTCCGCAAAGAAACACGCGGTACAGTGTGAGTTTTGCCCGCCAACTACTTTAAGGAGGCGACAGTAAATGGCAGTAAAAGAAAAGATTCGTATTAGAATCAAAGGTTACGACCACGCGCTTGTAGACCAGTCTGCAGAAAAAATTGTAGAAACCGCTAAACGTACAGGTGCAAGAGTATCGGGACCCGTTCCGCTACCCACCGAAAAAGAGGTTGTTACCATTCTTCGCGCAGTTCATAAATATAAGGACTCCCGCGAACAGTTCGAAACAAGAACACACAAAAGACTCATTGACGTAATCAGACCTTCCAACAAAACTGTTGAAGCATTGACAAGTCTTGAGCTTCCGGCCGGCGTTGAAATTGAAATTAAACTTTAATTCGCGCTAGTGGTCATGTTGGGGAAACCCAACCAATAACTACAAGGAGGAAAATAAAATGCAAAAAGCAATCGTAGGCAAAAAGCTTGGTATGACACAGCTTTTTGATGCAAACGGTAACGTTATTCCCGTAACTGTTATTGAAGCAGGTCCCTGTGTGGTATCTCAAAAGAAAACAGTTGAAAATGACGGTTATGAAGCAGTTCAAATCGGTTATGGCGATTTGAAAGCAAACAAGGTTAACAAACCTATGAAAGGTCACTTTGCAAAAGGTGATGTTGCTCCGAAGAAAGTTCTTCGTGAGTTCCGTTTTGAAGATACATCTGCTTACAACGTTGGCGATATTATTAAAGCCGATGTTTTCGCTGAAGGCGATGCAGTAGATGTAAGAGGTACTTCTAAAGGTAAGGGCTATGCCGGTGTAATTAAACGCTGGAACTTCAGCCGCCTTAAAGAATCTCACGGTACCGGCCCGGTACACCGCCACGGCGGCTCGTTGGGTGTTATTGACCCGGCACGAGTATTCAAGGGCAAAAAGATGGCAGGACATCTTGGTAATGAACGCGTAACCGTTCAGAACTTAAGTGTTGTTAAAGTTGACGCTGAAAATAACATCATTGCTGTTAAGGGCGCCGTTCCCGGCCCCAAAGGCGGAATTGTTGTTCTTTTCAATAGCGTTAAGGCCTAAGGGAAGGAGTGCTGAATTATGCCTAATGTTGCAGTATTAGATATGGCAGGCAAAAATGTAGGTGAAATTACATTAAGCGATGCCGTTTTCGGAATTGAACCCAACGCTGTAGTTATGCATGCTGCTGTTGTGAACTATTTGGCTAACCAACGCCAAGGCACCCAGTCCACTTTAACCCGTACAGAAGTTTCCGGCGGTGGTAAAAAACCTTGGAGACAAAAGGGTACAGGCCATGCAAGACAGGGCTCTACAAGAGCTCCGCAGTGGACACACGGCGGTATTGTTCATGCGCCGAAGCCGCGCGACTATTCTTATGACCTTAATAAGAAAGTTAAACGCCTTGCGCTTAAATCCGCTTTGTCCGATAAAGTATTAAACAATGCACTTGTTGTTTTAGATGAGTTCAAACTTGATACTTTCAAAACCAGAGCCGTTGTTGATTGCTTAAAAGCAGTGAACGCTGGCAAAAAAGCTCTTATTGTATTAGCAGAAAACGACAGTGTTGCTATTAAGAGCTGTGCTAACATTAAGGGTGTTAAAACCGCATTGGTTAACACAATCAACACCTACGATGTTATGAACGCCGATACTCTTGTTATTGCAAAGGGTGCTGCGTTACAAATTGAGGAGGTGTACGCATAATGAAAATCGCACAGGATATCATTATTGCTCCGGTTATCACCGAAAAGAGCATGTCGGCTATTGCAGACAAGAAATACACCTTTAAAGTAGCAAAAGATGCGAACAAAATTGAAATCGCCGATGCTGTTGAAAAAATCTTTAAGGTTAAAGTAGCAAAGGTAAACACAATAAGCGTTCGCGGTAAAGCCCGTCGTATGGGCCGCTATGAAGGTTATACACCGTCATGGAAAAAAGCAATCGTAACCTTGACTGCTGATTCCAAGACAATTGAGTTCTTTGACGGCTTGATGTAATCCGTCATTCGCGCCCAAGAAGCAAATACAAGCTTCGGGTGATGTATGAAGCCGAAAACGGCTTCGCTAAGCCTAAACAGGAGAGTGAATAAAATGGCAATAAAGCATTATAAGCCGACTACACCGGGCCGCCGCGGAATGACAAGTATGGATTATTCCGAACTTTCTAAGGTTGCTCCGGAAAGAAGCTTACTTGAACCTATCAAGAAAAATGCCGGCCGTAACAGTTATGGCCGAATCACCGTTCGCCATCGCGGCGGCGGTAACCGCAGAAAATACAGAGTTATTGACTTCAAGAGAGATTTAACCGGAATTCCGGCAACAGTATTAACTCTTGAATATGACCCGAACCGTTCTGCATTCATCGCACTCGTTGAGTACGAAAACAAAGAAAAACGTTATATAATTGCACCTGTTGGCCTTAAGGTTGGCGATGTAATTGTAAGCGGACCCGATGCCGACATTAAACCCGGCAACGCATTACCGCTTAAAAACATTCCGGTTGGTACATTCTTACACAATATTGAGTTGTATGCAGGCCGCGGTGCTCAGCTTGCTCGTTCGGCAGGTAACATGGCACAGCTTATGGCTAAAGAAAACGGCATGGCACTTTTGCGTTTGCCTTCCGGCGAACTTCGCAATGTTTCTGCCGATTGCATGGCAACTGTTGGTCAGGTAAGCAACCCTGAACACAGCAACATCAATTACGGTAAAGCCGGCCGTAAGCGTCACATGGGTTGGCGTCCTACAGTTCGCGGTTCTGTAATGAACCCCTGCGACCACCCCCACGGTGGTGGTGAAGGCCGTGCACCTATTGGTCGTTCGGGACCTGTTACTCCTTGGGGTAAACCTGCTCTCGGATACAAGACACGCGCTAAACACAAAGCTAGCGATAAATATATCGTAAAGCGTCGTAAATAAGTCAGACGAAAGGAGATTTAATTATGGGAAGAAGCGTTAAAAAGGGCCCTTTCGTACAGCCCGTTCTTATGAAAAGAATACAGGAAATGAACGCTGCCGGTGAAAAGAGAGTTCTTAAAACCTGGAGCCGTTCTTCTACCATTTTCCCCGATTTCGTCGGACACACGATTGCGGTACACGATGGCCGCAAACACGTTCCGGTATATGTTACCGAGGATATGGTAGGTCACAAACTTGGCGAATTTGCTCCGACAAGAACCTTTAAAGGTCATGCCGGCGCTAAAACAACTAAGTAAGCGGCGAAAGGAGAGTTAAATTATGGAAGCTAGGGCAATACTCAAATACGCCCGAATTTCACCCCGTAAGGTGAAAATCGTTATGGATTTAATTCGTAACCAGGACGCCGATAAAGCTATGGCTATTCTCAAATTTACGCCTAAGGCCGCTTGTGAATATCTTGAAAAGCTTTTGGCATCTGCAATTGCGAATGCTCAAAACAATCATAATATGGATGTTTCTAAACTTTATGTTGCTGAATGTTTTGTATGTCCCGGTCCTACACTTAAAAGGATTCGTCCTAAAGACCACGGACGTGCACACAGAATCTTAAAAAGAACATCGCATATGACAATCGTTCTTAAAGAACGCGAAGATTAAGAAGGAGGTTAGATTATGGGCCAGAAAGTTAATCCGCACGGTATCCGTGTTGGCGTAATTAAAAACTGGGATTCCCGTTGGTTTGCCAAGGATAATGTCTTCGGAGATACTTTGGTTGAGGACTATAACCTCCGTAAGTACTTGAAAAAGACACTTTATTCTGCAGGCGTACCAAAAATTGAAATCGAACGTACCGCATCTAGGGTTCGCATCAGCATTCACTGTGCAAAACCCGGTATGGTAATCGGTCGCAACGGCGCTGAAATTGAAAAAATTCGCGCAGCTTGTGAAAAAATGATTGGTAAAGCTTGCAACGTAAACATTGTTGAAGTTAAGAGTCCCGATATGGACGCCGTATTGGTTGCAGAAAACATTGCTGCACAACTTGAAAAACGTGTATCCTTCCGTCGCGCTATGAAAATGGCAATCGGTCGTGCTATGCGTTTAGGCGCAAAAGGTATTAAAGTTACCGTTTCCGGCCGTTTGGGCGGAAGAGAAATTGCAGGCAGCGAAACCTATCACGAGGGTACAATCCCGCTTCAGACATTGCGTGCTGATATTGATTACGGTTTTGCAGAAGCCGCAACAACCTACGGCCGTTTGGGCGTAAAGGTTTGGATTTACAAAGGCGAAATTCTTCACGATGCTAAGAAGAATACAGCTAAGGAAGGAGGAGCCCGCTAATGTTATTACCTAAACGTGTAAAATACCGTAGGGTGCATCGTGGTCGTTTGACCGGTAAAGCATCCAGAGGTACAACAGTTACTCATGGTGATTTTGGCCTTATGGCTACTGAACCGGCGTGGATTACCTCTAACCAAATAGAAGCTGCCCGTGTTGCTATGACTCGTTATATCAAACGTGGCGGTAAAGTTTGGATTAAAATTTTCCCCGATAAGCCAATTACCGCAAAACCTGCTGAAACTCGAATGGGTTCAGGTAAAGGTTCTCCGGAATATTGGGTAGCAGTAGTTAAACCCGGCCGTGTAATGTTTGAAATCGGCGGTGTTAGCGAAGAACTTGCACAAGAGGCAATGCGCCTTGCAGCGAATAAACTTCCTATTAAATGTAAATTTGTAGTGAAGAGTGAAATGGGTGGTGAGCAGTAATGAACGTAAAGGAAATCAGAGAAATGACATTACCTGAACTTAACGAGCAACTCGGTAAGCTGAAAGAAGAATTATTCAATCTCCGTTTCCAGCTCGCCATTAATCAGCTCGACAACCCTATGCGTGTAGGCGAAGTTAAAAAGGATATCGCGCGTGTTAAAACAATTATCCGCGAAAAAGAAATCCTTGACGGCGCTAACGCGTAAGGTAAAGGGAGGTAAAGCATAATGGAAAGAAACCTTCGTAAAACAAGAGTGGGCAAGGTTGTAAGCAATAAAATGGATAAAACCGTTGTTGTTGCTATTGAAGACAACGTAAAACACCCGCTTTATAAGAAGATTATTAAGAACACAATTAAGCTTAAAGCACACGATGAAGATAATTCTTGTGGCATTGGCGACAGAGTTCTTATTATGGAAACAAGACCGCTCTCCAAAGATAAAAGATGGCGTGTGGTTGAAATTGTTGAAAAGGCATTGTAAGCTGTAAGGAGGAAACCACTGTGATACAACAACAGAGTTACCTCAAGGTTGCCGACAACACAGGTGCAAAAGAAATTATGTGCATCCGCGTGTTAGGCGGCTCCAGAAGGAGGTATGCCAACATTGGCGATGTTATCGTTGCTTCTGTAAAGAAAGCCACCCCCGGTGGTACTGTTAAGAAGGGCGATGTAGTTAAGGCCGTAGTAGTTCGTTCTGCAAAAGGTCTTCGTCGCAATGACGGCACATACATCAGATTTGACGAGAACGCAGCAGTTATTATTCGTGAGGATAAGAACCCCCGCGGTACTCGTATCTTTGGCCCCGTAGCCCGTGAACTTCGTGAGAAAGAATATACAAAAATTCTTTCCCTTGCTCCGGAAGTACTTTAATAGGAGGATGAACACAATGAAAATTAAAACTGGCGATACTGTAGTTCTCCTCACCGGAGATAAAGATTTTCGTGGCAAGTCCGGAAAGGTCCTCGCTGTAAGCCCTAAGGAAGATAAGGTTATTGTTGAAGGTCTTAACATTGTTAAAAAACACGTTAAGCCCAGAAAAGCTGGTGACCCTTCCGGCATTATCGAGACCGAAAGCGCAATCTATGCTTCAAAAGTACAGGTTGTTTGCCCGAAATGTAATAAACCTACCAGAGTAGGCGTAAAAGTTTACGAAGACGGTAAAAAAGACCGCATGTGCAAAAAATGCGGCGAAACCTTTTAAGAGTTAGGAGGACATGACAATGTCAACGCTAAGAGAAGAATATAAAAATTCTATTGCTCCTGCATTGATGAAAAAGTTTAACTATAAGAGCGTCATGCAAATTCCGAAGCTCGATAAGGTTATAATCAACGTAGGACTCGGCGAAGCAAAAGACAATTCTAAAGTAATTGACGCTGTTATCGCTGATTTAAGCAAAATTACCGGTCAAAAAGGTATTCCTTGTCTTGCTAAGAAGTCTGTTGCAAACTTCAAATTGCGTCAAGGTATGCCCATCGGTGTAAAAGTCACCCTCCGTGGAGAGAGAATGTATGAATTCGTTGAAAGACTTTTCAATGCAGCTCTCCCCAGAGTGAGAGACTTCAGAGGCATAAACCCGAACTCGTTCGACGGCCGCGGTAACTATTCCATGGGCGTTAAAGAACAGTTAATCTTCCCCGAAATTGAATTCGATAAGATTGATAAAGTTCGCGGTATGGATATCAACTTTGTCACCACTGCCAACACAGACGAAGAAGCAAAAGAGTTGCTCGAACTTTTGGGCGCTCCCTTTGCAAGATAAGATAAGGAGAGAAAATCATGGCTAAAAAATCTATGAAAATAAAACAGGCACGTCCTGCAAAATTTTCTACCAGAGCTTACAGTAGATGCAAAATCTGCGGCCGTCCTCATGCTTATCTTCGCAAATACGGCATTTGCCGTATCTGCTTCAGAGAACTTGCTTATAAAGGCGAGATTCCCGGCGTGACAAAGGCAAGCTGGTAAGAAGAGGAGGTTGACGGCATGCAAATTACCGATACAATTGCTGATATGCTTACAAGAATTCGTAATGCATCTTCGGCTAAACACGACTCGGTAGATGTACCTGCATCTAACGTTAAGAAAGCAATTGCTCAAATTTTGCTTGATGAAGGTTACATCGCAAGCTTTCAGGTTAATGAAGACGGAAAGCAGGGCATGATTCATATTGTATTGAAATACGGCCCGAAAAAAGCTCAGATTATTACCGGAATTCGCAGAGTTTCTAAACCCGGTCTGAGAATTTATACAAATGTAGAGGATATGCCCAAAGTTATGAAGGGCTTGGGTATTGCTATCCTTTCCACCTCTAAGGGTATTATGACAGATAAGCAAGCACGCGCCAACAACGTAGGCGGCGAAGTTCTTGCTTATGTATGGTAAGGAGGTGACCGTGAATGTCTCGTATAGGAAAGAAACCGATAACCGTTCCTGCAGGTGTTGAAGTTAAGATTAACGGCAGCGAAGTTGTTGTTAAGGGTCCAAAAGGTGAACTTAAAAACACATTCCGTCCCGAAATTAACATCGCACTTGAAAACGGTGAAATTATCGTAACTCGTCCCAATGATGAACAAGCAAATCGTTCGTTCCACGGTCTTACCCGTACTCTCATCGCTAACATGGTTGAGGGTGTTACTAATGGCTTTACCAAAGAATTGGAAGTTAACGGTGTTGGTTACCGTGTTCAAAAACAGGGTAAAGACCTTGTTATGAACCTTGGTTTTTCACATCAGGTTATTATGCCTGAAATTGATGGAATCACCATTGAAGTTCCCGCGCCAAACAAAATTGTTATATCCGGCGCTGATAAGCAAATGGTAGGCCAGTTTGCAGCGGAAGTTCGCAAGAAACGTCCCCCCGAACCGTACAAAGGCAAGGGTATTAAGTACGCTAACGAACACATTCGCCGCAAAGAAGGTAAAGCCGCTAAGGGCGCAAAGAAATAAAAGTAAGGAGTGTAATTTAGAATGGTTAGAAAACCTGATGCTAATAAGGCACGTCTTAAACGTCACCTCCGTGTACGTTCTAAGATTAGCGGCACTGCAGAGTGCCCCCGTCTTGATGTTTTCCGCTCCAACAGCAATATTTACGCCCAGCTTATCGACGATGTAAAGGGTGTTACCCTTGCTGCTGCATCTACAACTGAAAAAGATTTTGAAGGTGCAAAAGGCAACAAGGAAGCAGCCCGCAAGGTTGGACAAATGATTGCAAAACGCGCTGTTGAAAAAGGTATTGAATGCTGCGTATTTGACCGCGGCGGCTATATCTATCACGGTCGCGTAATGGAGCTTGCCGAAGGTGCCCGCGAGGGCGGCCTCAAGTTCTAAGAGAAGGAGGAAATACTTTTGGCTACTAATTATGATGCTCAAGGCGTAGAGTTACAGGAACGCGTAGTTGCTATTAACCGTGTTTCTAAAACTGTAAAAGGCGGTAGAATTATGAAGTTCTCCGCATTGGTTGTTGTCGGTGACGGCAACGGTTCCGTTGGCTTCGGCCTCGGTAAAGCAGGCGAAGTTCCCGATGCTATTCGCAAGGGAATTGAAGATGCTAAGAAAAATATGATTAAGGTTGCACTTAAAGGCAGCACTATTCCTCACGAAGTAATTGGTGAGTTCGGTGCAGGCAGAGTTCTTCTTAAACCGGCTGCAACCGGTACCGGCGTTATTGCCGGCGGCCCGGTTCGTGCCGTATTAGAAGCAGTTGGTATTAAAGATATTCGTACCAAAGCTTTGCGCTCTAACAATCCGTGCAATGTTGTAAGAGCCACAATACAAGGTCTTGCTTCTTTACGCAGCGCAGAACAAGTTGCTGCAATTCGTGGCAAGTCTGTAAAAGAAATTGTCGGTTAAGAAAGGAGCAGTAAAATGGCACTTCAAGTTAAATTAATTAAAAGTACTATCGGCTCCAAAAAAGACCAAATCGCTACCGCAGAGGCATTAGGCCTTAAGAAAATCGGTGACGTTTCGGTTCAGCCGGACAATGCTCAAACAAAGGGCAAAATCAACAAAATCAGCCACTTAGTAGAAGTGTGCGAAGTAAAAGCCAAGAAGAAATAATTGGTTTTAATAAAAACGGATTTTTAGATTCGCAATAAAATAAGGAGGTGCGAAATAATGAAACTGCATGAATTATCTCCTGCTATCGGTTCTACAAAAGAAGCGAAGCGTATAGGCAGAGGTCACGGTTCAGGTAACGGCAAAACAGCTGGTAAAGGCCATAAAGGTCAAAAAGCTCGTGCAGGCCGCGGTTTTAGAGCCGGTTTTGAAGGTGGCCAAATGCCGTTGCAAAGACGTGTTCCGAAACGTGGCTTTAACAACATTTTCGCTGAAGAGGTTGTTGCCATTAACGTTGCGGCTTTAGAAGTATTTGAAGACGGAGCAGTTGTAGACATGGCTGCTTTGGCTGAAAAAGGCATTGTTAAGAAAACAAATGCTGCTTTAAAAATTTTGGCTTGCGGTAAACTTACCAAAAAGCTTACTGTTAAAGCAAATGCTTTCTCTGCCGGTGCAACAGAGAAAAT
Organism: Acutalibacteraceae bacterium; assembly: GCA_045655165.1. Lineage (GTDB taxonomy): Bacteria > Bacillota > Clostridia > Oscillospirales > Acutalibacteraceae > SIG607. The sequence continues at coordinate 20,236 of JAZOOT010000032.1, forward strand.
TAATGCTGCTGGCGGAAAGGCAGAGGTGATTTAATAATGTTAGAAACATTAAGAAACGCCTGGGCCGTTAAGGATATCCGTAAAAAAATTCTTTTTACAGTTTTTATCCTTATCATTTTCCGTATTGGCTCGGTAATTCCTGTTCCGTTCATTAACGTGGCGGAATTAACAGCAGGAGCTACCAACGAATTTTTCAGTTACTTGTCAATTCTTACCGGTGGTGGACTTGAATACGGCGCTATTTTCGCTTTGTCGGTTGGTCCGTATATCAACGCTTCCATTATTATCCAGTTATTGACAGTTGCTATTCCTGCTCTTGAACGCCTTTCTAAAGAAGGCGAAGAAGGCCAGAAAAAGTTGGCTCAAATTATGCGTTATGCCACCGTTGGTTTAGGTGCTTTGCAAGGTTTTGCATACTTTATTTACCTTAAATCCACGGGCTGTATTAACAAAACAGGCGGTATGCTTTGGCTTGCCGGATTTGTAATTGTTCTTTGCCTTACAGCAGGTTCCACCTTGGTAATGTGGTTGGGCGAACAAATTGATGCAAAGGGTATTGGTAATGGTATTTCCATGATACTTTTTGCAGGTATTATTTCAAGAGCTCCGCAGGCAGCTGTGGTTCTCTTCAATAACCTTAAAATCAACCCGGTTGCAGTTGTTGCAATAGTTGTAATCTTCCTTGTGATGATTGCATTCATCGTTTGGATGACTAATGCAGAACGCCGTATTCCAATTCAATACGCAAAGCGTGTTGTTGGCAACAAAATGTATGGCGGCCAAAACACCCATATTCCCATTAAGGTTAATATGGCTGGTGTTATGCCTGTAATCTTCGCGAGCTCAATTCTTATGCTCCCGACAATGATTTTAGGTTTTATGGGTTCAGACGCTACTACCAAAACTTTTGGTAAATTCTTGGCGCTCTTTAGTACCCAAGGCGTATTTTACGCTGTAATCTATTTCTTCTTGATTATTGGTTTTGCATACTTCTATGCAACAATTCAGTTTAATCCTGTTGAAATGGCAAACAACTTGCGTAAAAACGGCGGTAGCATTCCGGGTATTCGTCCCGGCAAACCCACATCTGATTTTATCAACAAAATTTTGTCAAGAATTACTTTAATGGGTGCTTTCTTCCTTAGTATAATTGCTATTTTGCCTATTGTTGTAGGTAAAATCGGCGCAATGAATATTTCTTTGGGCGGTACTTCTATTTTGATTCTTGTTGGTGTTGCACTTGACACCGTACAAAATTTGGAATCTCAAATGATGATGCGTCATTATAAGGGCTTCCTTGATTAAATCATTAAGGAGAAATAAATGAAACTAATTTTATTAGGTGCTCCGGGCGCCGGCAAAGGTACCCAAGCGGAATTTATCTCCGAAAAATATAACATTCCCACAATTTCAACCGGCAATATAATTCGTGCCGCACTTAAAAATCAAACCGAAATGGGTTTGGTGGCAAAGAAATATATTGAAGCGGGTGAATTAGTTCCCGATGATGTTGTAATTGGCATTATTAAGGAACGCCTTGGCGAAGACGATTGCCAAAACGGTTTCATTCTTGACGGTTTCCCAAGAACCATTCCTCAAGCTGAAGCGCTTGATAATATGGGCTTCTTAATTGATACGGTACTTTCTTTGGAAGTATCCGATGAAGAAATCGTTAACAGAATGTCGGGCAGACGTGTTTGCCCCAGTTGTGGGCAAAGCTATCACGTGCAGTATAAAAAGCCACAAAAAGACGGCGTGTGTGATGCTTGCGGTGCGGAATTGGTTATTCGTAACGACGATAAACCCGAAACGGTTTTAAACCGCCTAAACGTTTATCACGAACAAACCGAACCGCTTAAAGAGTATTACAGCAAAAAAGGTATTCTTGTTTCGGTAGACGGTAAGTCTTCGGTAGAAGATACCACCGCCGCGGTTTTCGCCGCTTTGGAGAGTGCAATATGATAGTTTTAAAAACCAGCCGAGAACTTTCTGTAATGAAAGAAGCTTGCAGAATTTCGGCAGGTGCTTTACAGTTGATAGGCAAGAGTATTGAGCCGGGCATAACCACGGCCGAACTTGATAAAATGGCTGAAAAGTATATAATCAGCCAGGGTGCAAAGCCAAATTTCAAGGGCTTATACGGTTTTCCGGCTACAGCTTGCATATCTATAAATAACGAGGTTATTCACGGCATACCCTCTGCTTCCCGTAAAATCAAAGAAGGCGATATCGTTAGTGTTGATTTGGGTGCAGTATTTGAGGGATATAACGGTGATAATGCCGCCACTTTCGCTGTTGGTGCAGTAAGCGACACAGCGAAGCGGCTGATAGAAGCAACCCGCGAAAGTCTTTATGAAGGCATTAAAGCGGCTGTTGCAGGCGGCAGAATCGGCGATATAGGGAACTCAATTAGTTCCTATGTTGAAGCTAAAGGTTTCTCGGTGGTGCGCGAGTTTGTGGGCCACGGGATAGGCGCCAAGCTGCATGAAGAACCTGAGGTCCCGAATTACGGAACAGCCGGAAAGGGAATTCGTTTAATGCCCGGTATGACCATTGCAATTGAACCAATGATAAATGCAGGTCTTCCTGGTGTTAAGACTTTATCTGATGGTTGGACTGTTGTCACGCGTGACGGCTCTTTGTCCGCACATTTTGAGCACACCGTTTTAATTTCTTCAGACGGTCCGCAAATTATGACATTACCATAATGGGTGAACTTATGAACGAATATAAAGTTGTGCTTTCAAGGGCAGGCAGAGATAAAGACAGTTTGCTTGTTATAATGGCTGAAGAAAACGGCTTTTACCTTCTTTGTGACGGTAAAGAAAGGCCAATAGAACGCCCTAAAAAGAAAAATGTCAGACACATTGCCTTTACCAATTATTCACTTAACAGTGAAGACACTCTGTCCAATAAATCATTACGCAGTGCTCTAAAGCGCTGTAAACAATAAAAGGAGGATTTCCAGTTATGTCTAAAGAAGATGTAATAGAATTAGAAGGTACCGTAGTCGAGTCCATGCCTAACGCAATGTTTAAGGTTGAAATACAAGGCGGACACACAATTCTTGCTCATATTTCAGGTAAATTGCGTATGAATTTTATTCGTATTTTGCCGGGAGATAAAGTAACAGTTGAAATGTCGCCGTACGATCTGTCAAAAGGTCGCATCACTTGGCGTTCAAAATAAGACAGACAAAAATTTAGGGAGGGTAATCCAAATGAAAGTCAGACCTTCTGTTAAAAAGATTTGCGAAAAATGCAAAATCATCAGACGCAAGGGAAAAATCATGGTTATCTGTGAAAATCCCAAGCACAAACAGCGTCAGGGTTAAGACGACGCAAACTAATGTGGAGGTGCATTAAAAAATGGCACGTATTGCTGGTGTAGATTTACCGAACGAAAAACGTGTTGAGATTGGTCTCACATATATTTTCGGTATCGGTCTCACAACATCTAAGAAGATTTTAGCCGATACAGGAATTAATCCTGATACTCGCGTTAAAGACCTTACTGAAGATGATATTTCAAAGCTGCGTGAGTACATCGACCATAACCTTCAGGTAGAGGGTGACCGTCGTCGTACTATTGCGTTTGACATCAAACGCCTTATTGAAATTGGTAGCTATAGAGGTCTTCGTCATAGAAAGGGCTTGCCTGTAAGAGGTCAGCGTTCCAAAACAAACGCTCGTACTCGTAAAGGTCCCAAGAAGACTATCGCTAACAAGAAGAAATAAGTTAGGAGGAAGGTAATATGGCTACTGCAAAGACTAAGGCAACGACCACCCGTCGTCGCCGCGAAAAGAAAAATATTGTACGCGGGGCTGCTCATATCCAGTCTACCTTCAACAACACAATCGTAACCCTTACCGATACCGAAGGCAATGCTCTTTCTTGGGCAAGTGCCGGCGAACTCGGTTTCAGAGGTTCAAGAAAGTCTACTCCTTTTGCTGCACAAAGCGCTGCTGAAACAGCTGCTAAAGCCGCAATGGAACACGGACTTAAATATGTTGAAGTGTATGTAAAAGGACCCGGTGCAGGCCGTGAAGCTGCTATCCGTGCGTTACAGTCAGCAGGACTTGAAGTTACAATGATTAAAGACGTAACTCCAATTCCTCACAACGGTTGTCGTCCTCCCAAGAGAAGACGCGTATAACCGAATTAAATGGAGGTGTAACTAAATGGCAAGATATACCGGTGCAGTTTGCAGACTTTGCCGTCGTGAAGGACAAAAATTGTTCTTAAAAGGCGAACGCTGCTATTCCGATAAATGTTCCGTTGCTAACAGAGCTTATGCTCCCGGTCAGCACGGTCAGGGACGTAAAAAGACTTCTGAATATGGCCTTCAGCTTCGCGCTAAACAGAAAGCCCGTCGTTACTACGGCGTTCAGGAAGCTCAGTTCCATCACTATTTTGAAATCGCTGAAAGAAAACCCGGTGTTACCGGCGAAAACCTTTTGAAGATTCTTGAAAGCCGTTTGGATAACGTTGTTTATCGCGTTGGCTTCGCTTCTTCAAGAGCAGAGGCAAGACAGCTTGTTGGCCACGGCCATTTTGAAGTAAATGGCTCAAGAGTTGACATCGCATCTTACCTTTTAAAAGCAGGCGATGTTGTATCTATTTGTGAAAAGAGCAGCGGTCTTGAAAAAATCAAGTCTGTACTTGAAGCAAATGCTTCTCGTCCCGCTCCTGCTTGGATAGATGTTGATAAAGAAAAGAATACAGCAAAAATCGTTGCTCTTCCCGAGCGTGACCAAATTGACGCTCCTGTTGAAGAACAGCCCATCGTTGAATTCTATTCTAAATAATAACAGCATAAGAAAAGCCGAATTAAACCCCGTACTTTTAGTTTGGCGCTTAAAATACCAGTACGGAGATGGGAGCTTTTAAATGATAGAGATTGAAAAGCCCAGAATAGAAACGCTTGAAATAGCAGAAGATGGGTCATACGGCAAGTTCGTTATGGAACCGCTTGAACGCGGATATGCTACCACCCTTGGAAACAGTATGCGCAGAGTATTGCTCTCCACACTTCCGGGTGCAGCAGTAACCACCGTTAAAATTGACGGTGTTGTACACGAATTTTCTACCATCCCCGGCGTAAAAGAAGAAGTTACCGAAATTATCCTTAACATTAAAGGTCTTATTCCTAAACTTCATGGCGATTTCCAAAAAACAGTTTACATTGAAGCAGAAGGCCCCTGTGTTGTTACAGGCGCAAAGATTAAATGTGATTCTGAAGTTGAAATCCTTAATCCCGATATGTACATTGCTACATTGGATGAAGGCGCAAAACTTAATATGGAAATGACCATTGAAAAAGGCAGAGGTTATGTTCAAGCAGAACAAAACAAACCTGCTCAGTCAGTTATTGGTGTTATTCCGGTTGATTCTATCTTCACACCCGTAGTAAAAGCTACTTTCACAGTTGATAACACCCGCGTTGGTAAGATAACCGATAAAGGCCGCCTTACACTTGAGGTCTGGACAAACGGTTCTATTAAGGCAAACGAAGCAGTTTCTTTATCTGCTAAAATCCTTATGGAACACTTTGAATTGTTCCTTGATTTAACCGAAGGCGCAAGCGAAGCTGAAAGCTTTATGGCTGAAAAAGGCGATTCTACAAACGAAAAAGTTCTTAATATGACTATTGAAGAACTTGATTTGTCGGTTCGTAGCTTTAACTGCTTAAAACGCGCAGGCATTAACACTGTTGAAGATTTAATCAACAAATCCGAAGAGGATATGATGAAGGTAAGAAACTTAGGTCGCAAATCTTTAGAAGAGGTTATTGCTAAACTTGATTCGTTTGGCTACACCTTGAAAAAGGGCGACGAATAAAAACCGTAAGGAGTGAATATTTATGCCCGGAACAAGAAAACTTGGCAGAACCAGTGAACACAGAACTGCTATGCTCAGAGGTATGGTAACATTACTTCTTGACAACGGTAAAATTGAAACAACCGTAACAAGAGCAAAAGAAGTTCGTTCTATGGCTGAAAAATATATTACACTCGCAAAAGATAACAGTCTTGCAAGCCGTCGTCAGGCCTTGGCTTTCATTACCAAGGAAGACGTTGTTGCAAAACTTTATAACGAAATCGCTCCGAAGTACGCTGACCGCAACGGTGGATACTGCCGTATTACCAAAACCGGTCCGCGTCGCGGTGATGCCGCAGAAATGGCGATTATCGAGTTGGTGTAATAACAGTTTCGTCTTCACATTGTAAGGCAAGTAAGTTGTCTTTTAATGTGGCGACTAAGCAAAATAATAAACGGTGCAGTGTAAACTGCACCGTTTTTCTTGTTTTTTTAGCATAAACAAACAATTTGCTTATGCTGAAAAATTATTATTAAATAAATGGGTTATGTTGTTAAGCAAAACTTTGTTTTCTGTTTTTTCTAAATGGGGGTCGGTGGCTAAAAGTTCTTGCGCCGCTTGAGCGGTAAGGCGCATAAGCGGTAAATCGGCCGAAAGGTCGGCAATTTTAAACATTGGTAAACCGTGTTGCCGTTTGCCAATAAAATCTCCCGGTCCGCGCAGTTTTAAATCTTCATCGGCAATATAGAACCCATCATTTGAATTGCACATAATTTTAAGCCGAGCCGAATCAGATGATTTTGAAATGAATATGCAGGTAGATTTATGTTCACCTCGCCCAATTCTTCCGCGCAACTGGTGAAGCTGCGAAAGCCCAAACCTTTCGGAATTTTCTACCACCATTAAAACGGCGTTTGGTACATCAATACCAACTTCAATAACGGTTGTGCAAATAAGTAGGTCAATTTCGCCGTTTTTAAAGCTTTTCATAACCTTTTCTTTGTCACTGGGTTTCAGTTTACCGTGCAACAAACCAAGCCGATAAGCCGAAAATTCACCGTTTTTAAGTTCATTAAAGTATTCGCTTACCGAAACAAGTTCGTTTTCGTTTTCTTCAATAGCGGGGCAAACAATATATGCCTGTCTGCCTTCATTTATGTGCTTTTTAATAAATTCATAAATTCTTGGTCGGTAATAGGGGGTTACACTGTAAGTTTCAATTGGTTTGCGGTTTTTGGGGTATTCATCAATAACACTAATATCCAGTTCACCGTAAATTATCATTGAAAGGGTTCTTGGTATTGGCGTTGCTGACATAAACAAAGTGTGTGGGCGGTTGCCTTTTTGGGTTAACATACTTCGCTGGTTAACACCAAAACGGTGTTGTTCATCGGTTACAACCAACCCTAAATTAGCAAAAATTACATCTTCGCTTAAAATGGCGTGGGTGCCAATAACAATATTTGTTTCACCGCTTAAAATCCGTTCTTTTACAGCGGTTTTTTTCTTTTGTGTTAAAGAGCCCACAAGCAAATCGCATTTAATGCCAAAACCTTCAAAAAACTTTTTAAAAGAGGCAAAATGTTGTTCGGCAAGAACTTCGGTTGGTACCATAACTGCCGACTGGTAACCGTTTTTTGCCACAGTATAGCAAAGCGCCGCCGCAACTGCGGTTTTACCGCTGCCAACGTCACCTTGTATAAGGCGGTTTAACTGTTTGCCGCTAAGCATATCACGTGTGCATTCTTTTGCTACCTTAACCTGTGCATTTGTCGGGATAAAGGGCAGGGAATCAAAAAATTCATTACAAAAATCTTGCTTAACTTTAATATCAGAAGCAGTTTCTTTTTGGTTTTTTAAATAAGAAAATGCGGTTTGCAATAAAAACAGTTCTTCAAAAGCAAAACGGTGCCTTGCTTCTTTAATATCTTCTAAATTTTTGGGAAAATGTATTTTATTAAGCCCATCTTTTGCCGAACACAAATTATATTTTTTTAAAATTTCTTTTGGCAAAGTTTCAAATTCCGTTTCAGTAGTTAAAGCGTTTTTAATAACCGAACTAATTTTGTTTGAAGTAATACCTTCGGTAAGCGGATAAACGGCATAAAAGCACTCGCTTCCTGTTGGTTTTATAATGGGTGAAAGCATTTCCCGTTCTAATAAATTACCGCTAACTTTGCCGTAAAAAAGGTAGGTCCAACCCTGCTTAAGCGACGCCGCAAGGTATTTAACATTATAAAGTTTTACAAAACCCTCGCCCGAATTATCTTTAATTCTAAAAGAATAAGCAGTAATTTTTCTTCCTTTATAGCGTTCTTCTTTTATTGGCGAAATAATGGTTGCGCGTACACAAACGTTTGTGTTGAATTCGGCACTGTAAAGTGGGGTAATATTACAAAAATCAAGGTATTTTCGCGGGTAGTAATGCAAAAGGGCGCCGACAGTATCAATGCCAAGCTTTGAAAGAAGCTTGGCATTTTTTTCGCCGACACCCTTAATAAATCTTACAGATACACTGTTAGTCATAGTTTATTCAACCGAGAAAATATAGTAGTAAATGGGCTGACCGCCATTTACCATTGTAATTTCTACCTTGTCTCCGTATTTTTCGTTTAACATTTGTTCAACCGCAGCAGCTGCTTCATCAGAAACATCTTCACCGTAAATAACGGTTAAGAATTCGCTGTCGCGTTTAAGCATTGCCTTAACAATGCGAGAAACACATTTTTCTAAATCGGTTTCAACAAAGCTTATTTTGCCGTTAACCATTGCAAGAAGTTCACCCTGCTTAATGTTGTAACCGTCAAAATCAGAATCTCTTGCCGCAAATGTAATTTGGCCGGTTGTAATTTTTTCACAAGCGGCGCGCATGGTTATTGCATTTTCTTCATCGCTTGCACTTTCATCAAATGCAAGTAAAGCCGAAATCCCTTGCGGAATTGTGCGGGTGTGAACAACAATAACCTTTCTTGTTGAAAGCGGAATTGCCTGTTCTGCCGCCATAATAATATTTTTGTTGTTAGGAAGCACAAAAACAGTTTCAGCAGGGGTAGATTCAATAGCCCTTAAAATATCATCGGTGCTGGGGTTCATTGTTTGGCCGCCGCTAACAATTGTATCAACGCCAAGGTCACGAAATAATGCTTCAAGACCTGCACCAACCGAAATAGAAACAAAACCAACCGGTTTTTCGGGCTTAACAGGGGTAAAAGTTTCGGTGCGTTCGCTGTTTTGCGCGGGTTTTTTGGTGCCTTTTGCGGCATCGTGTTTAGCGCGTTCGTGTTGGTCGCGCATATTTTCTATTTTAAGGTGAACAAGCTGACCAAAGGTAAGCGCATTTTCAATGGCGTTACCGGGGTGGTCGGTGTGAACGTGAACCTTAATAATTTCCTCATCATCAACCACAACAACACAGTCACCAATGGTTTCAAGGTAAGCGCGAAGTTCAGCAGGTTCTTTTTCTGCCTCTTTGTTTCTGTTTACAATAAATTCAGTGCAGTAGGTAAAGGTAATTTCGCCTTCAAATTCGCCTGCTGCATTTCTTTCTTCGCTGTCAGTTGGTTCTTCAGCCACAGCGGTTTTGCTTTCAATTATAACACCGTCTTTAAATACCGAAAGCATACCTTCTAAAATAACAACAAAACCTTTGCCGCCTGCGTCAACAACACCTGCTTTTTTAAGCACAGGCAAAAGTTCGGGGGTGTTGGCAAGTGCTTCTTTAGCGCCGTCAAGTGCTGCTTCAAAAACACCCAAAGCATCTTTGCCGTTTTCAAATGCCTCTTTTGCATATTCACTTGCAACCCTTGCAACAGTTAAAATTGTGCCTTCGGTGGGTTTCATAACTGCTTTGTATGCGGCTTCAACACCAAGTACAAAAGCGTTCTTTAAACCTTCGGCATCAACGTTTTCCTTGTCTTTAAGTCCGTTTGCAAAACCGCGGAATAAAAGGGAAGTAATAACGCCCGAATTACCCCTTGCGCCGCGAAGAAGTGCCGAAGCAGTAACCGAAGCTACCTTAGAAGCGGTGGCACCGTCAACATTGGCAAGTTCTCTTGCAGCGTTGCCAACGGTCATAGACATATTAGTACCGGTATCGCCGTCGGGTACCGGGAAAACGTTAAGGTCGTCGACCTGTTTTTTCTGGTTAGACAAATTATTTGCCGCAGAAATAATTGCATCACGCAATATGTTTCCGTTAAACATAATACACCTCTTACTCTTTAATACCGTCAACCTTGACAGTTACTTTTTTAACTTCAATACCGGTAATTTCTTTGACGGTATATTTAACCTTGTGAACAATGCTTTTTGCAATAGCATTTATATTCATGCCATAGGTAACCATAATGTGCAGTTCAACGTTCATACGTTCTGCGTTACCTGTAACAATAATTCCGCGGTCAAGCTGTTCTTTCTTTGCAAACAAACCAAGTAAACGCTGTTTGTTTCCCTTTGGCACCATACCTGCAACGCCAAAACAAGAAGTTACGGCATTGCCTATAAGTTTGGCAAGATACTCTTTAGAAAGGGTAACTGTACCTGTCATAGTTTCATAAGAAATCATAAATAATCCTCCTTATTGGTTAATTGTTAAACAGTCAAATGAATAGAATAAATCGTTTTCAAAAAATTCTATATCGCCCTCAATGTTTTCGCTGTAAAACATAATTCCGTTTCTGTAGCACAAAGGAATAAACGGCATTTCCGATTGAAGAGCGGTTATAACATTTGCAAAGGTTGTTTTTGAATTTAAGTAATCATTAACAACGCTTTGTACCGAAACCGCTGTGTCGCGGTCAGCGGGGCGTTTGCCGTAAGCGCATTTTCCACTTGGTATAACAAGCGGCGAAATATCAAAATTGTTTTCAATTCTAACTTCGCCTAAATAAAGTTGAAAGTTGCCGCTTTCAAGGTCGCTAATATATTTTTCGTACGGAACCGAGCGAATGTTTATTTTTATGCCAACCTCTTTAAGCGAAGCCGCAATAAGCGAAGCGGTGGCAACTTTTGTGGGGCTTTCGCTGTTTACCAAAAGCGAAAGTTCAAGCTGGTTACCATTTGAATTAACAAAATAACCTTGCGCATTTAATACATTATAACCTATTTTGTTCAAATTCTCAATAGAAATTTCTTTTTTTGCAACTGACGGTGTGTTTTGTGAATCTTTTGTGGGCTGCCAAGCGGGGTGAAAAGGGCCCGTTGCCGCCACTGCGTTTGAATAAAAAGCGGTTGTTGCAATTTTTTCTCTGTCTATAGCAGCTGAAATTGCATAGCGCATATTTGTGTTGTTTAAAATTCCAACGTAATCATTTATACCCAAATAAACAAGCACGTTTCGTGAAACCTCGGCTTTTTTTGCCGTCATTCTAATAATAGAACCCTCGCTTGTGTCGGCATAGTAAAAATCGGTTGCGCCAACCGAAGCATAGTGCGAAACCGATTCGCTGTCGGGCGCGTTTTTTAAAAATATTTTTTTAATTTTGCCTTTTTTGCTAAAATAATTTTCGTTTAAATCCAAACAACTTTCTTTTTGGTTTAAAATAAACTCACCTGTACCAATTGGCGGTAACAAAACATTATCTTGGTTATAAAGCTTATCGCTTCCCGCTTTTAAAATTGGAAAGGTTAATAGGTTTATAAAATATTCATCGTTTTTAGAAAGTGTAAAAACAAGTTCTTTGTTTTCGCCCGTTACCGAAACCACGCGTGAAAGCCCAACTGAATACCGCGGGCAGTTTTTTGCAAGGTTAAAGGAATAAATAATGTCATCTGCGGTTAGCAGAGAGTTATCGGTAAAGCGCACATCTTTAAACGAAACACGCCAAACGTTGCCGTCTTTTTTTGCACCGTTTGCCAAAACTTCTACTGGTTCAAACGAATTATTCATAACGTAAAGCGAATCATATAAAAGCTGGCAAATTTCAGCGTTTATTTTTGAAGTTAAGGTGTATGGGTTGTAGGTGTCGTTAGCACAGTATAATAGGTTTGCGGTGTAAATTGCCGTTTCGCCTTCGGCCTTTTGAATTTCGCCTTTTTCCTTTTTGCAGGCGCAACAGCCCAAAACCAATAAAAGTGCTAAAATAACACAAAAAAGTTTTTTTGTTTTCATTGGCTTTCTCCCATATAAACGGGGCAAACTGAAAGAGCTTTTCCCGTTTTGTCATCAATATCAAAAACACAACCGTTTAAAAAACAGTCGCCGTCTTCCAAAACAAAACGCTGTGAAGTATCTTTATCTTTAAGACGTGAAATTATAATTGATGCCTTAACACCCAAAACCGAACCAGATGGCCCTGTCATGCCAAGGTCGGTAATATATGCGGTTTTGTTTGGTAAAATAGTGGCGTCTGCCGTTTGCACGTGGGTATGAGTGCCGAAAAAAGCCGAAACCTTGCCGTCTAAATATAAACCAAGCGCGCGTTTTTCGCTTGTGGCTTCGGCATGAAAATCAACAATAATAATTTTTGCACTATCATTTTTTGCTTTTTCTATAAGTTCATCCGCCGCTTTAAAAGGGCAGGTGGCTTTAAGTTGTTCAAGGTAAATTACACCTGAAAGATTTATAACAGCAATAGAAGTATGCCCACAATCAATAAAAGCATAACCTTTGCCAAATTCCGCTTCACTTAAGTTGTGAGGACGCAAAATATATGGGTTTTCATCTAATAAATCATAAACTTCTTTGCGCTTAAGCGAATGGTTACCGCCTGTTATAAGGTCAACTCCTGCGTCAAAAAGCATTTTAGCGCTTTGCGGAGTTATACCGTTACCGTCGGCAGAGTTTTCGCCGTTTGCAATAACAAAATCAATATTATTTTGCTTTTTAAAGTTTGATAAAACGCCCAAAAGCTTTTCACAGCCAATTTTACCGCAAACATCGCCAATTGCAAAAATACGCATAACTCCACCTCCAATATATAATATAATATTATACAGTATTTATAGGTTTTTTTCAATATTGCGTTTCACACAAGAATATAGAAAAATAAACCTATAAACTGAAAAAAACTACCAATAACAACGAATAAATGAAAAACAGAGTGTATATATTTAATTTGCTTTTTTGCGGCAACTGCGAAAAAAACAGCACCAACCGTATAAGAAATTCCGCCTAAAAGTATCCAAAAAAATGCTTTTGCGCCCATTGCTTCCATAGCGGTTTTGCCAACTAAAACAATACACCAACCAAGCGCAATATAGCATATCATTGAAAACAAATTATATTTTTTAAGGTCAATTGCATTAAGCGTAATGCCAAGTGCCGAAACACCCCAAACAATGCCGAAAATAACCCAACAAAGAGCAACGCTTTTAAGGCGAATTGAACTAAAAAGAATGGGTGTGTAAGTGCCTGCAATAAGCAAAAAAATTGCGCAGTGGTCCATTATTTGCATAACTTTTTTTGCGGTTTTTGGTTTTAACCCGTGATATACGCTTGACATTGTATACACAATTATCATAGAAAAACCGTAAATAAAAGAACCAACAACTTGGTAGGCATCGCGGTTTATAAATGATTTTATAACACAAAGTGCAAGAATTATTACACCTATTCCGCCGCCGACGATGTGCGAAACCATATTAAATATTTCTTCGCCGTTTGTGTAATTTGGCAAAATGCGGTCTTTTAATTTTGTTCGTTTCATAGTTTTCCCTCCGGACATACAAGAATTATTATAATTCAAAAACTTTAACAAGTAAAGTAATAGTTGAAAAGTAATAGGCGCAATGATATAATGTTTAATAATTTAAAAAGGTTAATTTGGAGGTAATATGGGGCTAAGTTTCTCGTTTTTCTTTAACGCCATTTTGCTTGGTATCGGTCTTGCAATGGATGCCTTTTCGGTGTCGCTTGCAAACGGGCTAAGTGACCCGCACATGAAGGTAAAAAAAGCGGTGGGAATAGCGGCTGTGTTCGGTTGTATGCAGGGGCTAATGCCGTTTATTGGCTGGGTTTGCGTAAACACCGTTGCAAGCCATTTTAAAACCTTCCAAAAGCTTGTCCCTTTTATTGCGCTTTTCTTGCTATTATTCATTGGCGGTAAAATGCTTATAGAAGGGCTAAAATGCAAACAGGGCTTTTGTTTGCACGAACCGCTTAGCTTTTTTGCAGTAATTGTGCAGGGTGTAGCCACTTCAATAGATGCGCTTTCGGTTGGTTTCACCATTGAAAAGTATAACACAACAGAAGCGATTATAACTGCTTTGATAATTGCCTTTATAACCTTTTTGCTTTGTATTTTAGGTGTTTATGTAGGCAAAAACGCAGGCGAAAAACTGTTTGGCAAAGCAGGCATATTAGGTGGCGCAATACTTATTTTTATTGGAATAGAAATCTTTATAACTGGAATAATATAAATGGCTTTGAGCAAATGCTCAAAGCCATTTTTTTAACCAAGTAAAACATCAAGAAGCATCATAACCGTAAAACCGCCAATAATACCAAATGTAACAAAATATGGTGAACTCTCTTTTTGCTGTTGGCTTTCGGGTATAAGTTCGTGCACTGCAACCAAAATCATTGTACCTGCGGCGAACGAAAGCAAAAATGGCAGTGCCGTTTTTGAAATCAGCGTGAGCGCAGCACCCAAAACTGCCGATATTGGCTCAACCAAAGCAGAAGCTTGACCTAATAAAAAACATTTTTTTAAACCAAAACCTTCTCGCCTAAGCGGAAGCGAAACGGCGGCACCTTCGGGAAAGTTTTGAAGTGCTATTGAAAAAGCAATAGAAAAAGGGGCAATTAAAGTAACGGGGGTTACATCCCCTGTTTTAAGCATCCCAAAAGCCACACCAACCGCTAAACCTTCGGGTATGTTATGCAAAGTAATAGACAAAATAAGCATTGTAATTCTTTTAAGGTTTTTGTTTGTTTTAAAAAAAGAAAACTGCGCTTTTGAAATTACGGTATCGCAAGCCCAAATAAAAATTGTGCCGCACAAAAAACCTGCGCAAACTAAAAAGCAGGGCGGAAAATTAAAAAGCAGACTTGCTTGTTCTATTGCGGGTTCTAAAAGTGACCAAAAACTTGCGGCAATCATAACACCTGCCGAAAAACCCAGCATTAAATTTAAGGTTTTTTGGTTAACCTTTTTAAACATAACAACGGTTGCTGCACCAAGCGCGGTAATAAACCAAGTAAATGTTCCTGCAAACAATGCTAAAAGTATAGGATTGCTCATTTTACACCTCCTGCTACACAGTATATTAAAAGGCGTAAAAATAGTGACATTTGAATAAAAAACAAAACAAAAAACCGCTAAAATTGATAAATATTTAACAACAAAATACGTTAAAACACCTTCTGAATCATTGACAGAATTTTCCGTATAAAGTATAATAATTAGAATAATAAATATAGAAAGGTTTATGTGTGTATGCAACTTAGTGGAGTTTTAGTTCCCCATAATAAAAACACAAGCGGTATGGCACCAAAAGAATTGGGGCAGGTTAAAAAAGTGGTTATTCCTGTTTCAATGCATATTGGCGCACCCGCTGTTCCCGTTGTAAAAAAAGGCGACAGCGTTTGTGTTGGTACCCTTGTGGCTCAAACGGGCGGTTACGTTTCTTCACAAATTCATTCAAGTGTTTCGGGCACAGTTATAGACGTTAGCGAAATTTTGCTTTCAAACGGCAAAAAAGAATTGGCGGTAATAATTGAATCCGATGGCAAAAACACCTTGTGCGAAACAATTACACCACCTGTGGTAAACAGCCGTGAAAGTTTAATTGAAGCGGTTAAACAAAGCGGTGTTGTTGGCCTTGGAGGTGCGGGTTTCCCAAGTTTTGTAAAACTTAACGTAAAAGAAGAACAGGTAATTGAAGAACTTATTATTAATGGTGCCGAATGTGAACCGTATATAACAAGCGATTCGGTTACAATGGAAAACTACAGCGAAGACATTAAATATGCAATTGATGTTTTTTTTAAATATCTTGGCATTAAAAAGGTAATTATTGGTATTGAAAAGAATAAACCCAAAGCAATTGCCAAAATGAAGGAAATTGCAAAGGGTGACCCCAATATAACCGTTAAGGTTTTGCCGTCGGTTTACCCGCAGGGCGGTGAAAAGGTGTTAATTTACCACACCACAGGCAAAGTTACACCGCTTGGCAAACTGCCTATTGATGTGGGCTGTATTGTAATTAACAGTACCTCTGTTCAGCAAATAGGTAAATATTTAAAAACGGGTATTCCGCTTGTAACAAAGGTTGTAACGGTTGACGGCAGTGCGGTAAACAACCCCCAAAATATTACCGTTCCCATTGGCACACTAATAAGTGAAGTTTTTGAATTTTGCGGTGGTTTTAAAGAAACACCCAAAAAGGTAATTTTTGGCGGGCCTATGATGGGTATTGCGGTAAGGGATTTTGATGAACCCGTAACTAAAATGACCAATGCGGTTTTGGCGTTTGGCGAAAAAGACGCAAACAACAAAAAGGTTACCGCTTGTATAAACTGTGGCAGATGCGCAAACGTTTGCCCGTTTGGTATTGACCCGCGAAAAATTGCAAAAGCGGTTAAAAATAAAGATGATGTTTTAGTTAAAGAGGTTGGCGCCGATTTATGCATGCTTTGCGGTTGTTGTTCTTTTGTTTGCCCCGCAAGAAGACCGTTGGTTGAAAACAACCGCCTTGCAAAAGATATGCTTACAAATATAAAAAAGAAGGAGAAAGAAGCAAATGGAAAATAAACTAATAATATCTTCTTCTCCCCATATTGTTACACCAATAACAACACAAAAAATAATGTTAGACGTGTTAATTGCGCTTTTACCCGCTACAGTTGCCGGTTGTGTTGTTTTTGGTTTGCGCGCACTTTTGGTAATTGTAACCTGTGTTGCAATTTGTGTGTTAAGCGAATTTGTGTTTAACAAAATAATTAAAAAGGAACAAACTGTGGCCGATTTATCAGCAGCGGTTACGGGCCTTTTGCTTGCTTTAAATCTTCCTGCAAATATTCCGCTTTGGCAGGCGGCAGTCGGCAGTGTTTTTGCAATTATAATTGTAAAATGTATTTTTGGCGGTATTGGTTGCAATGTTGTAAACCCGGCAATTACCGCACGTGTATTTATGATTGTTGCCTTTTCATCAATGGCAACGGTGGATTTTCCGGTTGATACAGTTGCTTCGGCAACCCCGCTTGAAATGCTTACAAACCAACAGTCACCCAATTTGCTTAATATGTTTTTGGGTAATATTGGCGGTTCAATTGGCGAAACTTCAAAGTTGGCACTTTTAATTGGCGGAATTTATTTGCTTTTTAAAAAGGTAATTACTTGGCATATTCCCGTTTCATTTGTTGGCACTGTGTTTGTGCTTAGTTTCTTGTTAGACGGATTTAGTTTTACTAACGCACTTTACTGGGTGCTTTCGGGCGGTTTGTTTATTGGCGCATTCTTTATGGCAACCGATTACGTAACTTCCCCAAGCAGTGCACTTGGAAAAATAGTATTTGGTGTGGGCGCAGGTATTTTAACCGTTTTAATTCGTTTTTACGGCATTTACCCTGAAGGTGTGTCTTACGCAATACTTATAATGAATATTCTAAACCCCTATATTGAAAAAACTACCGGCAGAAAAATGTTTGGGGGTGGCAAACGTGCGTAAAGGTTTTAAATCGGTTTTATCGTTAACTGCAATTTGCGCAGTTACCGCCGTTTTGTTGGCATTTGTAAACTTTATAACTGCACCAGTTATTAAAAAGCAAGAAGATGCCGCTGCAAATTCGGCTTTGTTGGTTGTAATGCCAAACGGTGAGGGCTTTAGTAAGGTTGATTTAGCTGCTTACCAACTTCCTGGCACCGTAACCGAAGCATATAGCGAAAAAAACGGCGGTTACGTGTTTAAAATGGAAACCGCGGGTTATGCTTCGGGATTGGTAATTATGTGCGGTGTTGACGGCAATGGCATTGTTACGGGTGCCACCTGTGTTTTAAGTAACGAAACAAATAAAGCCGAAGAGACTTACGGCAATAACTTTGTTAATAAAGATGCTAAAACGGTTGACGAGGTTGATACCGTTGGCGGTTCAACAAAAACAACCGTCGCATATAAAAATGCAATAAAAGATGCTTTAAATTCCTTTGTTATTTTAAACGGCGGAAGTGTTGATTTAAGAAGCGAAGAAGAAATTCTTGCCGAAAATTTAAACAATGCACTACCCACAGCCGAAGGGAAATTCACACAAGAATTTATTACCGAAGAAATAAATTCCACTGCCGTTTATAAGGCAGAAAACGGAAGCGGTTACGTGTTTGTTTTGGAGGAAAACTTCGTTGGTGTTTCGGCAAACGGTGCGGTGATATCCGAAGTAGATGAAGCCATTAAAGTTCAGGTTGAAAGCGATGCCAAGAGGCAAATAAATTCAAAACTAACCGAAATAAATATAACAAAATATAAAGATATGCCAACAAACATTTTAAAGGCATATAAAACAAACGGCGGAAACTACGTGTTTGAAATTAAAGCCGCAGGTTACGGCATTAACGGCGGTAATGAGTGGCACCCTGCTTCGGGCGAATATATTTATATTAAAGTGTCAATAAGCGCAAGCGGTAAAATAATTTCTTGCGTAACAACCGCGCAAAATGAAACCGAAAACATTGGCGCGGCTTGTGCAGACCCTGCTTTTTATACCCAGTTTAATGCAAAAACCGAAAGCGACTATATGAATATAGATGCAATTACGGGTGCAACCATAACAACCGATGGTTATAAAAAAGCAATTGGTAACATGTTTAACGCACTTAAAATTTTAAAGGGAGGGGCTTAGCATATGAAAAAAGACAGTAATCTTTCAATCTTTTTAAAAGGCCTTTTCCTTGAAAACCCTGTTTTTGTTTTAATTCTTGGCACCTGCCCAACGCTTGCAGTTACAAAAACCGTAATTGGTGCGCTTGGTATGGGTATTGCCGCAATGGCAGTTTTAGTGTGTTCAAACTTTGTGGTATCTTTACTTCGCAAGGTTATACCTCAAACCGCAAGAATTCCTTGCTATATTGTTATAATTGCGGGTTTTGTTACCATTGTGCAAATGCTTATTCACGCATATTTGCCCGCGCTTTACGATATGTTGGGCGTGTATTTGGCGCTTATAACCGTAAACTGCATAATTTTGGGCAGAGCCGAAATGTTTGCGGGTAAAAACGGTGTTTTAAAATCTGTTTTAGACGGTGCAGGAATGGGTGTTGGATTTACCATTGCATTGTTCTTAATGGCAACAATACGCGAAATTTTCGGCGCGGCAAGTTTTGCAAATATTGCAATTCCGTTTTTGCAAAATTATAAAATTGAATTCTTAGCCAAAGCACCCGGCGGTTTTTTGGTTTACGGCCTTTTAATTGCCTTAACCTATAAAATTTCAAGCGGTAAAGCCCCCAAAAAGAAAACATTTTCTTGTGCGGGTTGCCCGTCGACTGCCGTTTGTGCTTCACACAACTGCGAAAGTTCTGAAGGGGAGGGTAAATAATGGATACTTTTAAAAATTTAATTATTATTTTAATGTCCTCCGTTTTGGTTAATAACTACGTGTTAAGCCGTTTCTTGGGAATTTGTCCGTTTTTGGGTGTTTCTAAAAGGTTAAGCCAAGCAACAGGTATGGGCCTTTCGGTTATTTTTGTAATGCTTGTTGCCACTGCAGTAACCTGGCCGCTTCAAAACTTTGTGCTTAACAAATTGGGACTTGGTTATATGCAAACCATTGTGTTTATTTTGGTAATTGCCGTTTTGGTGCAGTTTATTGAAATGGCGCTTAAAAAGAAAGTGCCTTCGCTTCATAAAAGTCTTGGCGTGTATCTTCCGCTTATAACCACAAACTGCGCCGTTTTGGGTGTTACCATTGAAAATGTTGAAAATGCCGAATTTGGCTTTTTGGAATCAATGGTAAATTCACTTGGCGTTGGCCTTGGCTTTTGGCTTGCTATGGTGTTGTTTGCGGGGGTTCGCTCTAAACTTAAAGAAAGCGAAATTCCCGAAAGTTTTAAAGGTTTGCCCGTAACGCTTATTGCGGCATCCTTTTTGTCACTTGCATTTTTTGGCTTCGCGGGAATTGTTGATAATTTGTTTAAATAGGAGATAAAAAATGATAACAGATGTTTCGGTAGCGCTATTGGTAGTAGGCGCAGTTGCGCTTGTATCGGGTGTGGCTTTGGCAATTGCTTCGCGCTTTTTTTATGTTGAAGATGATGAAGTTGCCGCTAAAGTACGCGAATGTTTGCCTGGTATAAACTGCGGTGCCTGTGGCTATAACGGATGTGATGAATATGCAAAGGCGGTATCAAAAGAAAACGCAAAAACAAACCTTTGCATACCCGGTGCCGATGCCGTTGCCAAAGAAGTAGCGGCTGTAATGGGCCAAGAGGCCGAAGATGTAACAGAAATGGCGGCTTATGTAAGTTGCAATGGTAATTGTCATGCAACAAATAAAGTGGCGGAATATAACGGTTTAACTTCTTGCGCCGCCTTAAGCAAACTTTACGGCGGAAATAATGCTTGTAATTATGGTTGTTTGGGTTGTGGAGATTGCGCAAACGTTTGCCCATCTAACGCTATTTGCATTAAAGACGGCATTGCGCATGTTGATTACCGCGTTTGTGTTGGCTGCGGAATGTGTATTGTAACCTGCCCTAAAAACTTAATAAGGTTTGTTCCTCTTGCTTCACCCGTTGCAATTATGTGCAGCAACAAAGAAAAAGGCGCAGTTGCGCGTAAAAAATGCAAAAACGCCTGTATTGCTTGTAAAAAGTGTGAAAACACCTGCCCAAACGGTGCAATTAAGGTTATAGATAATTTGGCGCAAATTGATTACGGCAAATGTATTGGTTGCTTAAAATGCGCCGAAGTTTGCCCTACGGGTGTAATTAAAACAAAAGAAACTTATGAAAAATGCTAAACTTAAAAATGATATAATACTTGTTGTTTCTTTGCTGGCAGTTGCAGTAATAATTTTTACCGTTTTTTTTATTTTTGCAAAAAACGGTAAAACCGTACTTGTTATACTTGACGGCAAAGAACACGTATGTTATGATATTGACAAAGATTTAACAATCGATATTGCTTCTGAAAACAACCAAATAAATACATTGGTTATAAAAGACGGACAGGCAAGTATTGTTAGTGCTTCTTGCCCCGATAAAATTTGCGTAAAACACCGAAGCATTAAAAGAGTGGGCGAAACAATCGTTTGTTTGCCAAATAAGGTTGTTATAAAGATTGTTAAAGGAAAAGATTAAAGAGTAATTTTATCGGTGTATATATGAAATTAAAAACAAAAAAACTTGTGCTGTTATCAACCCTTACGGCTTGTGCGGTTATACTTTCTTATGTTGAAATGCTTGTTCCGCCTCTTTTTCCTGCCGTACCGGGCATAAAAATGGGGCTTGCCAACATAATAACTGTGTTTTTACTTTATAAATTTTCTTATAAAGAAGCATTTTTTGTGGCTTTGTGCCGAATACTTATAATAACATTGCTTTTTTCAAGCGCACTTACCTTTATTTACAGTATAAGCGGTGCGGTGTTAAGTATTATAGTTATGGCATTGCTTAAACGGGTTAACCGTTTTTCCATTGTTGGCGTTAGCATATCAGGGGCGGTATTTCACAATTTGGCACAGGTAATAGTAGCGGCTTTAATAATGCAAACGGCAGAAATAGTTTACTATATGGCGGCGCTTACCGTAAGCGGTGTTGTTACCGGCGTTGCCATTGGTCTGCTGGGCAGCATTTTTATAAAGTATTCAGGCAAATTTAAAATATAAATTTAAGGAGAAAAATTATGAAAAAAGTTTTAGCAGCTGTTCTTTGTGCAGTTTTATTGGCTTCAATGTTTACATTAGCCGGCTGCGGCGGAAAAGCAGAACTTAAAATGGGGCTTGGCGTTTATTCTTATCTTGATAATGTTGCTTCTGCAAACGGCGAAAAGAACGGAAGCGCAAATGCAGTAACAACCGTTGCCGCAGTTTTAATTGATAACTCGGGCAAGGTTATTAAAGCAGTAATTGATGTTGCCGATAATAAACTTCAATTTACCGCAAACGGCGAATATGTTACTGCCGGAGAATTTAAAACCAAAGGCGAAGCCAAAGACGGTTACGGTATGAAAGCATACGGCGGTTCTGCAAAAGAATGGTATGAACAGACAAATGCTTTTTGTGAACTTTTGGTTGGCAAAACCGCACAGGAAATCGGCACAATGGTAGCCACCGACGGCAAGGGAAATACCGATGTTGTAAATGCTGGTTGCACAATTGCAGTAACCGATTTTGTTAAAGCAGTTCAAAAAGCCATTGAAAATGCAAAAGAAACTAAGGCAACCAAAAATGATACATTACAACTTGGCATTGTTTCGGTGCAAACAGGCGCTAAAACTGCCGGCGGTGATGTAAACGGCGCAAATGAAGCCGATACAACCATTGCTGCTGCGGCAGTTAATAAAGACGGTAAGGTAAACGCTATGGCTATTGATTCTGTTGCCGCAGTTGTTAAGTTTAATGAAAAGGGCGAAACTGCAAACCAAACAGGCGAAGAATTTACAACAAAGGGTGCTGCCGGCGATAAATACGGTATGGCACAGTACGGTAACGACCTTAACGGCGACGGTGTTGTTAAGGAATGGTATGAACAAGCAAACATTTTTGCCAATGCTTGTTTAAATAAAACCGCATCGGAAGTTTCTGCACTTGCAAGTGAGGGCGGCTATGCAGTAGCAGATGTTCAAACCGCAGGTTGCACAATTAATGTTGCGGATTTTGTAAAAGCCGCAGTTAAGTCTTGTACAATTGCATAAAAAAGAGTATAATAAAAGGGCTGGTAACCGGCCCTTTATTATTTTTTTACGGAGATAAAAATGAAAAGATTTTTTTCTTTTGTTTTAATATTTGCTTTGCTGTTTTTGTTGGGCGGTTGTAAAACCCAAAAAAAGAAATTCACCGATTATTCCTTTGACTGTTTTGATACCGTTACAACAATAATTGGCTTTGAAAAAGACAAAGAAACCTTTAATAAAGTTTGTGAATTTATTAAAGCCGAACTTTATGAATACCATAAACTTTATAACATTTATAATTCTTACGAAGGGGTTAAAAACCTTTATACAATAAACAAAGAAAAAACGGTTAGCGGTGTTGATAGCAAAATAATTGACCTTTTAAATTTTTGCAAAGAAATGCACACCTTAACAAACGGCGAAACCAATATTGCTTACGGCAGTGTTTTAAAAATTTGGCACAACTGCCGCCAAGCCGGGCTAAATGACCCTGAAACCGCGTATTTGCCTGATATGTCGGTTTTAGATGAAGCGGCAAAACACACAAATATAAATAATTTGGTAATTGATGAAACCACAAAAACCGTAACGCTTCTTGACAGCGAAATGCTTTTAGATGTTGGTGCCGTTGCAAAGGGTTATGCGGTTGAATGTGTTGCAAAAAAACTTGAAAGCAAAGGCATAAAAGGTTACCTTTTAAATGTTGGCGGTAACATAAAAATTGTGGGGGATAGACCCGATAAAGAAACTTGGGCTATTGGCATTGAAAACCCCGACGGAATTGAAGATTTACCTTATATTGAATATTTGGAATTAAATAATTTTTCGCTTGTTACAAGCGGAAATTACCAACGATTTTACACAGTAAACGGTAAAAATTACCACCATATAATTGATACAAAAACAAATATGCCAAGTAATTATTTTAAAATGGTTTCGGTTATTTGTGAACACAGCGGAAAAGCCGATGCGCTTTCAACCGCACTTTTTTGTATGAGTTTTGAAGACGGTAAAAAACTTGTAAACAGTTTAAACGGCGTTGAAGCAATGTGGGTAGGGCTAAACGGCGAAAAATTATATTCAGAAAACTTTTTAGATTACAGGATAAATAAAGAGGGGCTTTAAATGACCGACACAACAGCACACTATAAAAAAATGACTGAAACGCCTTTGGCTCGGCTTATAATTTCACTTGGTCTGCCAACCACAGTTTCAATGCTTGTAACAAGCATTTATAATATGGCAGATACATATTTTGTGGGCGGTCTTGGTGAAAGTCCGCAAGCCGCAACAGGTGTTTTGTTTGCTTTGCAGGCAATAATACAAGCCATTGCCTTTATGTTGGGGCAGGGAAGCGGTACAATGGTTTCAAAAGCACTTGCCGATAAAAATGTAAAAGAAGCCGACAGTTATGTTTCAACCGCGTTTTTTACTGCTTTGTTTGTTGGAAGTTTAATAACTGTTTTAGGGCTTATATTCTTAACCCCAATGCTTTATATGCTTGGCAGTACCGAAACAATTTTGCCTTTTGCCAAACAGTACGGTATTTGCGTTTTGGCAAGTTGCCCGTTTAATATGGCGTCGTTTGTGCTTAATAATAATTTAAGGTACGAAGGTATGTCGCTTTATGCAATGGTTGGTCTTGTTTCGGGCGGTATTTTAAACATTTTTGGCGACTGGCTGTTGGTTTACGTTTTAAAAATGGGTATTTTGGGCGCAGGTATTGCAACTGCAGTATCCCAGTTTATTAGTTTTTCAATACTTCTTTTTATGTTTATTAAAAAAGCCCAAAGCAGTATTAAATTTTCTGCTGTTTCAAAAAAAATTGGGTGTTATTTAACCATCACAAGAGTTGGTTTTCCCGCCCTTATAAGACAGGGCTTAAGTTCATTTTCAAACGGCCTTTTAAACAACCTAACAAAACCTTACGGCGATGCCGCAATAGCCGCAATGAGTGTTGTTCACCGTATGTCAATGTTTATTATGTGTGTTGGCCTTGGTA
>JAZOOT010000033.1:0-1834 GCA_045655165.1 Acutalibacteraceae bacterium
CATTATTATACTTGTTATTAACATTTTTCTTAATTTATTAAGTATTTTTTCGCTGTCTGTTATACAAAGCGGGTTTTCGCCTTTGCCCATTTCAACGGTGAATGCAGGGCGCGAATAGGTTTCAATAAAGTAATCTTTAAAACCGCCTCCTACTGCAAGGCCTGTGGGTTCAGCGATTTCATAGCCAGACAATTCTGAAAGAATCTTGGCTTGTTTTTCTGCCAAAGGAATGTGTTTTTTATAGCGGTGATATATAACTTCGCCTTGCGAATGAAATGCAAACACGCGTGAAAACGGTATTTCTTTACAAAGATTATAGAGGGCTGTTGTTTCGGGTTCGCTTAACGGTTTTCTTCCGCCATAGCGTGTGGGGGCAGGCATAAAAATTCCGCTTTGCTGTTCGGCTTGTTTTAGTTCTTCCCACCCTGCAGGGAAATTATGGTTTAAATCTACACCGCGTGCATTTGCATTGTATTTAGTTGTGTTGCCGTTTGTAATTTTCTTTATAAGTTCGGCGTTTTGGGCGGCGCAGCACACCCCACCGCGTGCTATTTCGCAGCCATCGGGGTTAACAAGCGGAATTACGGTAAGTATTTTGTTTGTAAATAATTCTCTTAAATTAACACCGCAGTATTCTTTATTAGTATGTATATGTTCGCTTATTTCTTCAATAAATTTAAGTATAACCAAAGCGGTTATTCTTTCGCTTCCATGAAAGGCGGAAGCAAATAAGATATTATCTTGCCCTGTGCCAATTTTTATGCTTGTTAGTTTTTTGCCAAGGCAACTTTGCCCAATACTGCCAAGTTTTAAAAAGGGGTAACGTTCTTTTAGTGCGGTTATTTTTTGCACGTAAGAAGAATAAGAATAGTCCTTGGTTTTTATTATTTTTTCCATTTTAAACACCTCATCACATACTATGCGGACAAAGGGTGTTTAAGTATTTAAAAAGGGGAATTTTTTATGAAAAATGAAGTTTTTTATTTAAACGAAGAAAAAACAGTAAAATTACAAGCGTATCTTTTTGACAAGTACCCCGAAATGCCTTACCGTGACAAACGCCCCTGTGTTATTATTTGCCCCGGCGGAGGTTATAACTTTTGCAGCGAACGCGAGGCAGACCCTGTTGCTATGGCTTTTGCGGGTAAGGGTTATAATACTTTTGTTCTTTATTATTCCGTTGGCGAATACGCCGCATTCCCCCACCCTCTTTGTGAACTTAGCCGCACAGTTAAGTTTATTAGGGAAAACGCCGAAGATTTTGGCATAATAGAAGACCAAATTGCAGTTTGCGGTTTTTCAGCAGGCGGACACCTTGCCGCATCGCTTGGCGTTCATTGGAACAACCCTGAAATTCAAAAATTAAGCGGTTGCAAAGGTGAAGAAAACAAGCCTAACGCGCTTATTTTGGTTTACCCTGTAATTTCTTCTTCTTGGCCAAGAGAAACGGGCGAAAAGGTTGCACCGCATATTGTAGGTGACGACGATTATGACAAAGTTCACAAAATGTTTAATTTGCAAAACTGTGTAACAAACAAAACATCCAGCGCGTTTATTTGCCACACATTCCGCGATAATACTGTGCCGGTTGAAGACAGCATTAAGTTTGCCGATGCACTTGCTAAAAACAACGTTCCGTTTGAACTTCATATTTTTCCAAACGGCGGTCACGGACTGTCCCTTGCAAATTCGCAAGTATGTTCAAATGGCGGAGATGCACATTTTGCAAAATGGTTTGAACTTTGCGCTGAATGGCTTGAACGCTTATTCACTAACCCCGAAGAAGCAAATGCCCCTGTAAACCGAGCACCATATTTTTTTAATTAAAAAAATA
>JAZOOT010000034.1:0-1515 GCA_045655165.1 Acutalibacteraceae bacterium
CTTAATATGGATGAAACACAGGTTGTTTTTATTGACACACCCGGGTTTCACAAGCCAAAAAACTTACTTGGTAAAAGTATGATTAAATCAATTGGCGAAGGAATGAGCGAAGTTGACGCTGTTTTGCTGGTTGTTGAAGCAAAAACCGATTTTAAGCTTCAAAACGGCGAAATTCCCAAAGCCGAAGAAGAACTTATTTTAAAATTTGCAAATAAAAACATTAAAAAAGTTCTGGTTATAAATAAAATTGATTTATTAAACGATAAATCAGATTTACTTTCTGTTATTGAAAAGTATTCGCAGTTTTGCCGTTTTGATGAAGTTATACCGATTTCGGCAAAAAGCGGTGAGGGCGTTGATATCTTAAAAGACATTTGTGTATCTTACGCCAAAGAATCTGTCCATTATTTTGACGGAATGAGTACAACTGACCAGCCAGAACGCTTTATTGTTGCAGAACTTATTCGCGAAAAGGTTTTACGTCTTTTAGATAAAGAAGTCCCGCACGGAACTGCGGTTGATTTAGAACGCTTTTTTGAACGTTATTTAAAAGACGGCGAGCCGATTTTAGAAGTTGAAGCAGTAATTTACTGTGAAAAAGATTCACACAAGGGTATTATTATTGGCAAGAATGGCTCAATGCTTAAAAAAATTGGCAGTTTGGCCAGACGCGATATTGAAGAGTTTTTTGGTATTAAAGCCAATGTTAAAATTTGGGTAAAAACCAAAGAGGATTGGCGAAACCGCCAAGGCCTTATACATACTTTTGGGTTGGATTGATTTACCTTTTATATATTTTTTGTTAAAGGCAACACTATTTTAGGGTGTTGAAAATGAAAAATATTGCCTGGCAAAAATTTGCACAAAGTGGTAAAATCAGCGATTATTTGTATTACGCTTCATTAAAGGAAAACACAAGTAATGATAGTAAAAAACAAGACGAGAATGAAAATTCACGCACTGGTAATAAAGGAAATGAATATAGGTGACGCCGATAAATTGCTCACTCTTCTCTCAAAAGAACTTGGCGTAATTAAGGCGTTTTCTTCGGGTTCAAAAAATATGAAAAGCAAACGCTTTTCGGCTTCCTGTTTATTAACTTATGCTGAATTTTCTTTAATTAAGGTTAATGATACATATAAAATTCACGAAGCCGAAGTAATTAACAGTTTTTTTAATGCCGGTATGGATATTTGTGTGTTATCGCTTTCACAGTATTTTTGTGAACTTGCACTTAGTTATGCACCGCAAGACAGTGAAAGCGAAGAATATTTGCGCTTGTTTTTAAATTCATTAGACCAAATAATTAACAAAGGCAGAAATTTATTTTTAATTAAAGCCATTACAGAATTACGCCTTATGAAAATGGCGGGGTATATGCCTAACCTAATTGCCTGTGAAAGTTGTGCAAAATATGAAGCTGAAATTATGTATTTTGACATTAAAACTGGTAACCTTTATTGTAATAACTGTAAAAACGGAACTGCTTTTATACAGGAATCAAAGGTTTTTGCG
>JAZOOT010000035.1:0-28683 GCA_045655165.1 Acutalibacteraceae bacterium
TGTCTTAATTATAGCATAATAGCAACTAAAAATAAAGGGAGAATATAATATTACTTTTGTATCTAATGTTGATAGTTTAGACTGGAAAGATAGCGCCACGCCCGAAAACATTTGCAAAAGGGTGGTAAGCAAGGTTAAAAACGGCTCGATTGTGCTGTTCCACAACGATGCCGACCACACCCCTGCGGCACTGCCTAATATTTTAAAATGCCTCAAAGACGAGGGGTATGAGTTCGTGTTTATAAGCGATTTGATTTTAAAAGAAAACTACGAAATTAAGCACGACGGAACGCAGTGCAAAATTGAAAATTAAAGAATAAGTAATAAATAATAAATAATAAATAATAAAAATGTGCCGTGCTATGCACGGCTTTATTTATTTTGTTTCGCTATGCGAAACACCTTTTTTATTCTTTTTTCTTTATTCTTTTTTCTTTATTCTTTATTATTTATTTATTTATTTATTTATTCTTCAAAACCCATTATTGAATTATGCGGAAATATTTGGTATACTATTATTTAATGTTAATTTACGAGGTTTATTAAATGAAAAATAGGTTTTTAAATGTGTTACGGCTGTTTGCTGTGTTCTTTAAAATTGGCGCATTCACCTTTGGCGGTGGGTACGCCATGATTCCGTTTATTCAAAAGGAAACTGTTGAAAATAAAAAATGGATAACTGACGACGATATTTTAGAAATTGTTGCCATTGCGGAATCTACCCCGGGGCCTATTGCAATAAATATGGCTACCTTTGTGGGCTTTAAGGTTTGCGGATTTTGGGGCTCGTTTTTTGCTACACTTGGCGTTGTGTTACCGTCGTTTATAATTATTCTTGCTATTTCATTTGTGCTAAACGCATTTCAAAATATTAAAGCGGTGCAGTATGCATTTTTTGGCATACGCGCAGGCGTTTTGGCGCTTTTGTTAAAGGCAATTTTAACTATGTATAAAAAGTGCAAAAAAGATGCGCTTTCATATATAATTATTGCGCTTTCTTTTGCCCTTACCGTTTTTCTTAATGTTCCCGCACTTGCCGTTATTATTGGTTGCGCGGTGCTTGGCCTTGTTTCTTTAAGGGGGAAAAAACAATGATATTTTTGAAACTGTTTTTAACCTTTTTTAAAATTGGCGCATTCACCTTTGGCGGCGGTTATGCAATGCTTCCGCTTATTAGCGAAGAAGTTTTGGCAAATGGTTGGCTTGAATCTGCTTCGATTGTAAACTTTATTGCGGTAAGCGAATCCACTCCAGGTCCTTTTGCAATAAATATTGCCACCTATATTGGTTCGGTTGTGGGCAGGGAATTTGGCATTTTGGGTGCCGTTTTCGGCTCATTTTGCGCCACACTTGGCGTTGTTTTGCCGTCGTTTATTATAATTTTAATTGTTGCGCGGTTTTATGAAAAATTTAAAACAAACAAAATTGTGGCAGGGGTTATGACAGGGCTTAAACCTGCCGTAATTGGCCTTATTGGTTCGGCTCTTATAGGAATGGCAACCACAGTTTTCTTTCCAATGGGCTTTAGCGTTTCGGTGTTTAAAACGGCTGAATTTTTTGTATCGCTTGGCATATTTTTGCTTAGCGCGGTGCTTGTGTTTAAAAAGGTACACCCAATTATTATAATTGTAATTTCGGCTGTGCTTGGTATTATAAGCGGATATATGGTGAATTAAAATGACTAAAACAAACAAGGCAAGGGTAATGCTTGCCGTTTCAATGGCGGTTTTTGGCACAATTGGTATTTTTGTGCGGTTTACCGAAATATCGTCAAGTTTACTGGCACTGTGCAGAGCGGTAATTGCCGCCGTGCTTTTGGGTTTGTTTTTAATAATAACAAAACAAAAAATAAATTTTTCTGCCATTAAAAGCGAAATTCCGCTTTTACTTGTGTCGGGTATTGCAATGGGCTTTAACTGGATACTTTTATTTGAGGCCTATAAATACACAACAGTATCAGTTGCAACATTAAGTTATTACTTTGCGCCAATAATTGTTACACTTGTTTGCCCAATTTTGTTTAAGGAAAAAATGACGGCAAAGCAGTGGATTTGCTTTGTTATGTCAACACTTGGCATAGTGCTTATAACAGGCGTTGGCGATACATCAAAAAGCAACAAACATCTTTTGGGAATTGCTTTTGGGCTTTCGGCTGCCTGTTTATATGCAACGGTTATTATTTTAAACAAAAAAATACAAAAGGTAGGCGGAATTCACCGCACCTTTTTGCAGTTTGTTGCGGCAGTATTTGTACTGCTTCCATATGTTTTATTAACCGAACAAAGCGGTTTTGCGGGTGTTAATAAATTAGGTGTAATTTGCATTATGTTAATTGGTATTGTTCATACCGGCATTACATACTGTTTGTATTTTTCTTCAATAAAAGAACTTTCGGGGCAAGAAACCGCCGTTTTAAGTTATATTGACCCGCTTGTTGCGGTAGCGGTTTCGGTTTTAGTTTTAAAAGAAACCATAACACCGGTGCAAATTATTGGCGGAGTTTTAATTCTTGGGTTTACATTATTAAACGAAATAAAAAAGCAGTGAGAACTTCTCACTGCTTTTTCTTTTATATTAGTAGTTTTCTTTGCGGAGTTCAAAATAGCTCTTTGGATGTGTGCAAACAGGGCAAACTTCAGGAGCTTTTGTACCAACAACAATGTGACCGCAGTTACGGCATTCCCAAACTTTGACTTCGCTCTTTTCAAAAACAGCGGCAGTTTCAACGTTTTTAAGAAGTGCGCGATAGCGTTCTTCGTGTGTTTTTTCAATAGCAGCAACTGCTCTAAAGCGGTAAGCAAGTGCGGTAAAGCCCTCTTCTTCGGCTTCTTTTGCAAATCTGTCGTACATATCGGTCCATTCGTAATTTTCACCGTCGGCCGCATTTGCAAGGTTAACGGCGGTATCACCAATGCCACCTAATTCTTTAAACCAAAGTTTAGCGTGTTCTTTTTCGTTTTCAGCAGTTTTCAAAAAGATTTCGGCAATTTGTTCGTAGCCCTCTTTTTTGGCAACCGAAGCGAAATAGGTATACTTGTTTCTGGCTTCGCTTTCGCCCGAAAAAGCTGTTCTTAAATTTTGTTCGGTTTTTGTACCTTTTAATTTTTCGTTCATTACTGTATCTCCTTTAAAATTGTTTTATAATATTTTGAACCGAAAATAATAAATATATTCGGTATCAGTACAAAATTATTCTTCAGTTTTTGCTTTTGGCGGTCTTCCGCGGCGCTTTGGAGCAGGTTTTTCTTCGTTTTGCTCGCTTTTAATTTTTTTAATGTCTTCCGAAATATCGGGAGCAGGGTTTTTAAGTTCCTCAGCAGCCAATTCGGCAATGCGGTTTTCATACCAAAGGAAGTTTATAACATATGTAAATGCATAAACAGGCAAAGCAAAAACAAGGGTAATAAGCAAACTTACAAAGAAGTTAGGCACTGCGTTTTCGGTAAAAAGTTCAAGTGCAATGTTAATGCCAATTGAATTTGTGCTGAAAAGAAGTGCCAAAAGAAGCACAACCGAAAATACGGCAGTATAAACTGCGGTGTTAATAATGTAATAACGGTTGCGAATTTTTTTGTCTTCTTTGCTTAAAGAAAGCGGCAGGGGAGTTCCGTTAAAATTTTTGGGAACATCGTTTGAAAGCGATAATTTTTTAACTAAACCGTAAATTGCAAATATTAAGAACAGTAAAATAAATTCCCATTCGCAAAGTTCGCCGTTTTTAAAGTGTTTGTAAAAAATTTCGGCAATAAGATAAATATACACAAACACAAGTGTTGAAAAAGCTGCTTTGCCGCCGGCACCTTGGAATATAGCGCTTTTTTTATGTTTTTGTTTTTGCATTTAAATGTCTCCCTTAAAAGAGGTTATTTCGTTTAACCAAATATCAGCACAAGCATCGCTTGGCATATTAAAACTTCCGCGTGGTGAAAGTGAAACTTCGGTTACTTTCGGTCCGTCGGGCATACAAGAACGTTTAAATTGCTGTGCAAAAAAACGCCTAATAAAAACAGTAAGCCATTTTTTTATTGTTTCGGGCGAATATTCGCCATTAAAAGCAATTATGGCCATTCTTAAAATCTTTTTGGGCGAAAAACCAAAGCGCACAAAATAATAAATAAAGAAATCGTGAAGTTCATAAGGCCCAACAAGGTCTTCGGTTTTTTGGCTTATGTTTCCGCTTTCGTCACTTGGCAAAAGTTCGGGCGAAACGGGGGTATCAACAATATCAAGCAAAACTTTTTTTACGTCACCGCCAAGGCGGTTGGCTTCATAAGAAACAAGGTTTTTTACCAAGGTTTTTGGAATCGTTCCGTTAAGTGAATACATAGACATTTGGTCACCGCCGTAGGTCGCCCAACCCAGCGCTAATTCGCTTAAATCACCCGTGCCAACCAAAATACCGTAAAGGCGGTTAGCAAGGTCCATAAGCACCTGCGTACGTTCGCGCGCTTGTGAATTTTCATAAGCAGCATCATATACACCGTCTGGTTGTTTAATGTCTTTTAAATGCAAATTAACTGCATCGCTAATGTTTATTTCTTCAATACTAACGCCAAGCAGTTCGCAAAGCGAAACGGCATTAGATTTTGTGCGGTTGGTTGTACCAAAACAGGGCAGGGTAAAGGCGCAAACGTTTTTGCGCGGTAAATCCATAAGGTCGGCAACGCGGGTGCAAACAAGCAAAGCAAGGGTGCTGTCAAGCCCACCTGAAATACCCAAAACCATTTTGTTTGTTTTGGTGTGCTCAAGGCGTTTTTTTAAGCCGAAAGTTTGAATATTTAAAGCATTTTCAAAATACTCTTCTTTATTTTGGTAAAACGGAATAAAAGGGTTTTTATTAAAACTTCGTGAAAGCGGGGTGTTCTTCACCCCTTGTTCAAAAAAAAACGTACGGTAGGTTGGTTCGCCAAATGAACAGTTTTCTTTGCTTAAAGCCGAAATAAGTTGTGTGTCAATTTCGGTTTCGGTTGTTTTTTCTTCAAACGGTTTTGTGCAAGCCAAAATGTTAAGGTTTTCGGCAATAATACTGTCACCGCCGTAAACGTAATCGGTGGAAGATTCGCTGTAATTGGCATTAGAATAAATAATGGCGCACTGCCTTATTGCTGAAAATACAGAAACCTTTTGCTTTATAAGTTCAAAAGAAGAAGCGGTTTGATAATTTGCAGAGGGGTTTGCAATAACCGAAGTAACAGGCAAATCACAACCGAATAAATCGTCACCCAAAGCCACGCTAAAGGTAAAACTGCTAACGGTGTTACTTGCAAAAACAATATCGTTGCCAAAAGGAACTTCTTCGCCAAACAGGTTTATAAAACTGCCGTTTTTAATAAAACTGCCCGAACAAAAAACTGTGTTTTGTGTGGCTGTTTTTGGAACAACGCCCAAAATTTTTCCGCCTTTAATAATGGCTGCAGTGTTAAATAGTTTTGCTTTGTAACTAATGGGTGCCCCAACAACAACGCAAATATCAAGTTCTTTTGTGCAGTCGCGAATTTCCTTTATTGCTAAAGAACAAGCGTCATTAAGGGTGTTTGACATAAAAATATCGCCGCAGGAAGCCGAAGTCAAACACAGTTCGGGCAACACAAGCAAGCCCACACCGTCTTTGTTGGCGCGGTTAATTTTTGAAATTATTTGGTTTTTGTTAAATTCTACCTCCGCAACCTTAATTTCGGTTTTTGCGGCGGCAACCTTAATAAAGCCGTCTTTCATTACATAATCCCCAAAGTAAATATTATATATATTTTATGACTTTATACTAAACTTGTCAAGCCCTGCAATAAAACCTAAAATATCAAAATATACAGTTTCTTGGCTTATATCGTTAAGTATTTCGTGACGCGCAGCAGGGTACAGTTTTAAAAGCACACGGCGCACCCCTGCTTTTTTGTAATTTGTATAAACATCTTTTACACCTTTGCCGTAATTTCCAACAGGGTCGTCTGTTCCCGAAACCAACAAAACGGGCAAAAGTTTGTCAAAATTTTTAAAATGCTTCTTTTGGTTGCATAAATCAATAAGCATAATAAGGTCATGCATTGCACTTATAGAAAAATTGAATTTGCAAAACGGGTCGTTTTGGTATTTTTCTCTTATTTCTTGGTTAGATGTTATCCAAGAAGCACGGCTGTTTTCACCTTTGAATTTGTTGTTGTAACTGCCAAAACAAATGCTGTCAATAAACTTTGAAAAATACCTTTCGCCTTTTCGCTTTTTAATAAAATCGGTTAAAAATAAACCAAGTTTAGAAACGGGGTTTTTGCCCGCAGTCCCCATAATAATTAAACCCGCAAGTTCAAAAGAATATTTTTCGGCATAAAGTCGTGCCACAAACGAACCCATAGAGTGCCCCAAAAGAACAAGGGGAAAATTGGGGTATTCACTTTTTATTTGCTTTGTAACAAGGTGACAGTCGTCAACCAAAAGGGCATACCCGTTTTCACTTGCAATAAACCCAAGTTCGCTGTTATCATTTGCGCTTTTGCCGTGACCTACATGGTCGTGAGTAACGCAAACATAACCGTTTTCACAAAGAAAACTTAAAAACGGGTCATATCGCTCAATGTATTCTTTCATTCCGTGAGTAAGCTGAAAAATGCCCTTAATTTCACCGCTTGGAATGTATTTTTTGCAGTTAAGTAAATGAATGCCGTCGTTTGATTTAATAGTAAAATATTCTTTTTTCATTATTCGGCCCATCCTTTAGCACAGTTTACGGCTTTTTTCCAACCGTTTAACAGGGTGTTTCGCTCGTTTTCGCTCATTTTTGGGGTAAAAGGAGATTCGTTTTGCTTAAGGGTTAAAAGTTCATTTTCGTCTTTGTAAAAACCAACTGCAAGTCCGGCTAAATATGCGGCGCCCAAAGCGGTTGCTTCGGCCGATTTTGAACGAATTATATTTGTGTTTGAAATATCTGACTGAAACTGCATAAGCAAATTGTTTTTAGAAGCTCCGCCGTCAACCATTAAAGAGTTAATTTGAATGTTTGTTGTGTTTTTAATTGCCTCTAACAAATCATTAGTTTGGTATGCAATAGATTCAAGCGCAGCGCGAATAATGTGGTTTCTGCCGCTGCCCCTTGTAAGACCAACAATGGTGCCGCGCGCGTACATATCCCAATATGGTGCGCCTAAACCCGCAAAGGCGGGAACAACATAAACATCATTGCTTGAATTTACCTTGCCTGCAAAATATTCGCTGTCAGAAGATTCCCTAATAAACCCAAGTTCATCGCGTAACCACTGAATAACCGCACCGCCAACAAAAACACTGCCTTCAAGCGCGTATTTTTGGCTTTCACCCTTTCTTGTAGCGGCAAGGGTGCAAATAATTCCCGAATTGTTAATAATGGCTTCTTCACCGCAGTTCATAAGTAAAAAGCAACCGGTACCGTAAGTGTTTTTAACATCGCCTTTGCAAAAACAACATTGGCCGTAAAGCGCTGCCTGTTGGTCGCCAGCAATGCCCGAAAGCGGAATTTTTTCGCCAAGAAAATCAATTTCACCATAAATTTCACTGCTTGATTTTACTTTTGGAAGCATTGCTTTAGGAATACCGAAAAGTTCTAAAAGTTCATCATCATAACAAAGGGTGTTAATGTTAAACAGCATTGTGCGTGAAGCGTTTGTGTAATCGGTAATATGTAGTTTGCCGTCGGTCAACTTCCAAATAAACCAAGAATCGATTGTGCCAAAAAGCAGTTCGCCTTTTTCGGCTTTTTCCTTTGCGCCGTTTACGTTATCTAAAATCCATTTAATTTTTGTTGCCGAAAAATAAGCGTCAATTGGCAAACCTGTTTTTCTGCGTATTTTATCGGCTAAACCGTTTGCCTTTAATTCTTCGCAATAATCGGCGGTTCTTCGGCATTGCCAAACAATAGCGTTATAAATTGGTTTGCCGGTTATTTTATCCCAACAAACGGTGGTTTCGCGTTGGTTTGTTATGCCAATGGCGGCAATTTCACTGGGCGTAATTCCGCTTTGTAAAACCGCTTCGGTCATTGTTGAATACATGGCAGCATAAATTTCCATTGGGTCGTGCTCAACATAACCCGGTTTTGGGTAAATTTGTTTAAATTCTTTTTGCGCGGTGTTTACAATATTTCCTTGTTTATCAAAAACAATTGTGCGTGCGCTTGTTGTGCCTTCATCAAGTGCCAAAATGTATTTTTTCATATTAAAACTCCAAATAAAAAATATTTTGGTTGAAAAAAAGTTCGCTTTATGTTATTTATTATACTATATATTTTTTTGTTTTTCTACAATAAGTTGGTGAATTTATGTCAAAAAATTTAAAAGGTAATTTAGTATTGCTTCTTGCCGCTGTTATATGGGGTCTTGCTTTTTCGGCACAGGACTTGGCAGCACGCCATTTATCAACCTTTTCGGTTATTGCAATACGTTCGTTTATAGGTGCTTTATTTTTAATTCCCGTTTCGGCTTTTCTTTCAAAAAAGAAAGGGGAAACACTTATACCTACTACAAAAAAAGGCAAAAAAGACCTTTTGCTTTTTGGCGTTCTTTGCGGTGTTTGTTTGTGTATTGCAAGTACCTTTCAGCAGTTTGGTATTTCAATTTATCCCGCAGCGGCCGCGGTAAGTGCAAGGTCGGGGTTTTTAACGGCATTGTATGTAATTATAGTTCCTATTATTTATGCTTTTTCGGGCAAAAAACTGTCACTTAACGTTGTAATTGCCGTTTTACTTGCGGTAGCAGGGCTATATTTCCTTTGTTTAAGTTCGGGGCTTGGCGGTGTTTATCTTGCCGACGGTATTGTGCTTTTGTGTGCTGTTGCGTTTTCTATACATATTATTTGTGTTGATATTTCTTCGGCAAGGGTAGATGCGGTTAAACTTTCAATTGTGCAGTTTATTGTTTGCGGAACACTTTCTGCCGTTATGGCAATTATTTTAGAAAAACCCACTTTGCAAAATATTCTTTCGGCATTACTTCCCATTTTGTTTTTGGGCATTGGCTCAAGCGGAATTGCTTATACCTTGCAAATTGTTGGGCAACAGTATTCAAAAAACCCAACAGTTGCTTCTATTATTATGAGTTTGGAATCGGTTTTTGCAGTGCTTGGCGGCGCGCTTATTGGCGATAAACTAACAAGCAGGGAAGTAATTGGCTGTGTTATAATGTTTTTTGCCATTATCTTTTCGCAACTTCCTGCAAAAAACAACTTGAAAAAACAGTAATGCTGTGTTACAATTAACACACAAAACTTAAAGGAGTTGTAAATAATGAAAAAATTATTAGCATTGTTACTTTGTTTAATTTTTATTTTCAGCATTGCCGCTTGTGGTGAAAAACCCACCGATGATGACAAAACAAAAGAACCTGTAAGTAGTTATGAAGAGGAAGAAGAAAAAGACCCGCCTCCCGTACTTGACGGTATTGATGAATATGTTATAGTTGCACGTCTTGACAGCGATATTACCATTAACAGCTTAGAAGACCTTAAAAACTATTCGGTTGGTATTATTAACAATACCGATAGCGCAAAGGTTGGCGAATACTACGCAAGAGAGTGCTTCTCGGCAAACATGGATAACGATATTATGTCTCGTTTCTATGAAGGTGGCGAAGGCGATTTAGCTATTATCAGAAAAATGGCTGCTGAACAATATGCCAAAAATGTTAAAATTGTTTACGGACCTATTGTAATTGAATAATAATTAAAAACAAAGACCGCAAGTTGCGGTCTTTTATTTTGCTAATATATATTTGCTTGGCGTTACCCCAATTTCTCTTTTAAAAACAGTGTGGAAATAGTTTACCGAACAAAATCCAAGTGCATTGCTAACTTCCGAAATGCTTACCCCTTCGGTTAACATTTCACACGCTCTTCGTAGTTTTAGTGTTAAGAAATACTTTGAAATACCCATATCACAGTAAAGTGAAAAAATGCGCTTAACATTGCTTGGGCTCATGTGACAAAGCGCAGCAATATCGGTTATATTAAGCCATTCTTCGCAGTGTTCTTTCATTATTGTAACAATTTCTTTATAGCGCCTTTCGTTTGGCGAATATTCCATTTTTTTTACGGCATTTTTGTCTTTTAATCCAAGCAAAAAGCTTTCAAGTAAATTACCTGCTAAAGAAGCAAGTGAATTGTTAATTTCTTTGCCGTCAAAACTTTCGCAAGCCGCCATTATGCTGTAGAAAGCATTTGTGTATTCTTCAATTTCACTGCTTTCAAGGGTATAGCATTTTCTTTCAAAGTTTTTCATACCCTCGCCATTTGCAGAAAATGAAATTATAAGCAAATGCGCGGGGTTTTTGCCATTTGTGCGAATACGGTGAAATTCGTTTGGTTTGTGAAAAAGAATTTGCCCTGCGCAAAGGTTATAAACCTGTTCTTCGGCCGAAGCCGTAACAAAACCGCTTTCAACAAAAACAACTTCCCAAAAATCGTGCATTTCGCCCGCAAAAACAAAGCCGGGTTCACGCACGGCATCAATGGCATCGTTAAAAGCATCAACTGTTATAATTTTTTCAAAGGGTTTTAAAATAAATTCCATATAAACTTCTACCTAAAATCGTAATAAGTTTGACTGATTTCCTATTACATTATAATTTTGATTATAGTATATTGCAAGTATAAATTTATAAAAAGGGGAAAAATTATGCGACTAATTACATTAGAACAGTCAGTAAACGCAATAAACAACTTTAAATTAAAGGGTTCGCCCGTAGGTGTAATGCCTTACGGTAACGGCCACATTAACGATACTTTTTTGGTTGTTTGTAAAGAGGGATATGAACAGTACCGTTACATTTTGCAGGCGGTAAACACTTCAATTTTCCCCGACACAAACGCGGTTATCAGTAACATTTCGCTTGTAACTAATTTTTTGCGTAAAACCGCAAAAGAATCAAGAAATGTTTTAACTTTGGTAAAAACTAAAGATGATTCTTATATTTATGCTGACAATTGGGGCTTAAAATGGCGTGTTTATGATTTCTTGGAAGATTCGCTTTGTCTTGAACGTCCCGAAGGCGAAGAAGATTTTTACCAATGCGCTTGTGCGTTTGGTGATTTTGTTAAACGCCTTGATGCTTTTGATGTTTCTCAGGTTAAAGAAATTATCCCCAATTTCCACAACACTGAAAAGCGTTATAACGACTTTTTGGAAGCCGTTGAAAAAGATGCCGTGGGCAGAAAAGACAGCGTAAAAGAAGAAATTGAATTTGTAATGCAAAGAAAAGAATTTTATTCTGTGCTTAAAAACGAAGAAAAGGCAGGCAATTTGCCTTTGCGCGTTACACACAATGATACAAAGTGCAATAATGTTATGCTTGATGCTAAAACCAAAAAGGCACTTTGCGTTATTGACCTTGATACAATTATGCCGGGATATAGCGTAAACGATTTTGGCGATTCAATTCGTTTTGGCGCAAGTACTGCTGCCGAAGATGAAAAAGATTTAAGCAAGGTTACCTTGTCTATTCCGCTCTTTAAAGCATATGCAAAGGGCTTTATTGAATCAAGCGAAATTTTAAAACCCACCGAAATTATGCTTTTGCCCGAAGGCGCAAAAATGATGACAATTGAATGCGGTATGCGCTTTTTGGCAGATTACCTTTCGGGTGATACTTATTTTAAAACTGCATATCCCGAACACAACCTTGTTCGCGCCCGTACTCAGTTTAAACTTGTTAAAGAAATGGAAGACCATTGGGACGAATTAAAGGAAATTGTAAAAGAATATATATAAAAATTAAAGCCGTAACACACGTTACGGCTTTTTGTTTTTGTAAAGGTCAGCGCAACCCTTTAAAATGTCTTGGTAACAGGTTTCAAAATCGCCCGAGTACCATGGGTCAGAAACATCGCGGTCTAACAGCATTTTTACCTTGCTGTCAGTATCACTTCCAAAAATCAGTAAGGTGTTACGTACGTTCTTTTGGTCCATACAAATAAACATATCGTATTTTTCGTAATCTTCCTTTTTAAGACGAACTGCAAATTTGCCGTCACAACTTATACCATGTTTGGCAAGTTCGCGCCTTGCGGGTGGGTAAACAGGGTTGCCAAGTTCTTCACAACTTGTGGCAGATGACTTCACCAAAAACTTGTCGCTATCGCCATTCTTTTCTAAAATATCCTTAAAAACAAACTCCGCCATAGGAGAACGGCAAATATTCCCATGGCATACGAACATAATTTTAACCATAACTACTCCTTATTCAGTACATTTATACTCTCATTTGTAATTAAAGGGTAGCAGATTAAATCACATGTGTCAAGGTTTTCGTATTCTAAATAAACAGCGTTTATTTGGCTGTTATAATAGGTTTTATAGTAAAAAATATTTTTGCTTAAATTAACGCAAGAAGTATAAAATGTCTTTTCATTCCTGCCGTTTTCTAAACCTACACAACCGTTTATTTGGCTAACACTATTTAAAATATGGAAAAACTGTGAAAGCGCTTCTTTAACGTTTGTGCATATACTGTTATGCTTAACAAAACACGCTTTTACAAAACGCGAAGCACTTGAAAAATCCCCCGGAAGCCCAAAACCCGATAACCCGTTTGAATAAAAATTAAGAAGAATATTGGGGCAAATGCCGTTTGTTTGCTTTTTAGATGATAAATTGGCGTAATTTGCAAGGTTTAACATATGATAAGGAAAAGGCGGGTTGTTGGTTAGCACACCTACAGGGTTTTCGTAAACATTAAGTCCGTCTTTTGTGCTTTCAATGGTGTAAGAATTGTTTCCGTCGCTTAAAAACCAATGAAGCGGTGTAGCGGGCAGTTTTTCCGAAAAAGAAACGTTTACAATGTTTGCCTTTTTTAAAAGGAACAACGCACCTGTTATATCTTCGCAACTTGCCAAAATATAAGGTATAAGTTCAAATGGGGCTATGTTTATTAACCCCTCTTTGTATTCGTGAAAAACAGCGTTTTCGGGGAAGTTAAGCCCCGCAATAAAAAGACCTTTTTCGTTTGCCGCTTCGTAATAAAGCGGTGTGCTGTCTTCTATTGTGGCAATTCCGTAAACGGCTAAATGCTCGGTAATGTTATCAAGAAAAGTAAACGAAAGCGGTTTCTTTCTTGGTGTAATGACAACCCGTTCGTTAAGGTTAAAATCAACATCAAGCGTTCTTCCGCAAAATAAATCTGAAAAAGCGTAGCTAATGGCTGTGCACATAAAATTCCTCCGTTTTTTATTTTATTATTTTCAAATAAACAATAAATATTTGACAATAAATGGTTTATGTGCAATAATTTTAAAAAGGGAAGTGATTTTGTGTGTGAAAAGGCGGTTTTGTTTGATTTAGACGGCACCCTTAACGATTCGGGCGAGGGTATAATTAACTGCGTTATTCACACCTTTAATCATTTTTTGATACCTTATGAAAGCCGTAAAGAGTTAGAGGTTTTCATTGGCCCACCGCTTAGGGAAATGTTTGTAAAATTCGGCATTCCACCCGAAAAGGCCGAAGAGGCGTTACGGGTTTATAGAAGCCATTATGTTGGCAAAGGTATGTTTGAGTGTCAAATTTATAATGGCATTAAAGAAATGCTAAAGGCACTTAAAAACAAGGGGTACACGCTTTTTGTGGCAACCTCTAAACCCGAAGAAATGGCAATAGAAATAATTAAAAAAATTGGTATTTTTGAGTTTTTTAACGGAATTTACGGCGCAACACTTGATAAAAGCAGGGATAAAAAAGAAGAAGTGTTGGAATATCTTTTAAAACAAAACCCCACAATAAAAAAAGCGCTAATGATTGGTGATACGGTTTTTGACGTGGTTGGCGCAAAAATGCACTCAATACCCACCGTTGCGGTTTCTTGGGGTTACGGAAGTGTTGAAGATATGCTTAAAAACGGCGCGGTTGCATTGGCAAACACCCCCGCCGAATTAACTGAAATTATAGAAAGGGAAATGGTTTTGTGAAAATAACAGCCAAAAAACTTTTGGTTTCTGCCGCGCTTATAGGCGGCGCAATAGGCGGTGCTGCGGCGGCTTCTTATGCACTTACCAAAAACTTTATAAAGGTGGCGCTGCAGCGCGAAGAACCAAAACTTTATAAAGTTGCAAAAGAGCGTATTAGCGGTATGGACAATGCCGTAAACGATATATTGGAACTTGCTGAAGAAGAGGGCAAAAAGTTAGAAGAAAGCGGTTTGGAAGTTGTTGAAATAACCGCACACGACGGAGCAAAACTTATTGGACATTGGTATTATAAAGAAGATAATAAGCGTACCATAATTGCTATGCACGGTTGGCGTTCTTCTTGGGCGCGGGATTTTTGTATGGCAAGTAATTTTTGGTATGAAAACGGCTGTAACGTGCTTTATGCCGAACAGCGCGCGCAAAACAACAGCGGCGGCGAATATATGGGCTTTGGTATGATTGAACGCTTTGACTGTTTGGATTGGATAAACTGGGCAAATAAAAAACTAAATTACACTTTGCCAATTTATTTAAATGGTCTTTCAATGGGTGCTTCAACGGTGCTTATGGCGGCAGGGTTTGATTTGCCCGAAAACGTAAAGGGCATAACTGCCGACTGCGCTTTTACTTCGGCAAAAGCAATTTGGCGCCACGTTGTTAAAAATAATATGAACATTTCGTATAATATTTTTGCGCCAAGTGTTGATGAACTTTGCAAAAAAACAATAAATATGAAATCGGACGAATATACAACATTAAAAGCAATGGAAACAAACAAGGTGCCCATCTTGTTTGTTCACGGCAGTGATGACAGTTTTGTGCCGGTGGAAATGACTTACGAAAATTATAAAGCGTGCATAGCACCAAAACGCCTTTTAATTGTACCCGGCGCAGAACACGGAATGAGTTATGCGGTGGATAAAGAGGGTTACGAAAAGGTGGCAAAACAATTTTGGGCAGACTTTGATAACGCTGAAAGGGAGAAATAAAATGCAAGAAAAAATAAGAGTAGCAATACTTGGCTACGGTAATTTAGGCAGGGGCGTTGAATTGGCTTTAAGGCAAAACGATGATATGTGCCTTACCGCTTTTTTTACAAGGCGCGACCCCGCTTCGCTTAAAACTTTAAGCGGTGACGTAAAGGTATATAACATTAGCGAACTTGAAAGCAAAAAAGACGAAATCGATGTGTTAATTCTTTGTTCGGGCAGTGCAAAAGATTTGCCCGAGCAAAGCCCTAAATACGCCGAATATTTTAATATTGTTGACAGTTTTGATACCCATGCAAAAATCCCCGAACATTTTACCGCATGTAATGAAAGTGCCAAAAAGGGCGGTAAAATTGCCTTGATTTCGGCTGGTTGGGACCCAGGTATGTTTAGTATTATGCGACTCTTTGGCAACTGCATAATTCCAAACGGAAAAGATTACACTTTTTGGGGCAAGGGCGTTAGCCAAGGACATTCCGACGCAATAAGAAGAATTGACGGTGTACTTGACGCTAAACAGTATACAGTTCCTGTAGATAGTGCAATTGAAGCGGTGCGAAGCGGAGAAAACCCCGAACTCACCGTTCGCCAAAAGCACACAAGGGAATGTTTTGTTGTGGCAAAAGAGGGCGCCGATTTAAACCGAATTGAAGAAGAAATTAAAACAATGCCCAACTACTTTGCCGATTATGATACAACGGTGCATTTTATTACTGCCGAAGAAATGAAAAAAGAACACAGCGGTATGCCGCACGGCGGTTTTGTTATAAGAACGGGCAAAACAGGTGTAAACGGCGAAACCAAGCAAAAAATTGAGTATTCATTAGAACTTGGCTCTAACCCCGAATTTACTGCAAGTGTTATTGTTGCTTATGCCCGTGCGGTTTATAAACTTAATAAAGAGGGGTTAACCGGTGCCAAAACCGTGTTTGATATTCCGCCTGTTTATTTATCGCCCCTTGATAGAAACGAAATTATTAAAAATTTACTATAAAAAAAGAGCCGTTTGGCTCTTTTTTTATATATTATGTGTGTTGACAAAGTAAAAGTATTATGTTAATATATCTACAATGTAAGATAGAGGCGCGGTGTGTAATTAGTAACGCTTCACTATAACCCGGCGGGGTTGTGTGGTGCGAAAGGTACAGCCGCCGAAAGAAAACTTTGGCAAAGGTTTTCTTGGTAGCAAGAAATAATATTTTTGTTACTGTCGCCACTGGCGGAGAGCTATCCAAATAAACTTTCACAAGCATATTGTTTGTGTGTTTTGTTTTGGTAGCCGTTCTTACGGCTATTTTTCTTTTGTAAAAGGAGTTTTTAAAATGAAAAAAACAGTATTTACAGGTATTGCCACAGCATTAGTTACCCCCATTACCGAAAACGGTGTTGATTATGCCGCTTTGGAAAAACTTATTGAATGGCAAATTGCTGAGGGCGTTAATGGTTTGGTTGTTTGCGGTACAACGGGCGAGGGTTCTACCTTAACCGATGACGAACACAAAGAAGTTATTCGCTTTTCGGTTGAAAAGGTTGCAAAAAGGGTGCCCGTAATTGCAGGTACCGGCTCTAACGATACCGATTACGCCATTATGCTAACAAAATACGCTTGTGAAGTTGGTGCCGATGCAGTTTTGGTGGTAACACCTTACTATAACAAAGCGACACAAAACGGCCTTATTAAAATGTTTACCGAAATTGCGAATGTTTCAACCGCACCCGTAATACTTTATAATGTACCTTCAAGAACAGGCGTTAATATTGAGCCGAAAACTGTTCAGGCACTGGCTAAACACCCCAACATTGTTGCCATTAAAGAGGCATCGGGCAATATTTCGCAAATTGCCGAAATTGCCGCTTTGGTTGGCGATGATATTGATATTTATTCGGGTAACGACGACCAAATTGTGCCCATATTGTCGCTTGGCGGAAAAGGTTGTATTTCGGTGCTTTCAAACCCGCTCCCAAAAAAGAGTGTTGAAATTTGCAATAAATTCT
The DNA here is from genome assembly GCA_045655165.1 of Acutalibacteraceae bacterium. Lineage (GTDB taxonomy): Bacteria > Bacillota > Clostridia > Oscillospirales > Acutalibacteraceae > SIG607. The sequence goes on from JAZOOT010000035.1 coordinate 16,899, forward strand.
TTGCGGGCGATATTAAGGGCGCTTTGTCTTTGCAACTTGAACTTTTGCCTGTTATAAAGGCATTATTTAGTGAAGTAAACCCAATTCCCGTAAAGGCGGCTATGGCGGCTATGGGGTACTGCGAAGATTATTTGCGACTTCCTCTTACACCAATGGAAGAAGAACACAAAAAAGTACTTCTTTCTGAACTTAAAAAACAAGGGGTAATTTAATGCTTTATAAAAACCTTACGGTAGGCAAAAACGGCCATTTGTGTTTTGCAGGGCAAGATACAGTGGCTCTTGCCAAACAATACGGCACACCGCTTTATTTAATGGATGAAGATAATATCCGCAATCGTATAAGGGTGTATAAAAACACTATGGCAAAGTATTTCCCACAGGGAAGTATGCCCGAATACGCAAGTAAGGCGTTTTCTTGTAAAAGAATTTATCAAATAATGGCAGAAGAAGGGGTTAATGTTGACCTTGTTTCCCCCGGCGAAGCATACACCGCAAAAGCGGCGGGTTTCCCAATGGAAAACTGCTTTTATCACGGCAATAATAAGTCTGACGAAGATATAAAGGTTGCGCTAGATTTAGGCGTTGGCCATTTTGTGCTTGACAGTTTTGATGAAATTTATGCGCTGGAGCAAGCCGCCGCAGAGCGCGGTATTGTGCAAAAGGCGTTAATTCGCGTAACACCGGGTATTGACCCGCATACACACCGCAAAATTAACACAGGTACGGTTGATTCAAAGTTTGGTGTTACAATTCAAACAAACCAGGCCAAAGAGGCGGTTAAAGAAGTGCTCTCTTGCAAAAACATCCGCCTTATTGGTTTCCATTGCCACGTTGGTTCACAACTTTTTGAAGTTTCACTTTATAAAGATGCGCTTCAAATTATGTTCACATTTGCAAAAGAAGTGGGAAAAGAACTTGGCTACCGTGCCGAAGTTATAAACTTAGGCGGCGGTTTGGGTGTTAGATACACCGAAAAAGAGCCCGAAGTAAATTACGAAGAACTTCTAAAAGAAATTTCTTGTTATATAACCGAAGTTGCAACTGAAGTTGGCATAACCGCACCTAAAATTATGCTTGAACCGGGCAGAAGCATCGTTGCCGATTCTGGTATTACTCTTTACAGTGTTGGCTCGGTTAAAGAGGTAGGGGACTACCGCAATTATGTTTCGGTAAACGGCGGTATGACCGACAACCCGCGTTACACCTTATACGGTGCTGAATACACCGTAATTAACGCCCAAAAAGCGGGTGAACAAGCTAATTATTTGGCAACAGTTGTGGGCAGGTGTTGTGAATCGGGCGACGTTTTAAGGCGCGACGTTTTAATTGCCAAACCCGAAAGAAACGATATTTTAGCCATTCTTACAACAGGCGCATATAACTATTCAATGGCTTCAAACTATAATAGGGTTTTAAGACCGCCCGTAGTTATGTTAAAAAATGGCGAAAGTTACGTTGCAGTGCGCGGTGAAACCTACGAACACCTAATTGCACTTGATGAATAATAAAAACCGATACACTTTTGTGTATCGGTTTATTCTTTTAAATAAGCGTTTAAATAGTTTAAAACTGCTTTTTTATCGGCCGACCAAAGCGGTGCGACCAAATCTTTTTTAGCGCCGTCACCCGTAATTCGGTGAACTACAATTTCGGGCGGTAAAAGGGCAATACATTCCTTTAAAATTTTTGCGTATTCTTCTAAACTTAAACACTTAAATTCACCTGCTTCATAACGCCTGTATAGTTCGGTGTCTTTAAGTACGTGCAAAAGGTGAAATTTAACCCCGTCTGTTCCCGCCAAAACGCTCTGGCGTGTAGTTTCTACTGCTTGTTTTGGGCTTTCAAAGGGAAGCCCAATAATAATGTGGGTTACAACGTTTATGCCTTTTTCTTTAAGCCGTTTTACAGCGCCTAAATAAACTTCGTTTTTATAACCGCGGTTAATTTCTTTTGCGCAGTTTTCGTTGGTTGTTTGTAGTCCCAGTTCAACATAAACTGGCTTAATTTTGTTAATTTTGCTAAGCAAAAGTACCACTTCATTTTCTAAACAATCGGGCCTTGTTGCAATAGAAATTCCAACAATAAAATCGGGTTTTATTGCTTCCCAAAACAATTCTTTTAATTGCTTTATTGGTGCATAGGTGTTTGTAAAAGACTGAAAATATGCAATGTACTTTCCGCCTTTGTTTTTGCTTTCAACCTTTTGCTTTGCTTTTTGCAATTGAAGTTCAATACTTTCGCATTGCTTTTGCGAAAAAGCACTTGACCCATTTAAACAAAAAATGCAACCTTTACTGCTTATTTTTCCGTCACGGTTGGGGCAGGTAAAACCGCTGTCCAAACTTAATTTATATACCTTGCACCCAAATTTTTCTTTATAGTGTTCGTTTAGTGTTTTATACATTTTTCTTCACCTAACTTAAGTAGAATATAGCATAGCAAAGCACAAATTTCAATTAAAAACGATTAAAAATTAAATGCGGTGCGTATAATCTTGTTATACAACTTGACAATAAGGCAAATTTATAATAATATAAATATAATTATAACTATAATTATGTCTTTTATATATTTCAAACTTAAACGGAGGAAAAGAATTGGATAAAAAACGAAATGTTTTGTCTACTAATAAAAAACAAACTAAAAAAACATACCCTAAAACAAATAAAAAACCCGCTGCGCAAAAGAAACCTTTAAAAATTATTCCGCTTGGCGGTCTTGGTGAAATTGGTAAAAATATTACCCTTTATGAATACGACGGCGATATGCTATTGGTTGACTGCGGTATGAGTTTTCCCGATGAAGACACACCCGGCATTGACATTGTTATACCTGATTTCACCTTTGTTCTTGAAAACAAAGACAAAATAAAGGGTCTTTTGTTAACCCACGGCCACGAAGACCATATTGGCGCAATAAGTTATTTATTGCAAAATTTTAATTTGCCAATTTACGCTACAAAACTTACAATTGGTCTTATACAGGGCAAACTTAAAGAACACGGGCTTTTAGCAGGCGCAAAACTTAATGTTATAGAACCAGGCGATAAAATAGAACTTGGTAAATTTTTAATTGAGCCCATTCACGTAAACCATTCAATACCCGATGCAGTGGGTTTTGCAATAACCACAAAGGTTGGCACGGTTATTCAAACGGGAGACTTTAAAATTGATACCACACCCATTGACGATAAAGTTATTGATATTGCAAAATTTGCCCATTACGGCTCAAAGGGCGTTTTGGCACTTTTGTCCGATTCAACAAACGCCGAACGTCCAGGGTTTACTATGAGCGAAAGAATTGTTGGCGAATCGTTTTTTAACTTGTTTAAAAATGCGGGTAAAAACCGCATAATTGTTGCAACTTTTTCTTCAAACATTCACCGAATTCAGCAAATTGTAGATGAAGCAAAGCGTTGCAACCGCAAGGTTGCCGTTTCGGGCAGAAGTATGCTTAACGTTGTAAACGTTGCAAGTGAACTTGGCTATTTGCATATTCCCGAAAACACGCTTATTGAAATTGAAGAAGTAAAGAAATATTTGCCCGAACAACTTGTTATTATAACCACAGGCAGTCAGGGTGAACCGCTTTCGGCTTTGCACAGAATGGCGTTTAACGCCCACCGCCAATTAGAACTTATCCCGGGCGATATGATAATTATTTCGGCAACCCCCATTCCCGGTAACGAAAAAACGGTTGGCAAGGTTGTAAACGAACTAATGCGCAAGGGCGCCAACGTGGTATACGAAAAAATGTACGATGTGCACGTTTCGGGGCACGCTTGTAGGGAAGAACTTAAACTTATGTTAAGTCTTGTTAAGCCCAAATTCTTTATTCCTGTTCACGGCGAACAAAAGCATTTAACCAAACACGCCGAACTTGCGCTTTCAATGGGAATTAAAAAGGAAAAAATTTTAATTGGTGCAAACGGCGACGTAATTGAAATTACGCCAAAATCAATGAAGAAAACCGACACCGTAACCGCAGGCAGAATTTTGGTTGACGGTCTTGGCGTGGGCGATGTTGGAAGTATTGTTTTAAAAGACCGTATACATCTTGCCGAAGACGGAATTATTGTTGTTGCCGTTACTAAAGACAGCGTAACGGGCGAAATAGTTTCGGGTCCGCTTGTAGAATCACGCGGGTTTGTTTACGTGCGTGAAAGTGAAGAGCTTATAGAAGAAATAGAAGAAATTGCCTGCGATATTCTTGAAAGGTGCTATGTTCAAAAAATACGCGATAACAATTCTTTAAGAATGAGATTAAAAGAGGGTGTATCCCGCTTTATTTCGGGTAAAACAAGGCGAAGCCCCATGGTTTTACCAATAATTTTGGAAGTATAAGGTGATAAAAAATGAAGGTAGTTTTATTAGCAGATGTAAAAGGCCAAGGTAAAAAGGGCGAACTTGTAAATGTTTCCGACGGTTATGCCAGAAACTTTTTGTTCCCTAAAAACCTTGCAATAGAGGCAAACGCTGCCGCAATGAGCGAACTTAAAAGCAGAGAATCGGCAGCAGCCCACCACAAGCAAGAAGAAATTGATGCGGCAAAAGAACTTGCCAAAAAGTTAAACGGCGCAAATGTTGTTGTTCACGCAAAAGCAGGCAGTCAGGGCAAACTTTTTGGTTCTATAACCTCAAAAGAAATTGCCGCCGAAATTGAAAAAACAATGGGTGTTAAAATTGACCGCAAAAAAATGCAGGTTAACGATATTAAAAATTTTGGCGAATACACCGCCGAAATTCGTTTGTATACAGGTATTTCGGCAAAAATTAACGTTTTAGTAAAAGAGTAAGGGGATAAAAATGGCAGAGGACAGAGTAATTCTTGACCTTGACGGTGGATTGCCGTTTGATATTGATGCCGAACAAGCAGTGCTTGGTTCTATTCTTATAGACCCTGCTTGTTTTAACGACCTTGTTATTCAACTAAGTGACGAGTATTTTTATATTCCTCAGCATAAAGAAATTTATAAAGCATTGGCTTCTATGCTTGAAATGAATATGAAAATAGATTACATAGCGCTTGTTGACCGCCTTAAAAAAAGCGGTACTTACGATGAATCGGGCGGCAAGGCATACTTAAAAGAACTTGTTCAAAGGGTTCCTTCAAGCGCTAACGTGCTAACCTACGCGGCAATTGTGCGCGAACGTTATTTTGCAAGGGCACTTATTGAGGCCTCAAGGGAAATTATTAAAGATGCCACCGAAAATACAACCGAAGGTGACCGCCTTTTAGAAAGCGCCGAACAGCGCATTTACAATATAAGACAGGGCCGTTTGGTTTCGGGCCTTGAACATATTAAAGCGGTTATAGAAAACGAAACTTACGACCGCCTATTAAAAATCACCAACCCCGAAACAAAGGATGATTTTATTGGTATTCCTACAGGTATTGGCGAACTTGATAGAAAAATTACGGGCCTTAATAAATCCGACCTTATAATTTTGGGTGCGCGTCCCGGTATGGGTAAAACTTCGTTTGCCTTAAACATTGTTCGTAACGTTGCAATGCAAGCAGGCAAAACCGTTGCGTTTTTCTCGCTTGAAATGACGCGAGACCAACTTGCCCAGCGTATGCTTTCAAGCGAAGCCGCAATTAAAAGCGAAAAACTGCGCACCGGCGAACTTGATGCCGATGAATGGAAACGCTTGGCAGAGGCATCGGCAAACCTTTCAAAAGCAAATATTTATTTTGATGAAAGTTCGGGCATTACTGTTGCCGAAATGAAGGCAAAACTGCGCAGAATGAAAAACGTTGATTTGTGCGTGGTTGACTATTTGGGTCTTATGCATTCACCAAGGCGCACCGATAACCGTGTTCAAGAAATTTCCGAAATTACAAGAAGTCTTAAAATAATGGCAAAGGAATTAAACATTCCTGTTATTGTTTGCGCTCAGCTTTCGCGTGCTACTGAATCCAAAACCTTAAAATCGCACAAGCCAGCGCTTTCTGACTTGCGTGATTCGGGTTCTATTGAGCAAGATGCAGATATAGTTTTGTTCTTGTACCGCGAAACATATTACGATAACGAAAAAGCGGAGGATGCACAAAAAGGCGACCCCAACAAAGCCGAGTGTATTGTGGCCAAAAACCGCCATGGTGAAATTGGCAGCGTTGAACTTTATTGGGATGGCAGATACACACGTTTTACTTCGCCTGCGAAATTCAGTGAATGAAAGAACAGTTAAGGGTGGCTTTAAACACCTTAAATTTAAAGGAAAACGAAAAGAATATTACCGTTGCGCTTTCGGGCGGGAAAGATTCGGTTGCGCTTTTATGTGGGCTTTTGGAATTAAAGGAAGAATTTGCCCTTAATATTTATGCCGCGCATTTTAACCATTTACTGCGCGGTGAAGAATCTTTCCGCGATGAAGAGTTTGTTGTTTCGCTTTGCCAAAAATTAAATGTTCCAATTACAGTAGAGCGCGGTGATGTGGGCGCTTATGCCAAGGAACAAAAAATTGGCATTGAAGACGCCGCAAGGCAACTTAGGTATGCCTTTTTAACAAGGGTAAACAAAGGTGTTGTGGCAACGGCGCACACCGCAAGCGATAACCTTGAAACACTCCTTTTGCACATAACGCGCGGAAGCGGTATTGTTGGCCTTTGCGGAATACCGCAAAGAAGAGATATTTTTGTTCGTCCGCTTTTAAGCGTTACAAGCGAACAAACCGAAGAATATTGCAAACAAAACGGCTACGATTTTGTCACCGATTCAACAAATTTAACGGCAGTTTGTTCAAGAAATTTTATTCGCCTAAAGGTTGTTCCGCTTTTAAAACAACTTAACCCGTCGGTTAACAGTGCCGTTACACGCCTTGTTAATTCGGTAAATTGTGACAGGGAATATATAGATTTACAAGCGGAAAAATGTTATGAAAAAAGCAAAAAAGGCAATGTTCTTTATCTTAATAAACAAGAACATTTTTCGGTACTTTCAAGGTGCGTAATTCTTTATTTAAAAGAAAACGGAATAGAAACAAATTCTTTAAGGGTAAATGAAATTTTAAATTCGCTTGGAAGCGAAACTAAAATAAGCGTTGGCAAGGATAAATTCGTTTACGTTAAAGAAAATGCCGTTTCGGTTTGTCCGTTTACTGCTAAACCAAAACAGTTTAAAGTTACAATAAAAGAAAAAACCATTGACGGTAAAAAAATTAATAATTTGTTATTAAAAAATTCAATTGACTGTGATAAAATAGATGGCATACTAACTGTAAGGACCAAAAATGAAGGTGATAAAATAACACTTGCAGAAAGATGCGTTACAAAAACCTTAAAAAAACTTTTTAATGAAGATAAAATTGCAAAAGAACTGCGGTACAGTATTCCTGTTGTAAGCGATTCAAAGGGTGTTCTTTGGGTTTATGGTTATGGAACGGATAAAAACTACCGAATAGACCAAAACACAAAAAAAGTTTTTTATATTGAATGCAAAGAAACAGAAGAATAAAGGGGAAAGTTTTATGCATAACGATGTTTGTGAAGTTTTATTAAACCAAGAGGAAATTAAAAAAATTTGTAAGCGTTTGGGCGAACAAATTTCTAAAGATTACGAAGGCAAAAAACTATTGCTTGTCGGTATTTTAAACGGTTCTGTTGTTTTTATGTCCGATTTACTGCGCGAAATTACAATTCCCTGCCAAATTGATTTTATGGCAATATCTTCGTATGAAGGAACAAAAAGCACAGGAGCGGTAAACTTTAAAAAAGATTTAGATACCGATATTAAAGATTATCACGTTGTGGTTGTTGAAGATATACTTGAATCGGGCAGGTCGCTTGATTACATAGTGAACGTTTTAGAATTGCGTAAACCCGCAAGCATAAAACTTTGTACGCTTCTTGACAAACCCAGTAACCGTACAGTGCCCATTGAGGCCGACTATGTAGGTGCCGTTATACCCGATAAATTTGTAATTGGTTACGGCCTTGATTACAACAATTTATACAGAAATTTACCTTACGTTGGTGTTTTAGACCCTAAGGTGTATAGTTAAATTCAAAGTTTTACAGTTAAAGTTAGCGAAAGGATGTGCAGGTTTTGAATAAAAACTTGAAAAAATTATTGTTATATATTGGAATTCCCTTAATTCTAATAATTGCCATAGCAAGCGTATCGCTTTTTGGCAGCGGCAGTGTTGGCCCAACCTATTACGACATTGTTACTATGGTAAAAGGCGGCGAGGTTTCGGAATACACCCTTAACCTTTATAGCGGTGAACTTGTTTATAAAACCGCCGAAGACGGCAAAGTGCACCGTTATACCATGGCAGACCCTTCAATATTTTATAACGATGTAAATGAGTTCGTTATGAAATATAACGAAGAAAACCCAGATAAGCCAATTAAAATGGACTATAAAAGTGGCGACGGTGTGGCATGGATAGTGCAGCTTTTGCCAACAGTTCTTTTGGCTGTTGTTATGGTTATTTTTGTTGTTGTATTTATGCGCCGTATGAGTGCATCAATGGGTGCCGATAAAACTATGACCTTTGGCAAGGCAAAATACAAACGCGAAACCAAGCGTAAAACTACCTTTGCCGATGTTGCAGGTGCCGATGAGGAAAAAGAGGAAATGGCAGAAATTGTTGATTTCCTTAAGGACCCTAAAAAGTTCGACGAATTGGGTGCAAGAATTCCCAAAGGTGTGTTGCTTGTTGGCCCTCCGGGTACGGGTAAAACCTTACTTGCCCGTGCAGTTGCAGGCGAAGCAGGTGTTCCGTTCTTCAGCATTTCTGGTTCCGACTTTGTTGAAATGTTTGTTGGTGTAGGCGCTTCAAGAGTTAGAGATTTGTTTGATGAAGCCAAGAAAAACTCACCCGCTATTGTGTTTATAGATGAAATTGACGCTGTGGGCAGACAAAGAGGTGCAGGTCTTGGCGGTGGCCACGATGAACGCGAACAAACCTTAAACCAGTTGCTTGTTGAAATGGACGGCTTTGGCGCAAACGAAGGCGTAATTGTTATGGCAGCAACTAACCGCCCCGATATATTAGACAAAGCGCTTCTTCGCCCCGGCCGTTTTGACCGCCAAATTACCGTTAATTACCCCGACGCAAAGGGCAGGGAAGAAATTTTAAAGGTTCATTCACGCGGTAAACCCTTGGGTCCCGATGTTGATTTAAAAACTATTGCACATTCAACCGTTGGTTTTACGGGTGCAGACCTTGAAAATCTTATGAACGAAAGTGCGCTTTTGGCTGTTCGCCACGGTAAAAAGGCAATTACACAAGAAGAAGTTGATGAAGCAACAATTAAGGTTGTTATGGGTACCGAAAAGAAATCGCATATTATTAAAGATAAAGATAAGATGATTACTTCTTATCACGAAGCGGGCCACGCGGTTGTTTCTTACTTCTTGCCCACACAAGACCCCGTTCACCAAATTTCTATTATTCCTCGCGGTATGGCGGCGGGCTACACAATGTATGTACCTACCGAAGAAAAGGGCCATGTTTCAAGAAATTCAATGGTTGAACAAATTTGCTCGCTTTTGGGCGGCCGTGCGGCAGAAGCCCTTACGCAAGATGATATTTGCACAGGCGCTTCTAACGATATTCAGCGCGCAACCGAACTTGCCAGAAAAATGGTTACCAAGTTTGGTATGAGCGAAAAACTTGGCTTGGTTGCTTACGGCAATGACAATAATGAGGTTTTCTTGGGACGCGATTTTTCTTCTACCCCCAACTACTCCGAAAAAGTTGCGGCATCTATTGATGATGAAATTGAAGAAATTGTAATGACCCAATATAAAAGGGCATTGGATATCCTTAAAGCAAATATGGATAAACTTAACGAAGTTGCTAAATTGCTCTTTAACCAAGAAAAAATCGGCGGCGATGAGTTCCGTAAAATTATGGAAGGCGCAGCAGAATAAAAACACACTAAAACGGACAGTTTCTGTCCGTTTTATAGTAGGTGATACTTTTGGAAAATTACGATATTTTTTCTAAATATTACGATGCCTTTACCGAAGATGTTGATTATAAAGGCAAAACCGAGCATATTTGTGAAACTTTTAAGCGTTACGACCGTCTTCCCACACTTTTATTAGAGGTTGGGTGCGGTAGCGGTAATTTTTCGCGCTGTTTTTATAAAAAAGGCATTGACGTTATTGGCATTGATATAAGCGAAGGTATGTTATCGGTTGCCAAAGAAAAGGCAGAAAAAGAAAAACAGGATATTTTATATTTAAACCAAAGTGCCAATGAACTTGATTTATTCGGTACTGTAGACGGAGCTGTTTGTTTGCTTGATACTGTAAACCATATTGTAAATAAAAAAGAGTTACAGCAAAGTTTTAACAAAATTTCACTGTTTTTAGAAAAAGACCGCCTTTTTGTGTTTGATGTAAACACCGAATACAAACAAAAAGAAATTCTTGGCAATAACACCTTTGTTTTAGAAAACGAAGAAGTGTATTTGGTGTGGCAAAATTTTTGGGATAACGCGCGTAAAATAAGCGATATTGAACTTGATTTCTTTGAAAAGGAAAATGACGGCTACAAAAGGGAAACTGTTACTTTTTCAGAACGCGTATACAGTAAAGAACAGTTAAAACAAATGCTTAAAAAGGCAGGGCTAAAACTTATAGCCGTACATAGTGAAAACGGCTTTAGCAGGCCAAATAAAACCTCGCAACGCAATATTTACGTTGCAAGAAAGGAATAACAATGGGTAAACTTATTCGTGCAATAACTGTTGACGGCGCAGTAATGGCTATTGCGGTAGATTCAACCGATATAGTAAGCAAGGCAGAGCACTACCATAAAACTTCGGCAGTAATGACCGCCGCGCTTGGCAGGTTATTAACCGCCGCTTCTATGATGGGAAATATGCTTAAAGGAAAGGATAACACCATAACCTTAAGAATTTCGGGCGATGGCCCTGCAAAAGCGGTAGTGGCAGTTGCAAACAGCAACGGTGATGTTCGCGGTTACACAACCAACCCTGTTGTTGAGATTCCCCTAAAGGACAACGGAAAACTTGATGTATCGGGAGCACTGGGCGGCAAAAACGGTATGTTAACGGTTATTAAAGATGTTGGCTTAAAAGAACCTTATAACGGCTCTATCCCGCTTTTTTCGGGCGAAATTGCCGAAGATATAACGGCTTATTACGCCATAAGCGAACAAATACCCACAGTTTGTGCATTAGGTGTGCTTGTTAACCCCGATTTAACGGTAAACTGTGCAGGCGGTTATATTATTCAACTTCTACCCGGCGCCGATAATAAAACAATAGATAAACTTGAAGAAAACATTAAAAAATTGCCCAGTATTACCGCTTTAATGAGCGAGGGCAAAACTATTGACGAAATTTTGTTTATGGCACTTGAAGGATTTAATACCGAAATTCTTTATGAAACAAAAACTTCCTATAAATGTTCTTGTTCAAGGGAAAGAACCAAAAAAATGCTTGCGGGAATTGAAAAGGATGAATTGCTCCAAATGGCTGCAGAGGGTAAACCAATAAATGTAGAGTGCCATTTTTGCAATAACAACTATAGTTTTACTCCTAAAGAAATAAACGAAATAGCAAAAACGAAAAAAGAATAAAAAAGTGCAAAAAAAGTGTTGACAAAGCGGCTCATTTGTGATATTATATCAAAGTCGCAACGCGACAGGCAAAGAATGTGGGAGCATAGCTCAGCTGGGAGAGCATCTGCCTTACAAGCAGAGGGTCATAGGTTCGAGCCCTATTGTTCCCACCATTTTGGCCCGGTAGTTCAGTTGGTTAGAACGCTAGCCTGTCACGCTAGAGGTCGTGGGTTCGAG
>JAZOOT010000036.1:0-4154 GCA_045655165.1 Acutalibacteraceae bacterium
AAAACCAATACTTTCCCCATCAATAAAGTATTCCGCCTTGCCAACAACACTGCCCTTTTTCATTGGCGCGGTAATTTTTTCTGCTATTTCAATTTGGCTTGTTATTTTTTGTGCATCGCTTTTTTTAATAAGTGCCGAAAAATCGTTTTCGGGCATAATTTCCACTTGTTTTAAAATACCCTTTTTAACGGTAACAAAGTTTCTTTCTATTTCAGGTGTTTTTATAATGTAACCGTAATTTGCAAAGCCGAAATTAAGCAGTTTTTGGCTGTCACTAAAGCGGTCGGCACTACTGCTTGAATTCAGCACAACGCTTATTAAATAAAGTCCGTTTCGGTTTGCAGTAGCGCAAAGGCAGTAGCCGGCTGTTGCGGTTGTACCTGTTTTAAGACCTGTGCAACCTTCGTAAAAGCGTACTAAACGGTTGGTGTTTACAAGTTCCGATTCCCCGCCGCGCAAAGAATCCATCCAAATAGTTGTGTAATCGGTAACAATAGGAAATTTCATAAGTTCTTTTGCCATAACGGCAATATCGTATGCGCTTGAATAATGTTCGGGCGCGTCAAGCCCTGTAGCATTTTGAAAATTTGTGTTTGCAAGGCCCAACGCCTTTGCTTTTTCGTTCATTAAAGCCACAAAACTTTCTTCGCTTCCTGCAACCGCCTCGGCTAAAAGCACCGTTGCATCGTTTGCCGAAACAACAAACACTGCTTTAAGTAAATCATCCACCGTCATTTGTTCGCCCGGCTCAAGCCAAATTTGCGAACCGCCAAGTTTTGATGCGGTATCACTGCAGGTCAGCACCGTTTCTTTGGTGAAACTGCCTTGTTCCATTGCTTCCATAACAAGCAACAAACTCATAATTTTGGTTATTGAGGCAGGCGGCAAACGGGTGTCTTTGTCTTTTTCAAAAATAATTCTGCCCGTGTTTTGTTCAATTAAAACAGCACTGGGCGAAGTAACGGTAAGTTCCCCCTCGGCAAAGCAGTTTACTGCACCGCCAAATAAAAATAAAAATGCTAAAAGTATACATAATAATTTTTTCATAAAAAAAGCACACTCCCCATAAAAAGAGTATGCTTTTAAATTATTTTTAATAACCAAGTTCTTCTTCGCAAATAATTACCTTAATTCTGCCTTTATCACGCTGGAAAGAACTTACCACATAATGACAGCAAATTCTTCGGTCAGCCGCACAACCGCTGCCAATATCACCGTCACCCATACATTCGCCAAAGTTCGCACAATAGGTTTCACAGTTTAATCGTTTAGAGTTTTTTGGTGCGGCAATTTTTCTTATTCGGCGGAATCCCTCTTCGGTGGTTTCAACAATTTTGTTTGCGCCAACCACAACAATAACACTTTTAGGGCCGAAAACAAGTGCCGCAACCCTGTTACCAAAACCGTCAACATTTATAAGCCGTCCGCTTGTGGTTACCGCATTGCTTGACATAACAAAAACATCGGCAAAAAATGCTTCTCTAAAGCGATTCGTGCGTTCTTCATCGGTAATGCCCGGTTCATAACGGTCAATAAAATTATAGTCACCGTTTTTAAAAAGCGAAAGGGTATCGATTTGCTTTAAGGTCACCGAACCGCCTGCGCCAATTTTATCGCCCTTTTTAATAAGCGACTTAATAATGGTCAGAACATCTTCCTTTTTTTCGGCATAATAAGCGTCCATTCGGTTCTTTTTAAGGGCTTCTATGGTTTTTGCAATTTTTTCGGTCATACAATAATTCCTCCGCCTATAACAATATCTCCCTGGTAAAATACTGCCGACTGCCCTTTTGCCGCCGCGCGTTGCGGTTTATCAAAAATAACTTCGGCTGTGTCACTATCTATCATTCGTACGGTGGCGTTTTCTTCTTTGTGGCGGTAACGCAGTTTTGCCGTTACCTTTATTTCACCGCTTAATTTTTCAAAAGGTATAAAGTTTAAATTATTAACTAATACTCGTTTACTAAAAAGGTATTCTTCATCGTCCAAAACAACTTGGTTTGTTTTAGCGTCTTTGCTAATTACAAACTGCGGTTTGCCAAGCGCAATGCCAAGCCCTTTTCTTTGCCCAACGGTGTAGTTTATTACACCCTGGTGTTCGCCCAAAACTTTACCGTTTATATCAACAAAATTGCCTTTTTCAAAGCCAAATTGGGTGTTGTTTTTAATAAAAGAAGCATAATCGCCGTTTGGTATAAAACAAATATCTTGGCTGTCGGGCCTGTTTGCATTGCTAAAGCCAATGCTTTCCGCCTTTTCCCTAATTTCCGCTTTGGTGTAATCGGCAAGGGGCATTTTAGTACGCCTTAGTTGTTCTTGGCTAAGGCAATATAAAACATAAGTTTGGTCTTTTGAAGCGTCCGTTGGTCTCCGCAAAAGCATTCTTTTGGTAATAGGGTCTTCGGCTATTTTAGAGTAATGTCCCGTTGCAATATAATCAATTCCCATTTCATTGGCTTTGTTTAGTAAAGCCGAAAATTTAACCTTTTTATTGCAAACAATACAGGGGTTCGGGGTTTCACCGTTTATATAAGAATTAACAAAATAATCTTTAACTTCACGCGCAAACAGTTCGGTAAAATCAAAAACATAATGTTCAATGCCTAACTTGTCGCACACGTTTTTGGCGTCAGTTATATCTCTGCCGCGGGCAAGCTCGTCTTCTTTGTGCAAAAACAAAGTTGCGCCAATAACATTATAGCCCTGTTCTTTTAAAACAGCAGCCGCCACCGAGGAATCAACGCCCCCCGAAAGCCCAATTAAGACCTTTTTCATATAATCACCAAACATATTATACCTTATTATATTAAATAACGCAAATGTTTCTATTTACCATTTAACTTTCGTTTTTTAATAAATCTTGAAGTAAAACAAACTATGTAAAACAGAATACAAACAGCAACAATTAAAACACGCATTGCAAGGTCTTCCGCTTCATTTGTGGGAGGAATATTAATCTTACCAACAATATATACGAGAGTGGGAAGCAACGGTACAAAGAAAGAATAATAAGCAAATGTGGAAATTATCCCCAGCCAAAACTGCCCTTTTCCCGTATACAACATTGTTGCTGCATACAAACATAAGACTATAAAGAAATACGAAGAAAATACAGTGCAAAAAATATTATTTGTAGATAAAAAACATGTAACAACATAAAAAGAAAATAAAAACAAAGCAGAAAAAATAAGATTTAATAAAAAAAGTTCTTTATTGTTTGGAAAAATTACTGATGACGTTAAGAAAGTTGCAATATACAAAACAATACAACACACAACCGATATGTATTTTGGTAAATTGTTTTTAAGTTCTATTTTCATTTTTTAACCTCCTTTTTTGCCTTGTAATTTCATTTTACCTTGTTTTACCATTAAAATCAAATTACAATATTATAAACCCCCGCTTTGTTTTAAGCAAAGCGGGGGTTGGTTTTAGAACAAGCCGGAGATTTTGCCGTTTTCGTCAACATCAATTTTTTCGGCTGCGGGAACTTTGGGAAGTCCGGGCATTGTCATAATGTCGCCCGTTAGAACAACTATAAAGCCGGCGCCTGCGCTAACCTTAACGTTCTTAACGGTAACCATAAAGCCCGTGGGCGCACCCAAAAGCGCGGGGTTATCGGAAAAGCTGTATTGTGTTTTTGCAATACAAACGGGCACTTTGTCAAAGCCAAGTTCTGTAAGTTCGGCAATTTGCTTTTTAGCGTTGGGTGTTAAAATTACACCGTCACCGCCGTAAACCTTTTTAACAACGGCTTCAATCTTCTCTTCAATAGAACAGTCAAGTTCGTAAGAGAAGGTGAAGTCGCCCTTTTCCTCTTCGCAAAGGCGAACAACTTCTTTAGCAAGGTCTTTTCCGCCTTCGCCTCCTTTTGCCCAAACATCTGACAAAACAGTGTTTACGCCAAGTTCTTTACATTTAGCAATAATAAAGTCAATTTCTTTATCGGTATCGGTGGGGAAACGGTTTACCGCAACCACACAGGGAAGTTTATAAACATTTTTAATGTTTGAAACATGGCGAAGCAAGTTTGGAATACCTTTTTCAAGTGCAACTAAATCTTCGTTTGCAAGTTCGGTTTTTAAAAGACCGCCGTGCATTTTAAGCGCCCTAACGGTTGCAACAACAACCACAGCCGATGGTGTTAGCCCTGC
>JAZOOT010000037.1:0-4766 GCA_045655165.1 Acutalibacteraceae bacterium
ACTGCGGGAACTGGAACAGCGGGCCGCTGCGTTGGGTGCCAATGCCGTGGTCGGTGTGGATGCCGACTATGAGGTTCTGGGGGCAGATAACGGGATGCTGATGGTTACCGTCAGCGGCACCGCAGTTGTCGTGGAATAAGAAAAAAGCGGAAGCACTTTGGCTTCCGCTTTTCTTTCTCCGTATATCTAAAGAATAAAAAAGCAGGACAGCATTTGCTGTCCTGCTTGTGTCGGCATTACCTATCTTCCCAGGCCGTCTCCAGCCAAGTATTTTCGGCGCATGTGAGCTTAACTTCCGTGTTCGGGATGGGAACGGGTGGACCCTCACCGCAATCAACACCGACTGTCGCTTTAGACGACTTTGATATATTAACACAACATTCTTTTTTTGTCAACACTTTTTTTAAAATTTTTTAAAATTGACTTAACGGGCATACTGTTATATAATATGTATATAATTTTATTGGAGATAATTATGAAAAAGAAAGCAGTATTTATAACTTCATTAACAGTACTTGTTACGGCAGTTTCAGCTTTGGCCGTTGTTCTTTTATACCCTTTATTTAATAAACCTGCCGGCAGTGAAATTAAAACACCCATTGATTTACCCAATGAAGTGCTGCTTCCCGATAATCCTATTGACTTTAAAGCCCTGCAAGAACGCAACAGCGATGTTTGCGGTTATATAAAAGTACCCGGCACCAATGTTGATTACCCCGTTTTACAGGTAACCGATTTGAAAGAAAGTTATTATTTAAACCACAACATTGATAAAAAGTATGAATTTGCGGGAAGCATTTACAGCCAAAAATACAACAGCCGCGATTTTACCGACCCTCACACTGTTCTTTACGGCCATAATATGCTTAACGGTTCAATGTTTGCAACACTTCACCGTTTTAAAAACAAGGATTTTTTTGAGCAAAACCGTTATATTTATATTTACACGCCGGGCCACATTTTAACTTACGAAATTTTTGCGGCCTACCGTTTTGACAACCGCCATTTGCTTTATTGGTTTGACTGCACCACCCAAAGCGGTTTTAAAACCTATTTAGACACAATTTACAACCATAAAGATACTATTAAAAATATAAAAAAAGATGTTAAGGTGACCGAAAAAGACCGCATTATAACCTTAAGCACCTGCATTACAAACGATAATTACCGTTATCTTGTTCAGGGGGTTTTAATTGATGACCAAAAAACAAATTAACCCCAAACTTAAAAAAGGTATAATAACTTCAATTTGCGTTGTTCTTAGTATTTGCATTTTTCTTGTTTCTGCCTATTTCATTTTACTGCATTTGGGTAAAAAAGGGTTGCTTTCGAGCGGTGGAAAACTTGATATTGATGATATTGACGACGCATATTATGATGAAAACGCAATAGTCTACCGCGATAAAACCTACCACTTTAACAAAAACATTGCCGCAACGCTTTTTATTGGTTGCGACAACAAAAAGCCGATTGTCAACACAAACATAGTGTACGGTAAAAACGGACAGGCCGATACCTTAATGCTTTTAACCTGTGATACCGAAACCGGTAAAACTGTAATAACCGCAATTCCGCGCGATACAATGGCGGAAATCGATATTTATGCCAAAAACGGCGATTTTTTAACAAGCCAAACCGAACAAATTTGTTTGGCATATGCCTATGGCGACGGAAAGCATACAAGTTGTGAAAACACAATTAAAGCGGTTTCAAAACTGCTTCGCGGTATGCCAATAAACTCTTATTTGGCAATTGATAAATCATCAATGACCGAAATTCAAAGAAAGTTAGGCAGAGTAACCGTTACCCCAAACGAAGACCTGCGTATGTCTATTGGCGGAGGCAATGCAATTTACTTTACAAAGGGCAAAACCACAACCATAAGCAGTGAATATGTTTCAAGATATTTAACAATTAGAACCCAAAACCCCGATTCAAGTTATTTAAGAATGGAACGGCAGCTTGATTATTTAAAATCGATGTCCAAAGAGATTATTGATAAAACAAAAAAGGATATTACCTACCCTGTTTCGCTTTACACAACCTTTCAAAAAAAAGCCTGCACAAACCTTACGGCCGATAAAATAACATTTTTAACTACCGCAATGTTTAACAACCGTAACAACATTGACCTTGAATTTAGGCAGGTTATAGGTACACAGCTTTTAGGCGAAGACGGTTTTGCCGAATTTTACGCTGATAAAGAGTATATGTTAGAACTTGTTTTAGAACTTTTTTATACTTCCGAAGATTAAAAAAACACTGTGCTTTCGCACAGTGTTTTTTATATGTTTTTTGCACTTTCAAGTGCCGAAAGAATAACTTTATCCATATCAAAATAAGCATATTTGCCAAGCCGTCCGCCAAAAATAACGTTTTTGTCTTTTTTAGAATGCTCTTTATATTTTTCGTAAAGGGCATTATTTTTTTGGTCGTTTACAGGGTAATAAGGTTCGCTTCCCTTTTTCCATTTTGCAGGGTATTCTCTTGTAATAACCGTTTTATCACCAATGCCGAATTCAAAATGTTTGTGTTCAATAATTCGGGTATATGGAATTTCGTATTCGGTGTAATTTACAACGGCATTGCCTTGGTAATTTTCTGTGTTAAGCGTTTCGGTTTCAAAACGCAAACTGCGGTATTCAAGTTCACCAAAGCAATAATTATAAAACTTATCTATAGGCCCTGTAAACACAATTTTTTCGGCAAGTTGTTCTAACTCTTCTTTGTTTTCAAAATAATCGCAGTTAAGTTTTACTTCTATACCGTCAAGCATTTTTTCTACCATTTTGGTATAACCGCCAACGGGTATGCCTTGGTATAAATCGTTAAAATAATTGTTATCGTAAGTAAACCTAACCGGCAAACGCTTAATAATAAATGCGGGCAGTTCGGTTGCCTTTTTACCCCACTGTTTTTCGGTGTAACCCTTTACAAGTTTATTATAAATTGTTTTGCCAACCAAATTTATTGCCTGTTCTTCAAGATTTTTGGGCTCACTTATTTGGCTTTCTGCCTTTTCGCTTTCAATTTTTTCCTTTGCTTCACTTGGTGTTTTAACGCCCCAAAGTTTATTAAAGGTATTCATATTAAAAGGCAAATTGTAAAGTTCATCTTTAAAAACGGCAACGGGTGAATTTGTATAACGGTTAAATTCGGTAAATTGGTTTACATAATCCCACACTTCTTTGTTGCTGGTGTGAAAAATATGCGCGCCGTATTGGTGAACATTTATACCGCACACTTCTTTGGTGTAAACATTACCGCCAATATGATTCCGTTTATCTATAACAAGGCATTTTTTGCCTTTTTTTGTTGCTTCGCGGGCAAAAACGGCGCCAAAAAGGCCTGCCCCCACAATAAGATAATCGTAATGTTTCATTTTTTCTCCCGTTACCTTTTTATTTTTAAAACCATTTCATAAAAATTCAAATTAACAGAAAAGCAAACTGCCTTTACTTTAAGCGGAATTTTTATGTATTTGTTTTTAAGTATTTTAAAAATATCTTTTTTAATTTCGTTTCTAAATGCTACTCTTTCTGCGCAAAATTCATTTTGTTTGTTATTATAAACAATTCTATCGTTTATAAAAAATACCGAAAAAATATACCTACTATACGCCTGTTTTTTTAAGGTTGGGTATTTTTTAGAAAATTCACACATAACGCGCTTTGCAAGGTCTATTAAAATAAAATGGCGTTTATCAATGTTTTCGTGCATTATACTGTTTGGGTTAATATAGTAATAATATTCCGCTTCACTGCAATAAATAATTCTATCAGCCAAATCAACCAAATCAAAAATTAAATCAAAATCTTCATAGAAAATGCCTTTGGTAAAGCGGTTTGAAAGGAAAAACTTTTTGGCAAAAAGTTTTCCGTTTGCGCTGTTTGTAAACTCGCGTTGTAAAAGCATTGTTTCAATAGCGCGCTTTTTGTTAAATACCTTAAGTTCAAAACGCGGTTCATTTGCGGGTGCATATTTACCGCTGAATGTAGTGGTTTTGCAAACCGAAATATCGGCTTGGTTCTGCTTAATGCACTCATACAAAACCTTAACAAAATTAAGAGAAATATAGTCATCTGAATCAACAAAGGTTATATATTCGCCTTTTGCTATATCAATTCCTTTGTTTCTTGCATCGGAAAGTCCGCCGTTTTCTTTGTGAATAATGGTTATGCGGTTATCATCCTTTGCGTATTCTTCGCAAATTTTACCGCTGTTATCGGGTGAGCCGTCATCAACCAAAATTATTTGCAAATTTTTATAACTTTGTAAAATAATGCTTTCAATACAACGGCTTAAATATGGCTCTGCCTTATAAACAGGCACAATAACACTAATTAAGGGCTCCATTTTTTGTTTCTTCTTTCAATGTTAAGAATTTAATAAAGTATCCTAAATATGCCCAAAAAATAAAACTTGTGGGGCAATTTACATAAAAAATATGCGATAAGAAAAGCGCAGACACCAATACCATTAAGCAAACTGACAAACAAAGCGCGGCTTCGGTTTTAAAATTTTCATGTGTATGGGTATAATTTTTAAAGGTTGTAGCCAACACAGTAATAGCAAACCCCACCGCCAACAAAACGCCAACAATTCCTTGGCGCACCAAAATATCCAAAACAACGTTATGAAAAGCATCAAAATCGGAATGGTCGTTATTCACAATATAAGTGTTTGGCATTTTTTCGTTTGCATAACCAAGCACATTTTCAAAGCCAATACCCAAAACCGCATTTTCTTTTGCAATTTCGGTTGCG
>JAZOOT010000038.1:0-9254 GCA_045655165.1 Acutalibacteraceae bacterium
CCGCGGTACGCGTCAGCGTTACCGCGGCTTTTCGCCTTTTATACCACTAAAAATTTATCTTTTTAAGGTGCTTTGCAGTTTTATAAGAATAAATTTGTAACGGTTTCGCAGTTGTGAAAACGCAGTAATACTTTGTGTCTTGCAAGTTTTCGCAACAAGAAAAAGTACAAATTTATCTGAAAAACCAATTAATCCCTAACCGCAACTCCCGAAAGTTGGGTGGGTTGGTGATTAATCGTTTAGGTGGCCGATATATTATTTATTATTATCTTCGTTGTCATTTCCAAACATTTTTGCTATTCCGGCAAGTATTGTGGCACCTACCATAAGACCGCAAAAAATAGTAGTGTTGCTGCTTGAATAACCGCCAAAAAGATTTGTAAAAAATAAAATAATGCCTATCGCATACATAATTATTGCAATTAAAGATAAAACGGATTTAAGACCACTGTTCATTTTATGTTACCTCATTAATTTATTTATCTTTCTACGGTAAAATCAAAAATCTTGCCGCATTCTTCACAGAAATGAGTGCCATTATAATCCTCACCCTTGCAAACATTAGCTGACTTGGTTCTGCCGATATGTTTACAATAAGGACATTTAGGTTCGAAATATACCATATTTTCTGTGGTTGTAACCCCGGTAATGTTTTTGCCAGTAGCACCAAAACAACCAGCAAAGCAAAATAGCATTGTAAAAACCAACATACCTACTAATAATTTTTTCATAAATAAAACCTCCTTTTTATAGTTCGCCAAGTTACGAACAAATAAATTATACTCAAATTATGAGTATGTTAATATGTTTTCAAAGAGGTGGTTATAAGTGGATTATAGAGAGCGAATGCGAAATTTACGTGAAGACAATGATTTAACTCAACAACAAGTTGCAAAAATTATAAACAAATCGCAACAAGGATATAACCATATAGAAACCGGTAGGGCAGAACTAAAAATTGATGATTTAATTAAACTTTGCGATTTTTACAAAGTTTCGGCTGATTATTTTATAGGCAGAAAAAACAAATAGCACCCAATTACGTTTGTGGAATGGGTGCTGTTTTTTGTTTTGGGATAGACACTCTCCGTTTCTTAATCACGGCGGAGCCGTGGATGTAATCAATGCGAAGAAAGGGTGATTCGATACCCTTTTATTTTTTACCTATGTGTTAGCACCCCTACATGTTTTTAGTATATTATTGTTGTAAAAAGGGGGCTGAATATGCATAAGTTTAATCTCCGAATTCAGCTTTTATTTGTTCGTTAACTCTCGCATCCATTTTAGGAATAAGTTTTAAATCTTCCTCTTTTACGGCAATATCACCTATTGGAGCATGCTCGCCACATAGGTCAAAAAAGACATCCCAAGTCCCATCAATTGATTCTTCTAACCAAATAACGCCCTGCATACCTTTATGTACGCCATATTTTGCATATTTTTCTTTTTCAACGATTACTTCAACACAATCAAGATATTTCATATTATTTTTCTCCAAATGGTGTGTTTAATTGTATAAGTCCATTGGGCTTTACCATCCAACCTGTGATAAAGTTAACGGTGCCTGACTGGTTTTTTCTTGGAATTTCAACGCGAATATTAATTCTTTGGCCGTAGCAATTTAATAAACCTAGTTCATAATCACCGTCGATATATTTTTCTAACCCCTGTTTTTTAATTTCGCTTTGCAACCATTTTGAATCATCAATAGTATAACCCCAACTGTTAAATAATTTTTCTTTATTGTGAGGGTATCTTCCGTCACGATTGAATAAATACGGGTCAAATTTTGTGTAAGCGGAATCTGAAGATGCGTTGTCCCATACTTCATTGTAAGGTATGTCTTCAAATATGCAATGGCAAAATGAATGTTGAGGACGTTTTGGCGCTTTCCCCTCTAAAAACCAACATCCATCAAGCTTAAGACATTCGGCACAGTGCCTGGGGCTTAGGTTGCGATGTATCCACTTTTTCCACTTCTTCTTGGGCGGTATCTTCTTGCCCCAAACTGCTGCAGAAAACAATTCTTCTAACGAATTCATAAATATAATACTCCTCTAAAATAAAAATTGCAAATTAATTTACAATAATATTTTAAAAGGTAAAATTGTGACATTCACCGACATGATTAAATAAAACAGGAGTTTTTTGATGGATACTCTCCGTCGGCATAATTTTGACCGCTCCGAGCGGTGCCCAAAATTATTTGCCTTACTCAAGACTTTGGCAGACCGCAAAACCTATCGCGGTTTTGCGACTGCGCCGACGAACTAATGGTTCTCACAAGACACCTCTCCCACCAGAACGAAAAAAACCACCCTATTGGGTGGTTTAGTTCTGGTGGGAGAGGATGGATTCGAACCATCGAAGCTAGAAGCAACAGATTTACAGTCTGCCCCCTTTGGCCACTCGGGAACTCTCCCATATTTAATTGGAGCTGGTGGACGGACGAAGCTTTTCTTTGAAAATCTTCCGTACTCGGTCACCGCACCTTTGGTGCAGTACCGCCCTCACACTTCGCCACTAAAAACAATTATCAATTGTTTTCTTAACGCGGCTCACCCTCTCAGGGTTCAAGTCCTTTCTTTGGACTTGATTAAAAAGTGGAGCTGGTGGACGGACTTGAACCCCCGACCTGCTGATTACAAATCAGCTGCTCTACCAACTGAGCTACACCAGCAAAAACAGAACGCTTGAATAATATAACACAAGCATTTCAAAATGTCAACCCTGTTTTTTGGTTTTTTTATAAAAAACAACTCCCACCCTGCCGTAATGGGCAAATTATAACCTGCAAAAACAGCAGGTGGGTACCAGCCGAACGGTTTTGTGCTTCCAACGTCCGCCAAAGCGGGAGGCCTGCATACCCGCCGCCCGAGACAAAGTTCCCTTTAATATGGTTGTAGGGTTATATAGCCACAGTCCGCGAACAGGGTAGGATGGATTATTATATTTTATTTTTCGTCAATTTCAAATGCGTCTTGCAAACGGTCCATAAATGCGTCGGCAATAGTTTCGTATTCGTCATCGTCTTCAATTTCGCAAAAATATTCTTCGCCGTCTTCTTCCATTACCTTAACAATAACAAGTTCGCCTGAATCGTCCAAAAGTTTTTTAGGGTCATCGTAAACAGGAAGCATTGCCAAATATCTTGCCTCATCGGTTTCAACGGCGTCTAATATTTCAAAGGAGTATTCTTTACCGTCGTCATCGGCTAAAGTTACAATATCAGGGTTATATTCTTTATTTTCTTCCATTTTAATACCTCCGTGGGTTTTCTGAATATATTTTAGCCCAAAAGAATCGTTTAGTCAATAGCATTTTATGGAAAAATATATGCATAATTATTGGTTTTTAATGCAAAAATGTAAAAAATAAACAAAAGTTATTAAATTTTACTTGACAAATGGTGCATTATGCTGTATAATAAAGACAACAAAAAGAAAGGGGCTGATACCAATGAAATTGGAAGCCGAACCTGTTTATAAGAACGAATAAACGAAAGGGGTGAGTCCCAAAATTTAGTTAAACCTTTTTAAAAATAAAAAACCTTTCTTGTTTAATTAGGAGAAGTCCAATGTACAACTAAAACGCAGTTAACATTCCTTAGTACGAATATTAAATCATTTCTACCTTTGTTCTGACAACATACTTTATATTATGAAATATAAATTTAAATATAGAAATAGAATTATTATGTAAGGGTTGTTACCAATGTTTTAAATAAATTAAGGCCGATAGATTCAAAAAAGAATCTATCGGCTTGTTTTACTTTTATAAACTTTTAGGTGATATTCCGATTTTATCGGAGTGATATTATTGCACAAGGCAATAGTGTTATTAAAACCTTACGGTTTTAGTGATATTTTATTCGCTTTAAACTGCCGAAGGCAATATCACTTGTCTTGTGACAAATATAACTGCGTAGCAATAAAACTCGCCATAGGCGAATAAAACTGCCCAACTTCTAATAGGAAAGTTGGGCAAGGTCTCCGCTTCTTTTTTTATTTCTTTACAAGGTGAACTGCAAAACCGCCGATTTCGTTTTTAAAGTAAACGAACTTGGGCTTGCCACTGTCATCATAAGTAATTGTATCCATATCAAACTCGTAACCTTGCGACTGGTAATAGGTCATTGCGCGTTCAACACTTGTAACTGCAACCGAAAGGTGACCCATTGTGCCTTTGCCCTTAAAATGCATAACTTCAACGGCTTCGTTTGCGGTGAAATAAGATTTGCTTGTTTCACGCATACCGCCAAGCAATTTTTGGAATTCACCTGCAACGCCCAATGATTCATCTTTATCGGCACAGTTAATACCAACGTGGTTTATTTTTGCGCCAAGCATTGTCATAACGGCTTCTTTTGCCAAAGCGGTAATGCCGTCCCAATCTTCTGCTTCAACAAGTTTACCCGGTACCATCCAACTGCCGCCGCAAGCAATAATTTTGTTAAATGCAAGATAATCGTTAAGGTTATCGGGGCCAATACCGCCGGTGGGAATAAACTTCATTTTGGGGAAGGGACCTGCAAGTGCCTTTAATACTTTAAGACCTCCGGCTGCTTCGGCAGGGAAGAACTTAACAACTTCTAAGCCCATTTTTGTTGCAACGCTAACTTCAGAAGGGTTGGTGCAACCCGGTGTAATGGGAATGTTGTTTTCAACACAGTATCCAACAACTTCAGGGTCAAAACCCGGAGAAATAATGTATTTTGCGCCTGCTGCAACGGCTTTTTTAACCTGTTCAACAGTAATAACGGTACCTGCGCCTACCAAAATTTCGGGCATTTCGCGGGCAATGTTTGCAATAGCACGGTCGGCGCCTTCTGCACGGAAAGTAATTTCCGCAACGGGAATACCGCCTTTTTTTAGGGCTTTTGCAAGGTCAACGGCTTTGTCGGGGTCGTCAAGTTTAATAACGGGAACAAGGCCGATTTTGCTAATTTGTTCAAGAACTGGATGCATAAACATACCGCCTTTCAGTATTTAATTTACATAAACATTTTAAATGTAAAACCTTAAAGTGTCAAGTGGAAAAAAACAAACCGAAAAGGGAAATTGTTACAAAATTGAAAACATTTTGGTTACAAATTTGACATTTTTAGATTTTTGTGTTATACTATTAAAAAAATTAACACGAAAGGGGTGGGCCCAATGTTTAGTAAAGCAATAAAAAACAAGTCTTTGGCTGTATTATTGGCAGTTTGTTTAACTTGTTTAAGCGTGTTTGTATACGGCGGTACAAAAACTTCGGCTGCCTCTTACAGCACAGCATATCCTAACACTCATGTTAATACAGGGAACCAAATAGAAGACCTTATTGGTGTTGCAATGACGCAGGTTGGTTATTACGGCACCGAAGGGAGCAATGGCACAGGCACGAAATACGGCGCGTGGTACGGCGGTAATATGACAAAGCAACCGTGGTGCGGTATGTTTGTTAGCTGGTGCGCAAACCAAGCAGGTATTGATACATCTATTATTTTAAAAAGCGCCAGGGCAGTTGCCTATGCATACAGCGGTGAATACCATTATAAAAACGGTTACACCCCAAAACGCGGCGACTTGGTGCTTTATAACCCAACTTCAGGCGGTTATTATTTCCCTGAAAAAGACGCTAACGGCAGGTATTCAAGGGCATCGCATGTTGCAATAGTTTGTTCTTACGATGCGGCAAGCGGTAAAATTTGGGTTGTTCACGGTAACGCAACCGATAGTAAAGTTTGCTACAACTCAATTTCGGTAAGCAAAACCGCTATTCAGGCGTTTGTTACACCGCCATATAAAACAGGCCAATCGGCTCCTGTTGATACCGATTACGTTAACGATAGTTATGTAAATGTAAGAAAAGAACCTTCAACAAGTTCCGAAAAAATTGGAATGGTAACTGCTAAAGGCACACCTGTAAATGTGCTTGAAACCGTAACCGATGCCGATGGCGATAAATGGTACAAAGTTCAAATACCTTCGCTTAATATAACGGGTTATATTTTTGGCGAATTTGTAACTCTTAAACCCGAAACTAAACCCGAAAAGCCGAAAGACACAGTAAACGGTACGGGTGTTCGTGTGCGTGACGGCGCAAGTACAATTGGCACAAACATTTTAACCACCGTAACAACAGGGCAAGTTGTAACCTTGCACGAAGTTGCTTACGATGAAAACGACGATAAGTGGTATAAGGTTTCATTTGTAAAAGACGGCGTTAATTACGAAGGTTACATTTTTGGCATATATATAAATGTAGTAAACGAACCGCAGGAAGACCCACTCTCACGGGCCAACTATGTTTGTGGCAACTCAGTAAGAATAAGGGATGCTGCTTCGCTTAACAGCGGTGTTTTAACATACGTTAATTACGGACAAGTTGTTGAAATTATAAACACTGCTTACGACGAAACCGAATATAAATGGTATAACGTTAAACTAGAGAAAGACGGTAAAACAATTAACGGCTATATTGCGGCTGAATTTGTTACCGTAAATAAAGCCCCCAAAGCCGAAATTTCGGCAGAACTTACCGACCCGCAAACAAACCTTACCTTTAATAAAAATCAGCGTGTTGTGCTTAAAGGTTGGGTTCAGTCAAACCTTGGAAAAGCAGGTTGCTATTATACCTTAAACGGCGGTAAAAAAATAATGCTTAGTGTAAATGAGCGCGATTTTTACGGTGAAATTGACCTAAGCACACTTAATGACGGCGAATATAAGGTTGAAGTTTTTGCAACCGCAGGCACCACCGAAAAAAGTATTGGTGTTCGCAATTTTGTTGTAACTAATAATATCGCGGTTGAATTTAACGGTATGGGAGGTATAAATGTACCCGAAACGCTTAAAAATGAAAATGGCGAAACACAGTTTAAACTTCCGTTTAATATGCCAAGCAAAGAAAACTGTTATTTTAAAGGTTGGGCAACCAACCAAAACGCTACTGTTGCCGAATACGGAATTGGCGGTACATATACCTTTAAAAATTCAGTAACACTTTATGCAGTTTGGGGAAACAAAGAAGAACTTGTTGGCGGTGACGTTAACTGTGACGGCAGACTTGACGCAATAGATTTAGCGTTGCTTAAAAAATGCGTTTCAAGTATTGAAATTCCAATTAACTGTAATGTTGATATAAACGGCGATGGCAATTTTGATATTGAAGACCTTGCCATACTTAAAAAATTAGTTGCAGGAATATAAAAACCTTTGCTTTAAGCAAAGGTTTTTGTTATGTTGAACAAAAAAACAGTATAAAAACCAAAAATGTTTTTATTGTATATTTTTAAAAATATGGTATAATGGATAAGAAAAGGTTGAATTATGTAATTCGGCTTAATTACCGAAAGGAGTTTGTTTATGAAATACTCACATGAAGTAGAAAAAATGTGTCCTTTGGCAAAAGGCACATACCACGGCCCTGCACCAATTCCGCAGGAAGGCCAGTGGACTCAGGTTAAAGAAGTTAAAGATGTTTCCGGTCTTACACACGGTGTGGGCTGGTGCGCACCCCAACAGGGCGCTTGCAAACTTACCCTTAACGTTAAAGAGGGTGTTATTGAAGAAGCTTTGGTTGAAACCCTTGGTTGTTCGGGTATGACTCACTCGGCTGCTATGGCTTCTGAAATTTTGGTTGGTAAAACAATTCTTGAAGCACTTAATACCGACTTGGTTTGCGATGCTATTAACACCGCAATGCGTGAACTTTTCCTTCAAATTGTTTACGGCCGTACACAAACTGCATTCAGTGAAGACGGTCTTCCCATTGGCGCAGGTATGGAGGACCTTGGCAAAGGTCTTCGTTCACAGGTTGGTACAACCTATGCAACAAAGGCAAAAGGCCCCCGTTATTTGGAACTTGCTGAGGGTTACATTACCAAAATTGCGGTTGATGAAAACGACCAAATTATTGGTTACAAATTCGTTCACCTTGGCAAAATGATGGATATGATTAAAAAGGGTACCGACGCAAACGAAGCTTTGCAAAAAGCAAGCGGTCAGTACGGTCGTGTTGATGATGCTGCTAAGCTTATCGACCCCCGTGAAGAATAATAAGGGAGGCATTAACTATGGCATTATTTGAAAGTTATGAAAGACGCATTGACCAAATCAATGCAGAACTTAATAAACACGGTATTGCTTCCATTGAAGAAGCAAAGAAAATTTGCGATGAAGCCGGTGTTGACGCTTATAACATTGTAAAGGGTATTCAGCCCATTTGCTTCGAAAACGCTTGCTGGGCTTACGTTGTCGGCTCAGCTATTGCAATTAAAGATAAAGTTGCTTCGGCTGCCGAAGCTGCCGAAAAAATTGGCCTTGGCCTTCAGTCTTTTTGTATTCCCGGCTCTGTTGCCGACGACCGTAAGGTTGGTATTGGTCACGGTAACTTGGGCGCAATGTTATTGCGCGATGAAACAAAGTGTTTTGCTTTCTTGGCAGGCCACGAATCTTTTGCTGCTGCCGAAGGCGCTATCGGTCTTGCAAGAAGCGCAAACAAAGCTCGTAAAGAACCCTTGCGCGTAATTCTTAACGGCCTTGGCAAAGATGCTGCTAAGATTATTTCTCGTATTAACGGCTTTACCTATGTTCAAACCAAGTTTGATTATTACACAGGTAAGGTAAACATTGTTGAAGAAATTGCTTATTCGGGTGGCGAACGCAGCAAAGTTCGTTGCTATGGTGCCGATGACGTTCGCGAAGGCGTTGCAATTATGCATTTAGAAGGTGTTGACGTTTCTATTACAGGTAACTCCACCAACCCCACACGTTTCCAACATCCTGTTGCAGGTACCTATAAAAAAGAATGTATAGAACAGGGTAAAAAATACTTCTCTGTTGCATCAGGCGGCGGTACAGGCCGTACACTTCACCCCGATAACATGGCAGCAGGCCCCGCTTCTTACGGTATGACCGATACAATGGGCAGAATGCATAGTGACGCTCAGTTTGCAGGTTCTTCATCTGTTCCTGCCCACGTTGAAATGATGGGTCTTATCGGTGCAGGTAACAACCCAATGGTTGGTATGACAGTTGCTTGCGCAGTTGCAGTTAACGAAGCACTTAATAAGTAAGGTATATCAAGCCTTTTTGATGCTTTCGGGAAACTTGTAAAAGACCTATTATAAAAAATTAACATCAAAAAAGTTAGACACATCATTTTGGAGTTTTCCTTAATGATGTGTCTATATTTTTTCATATGAATTATGATGTATTTTACATGCCAAAAATGATTTAATGTCAGATATCTTTGTATAAACGGAATAC
>JAZOOT010000039.1:0-14698 GCA_045655165.1 Acutalibacteraceae bacterium
ATTACTTAATTTCTTTTAAGAATCGTCGGGTCCTTTTTGTTTGTCGTTGTTTAATTTTCAAGGTTCGTTTTGCTACCCGCCTGAGCGGACAGCTTTATTATTCTAACACAACACACCCCTTATGTCAAGCGATTTTTTTATAAATTTTTATTTTTTTTAGTTTGACATAAAAGATACCTTATTTTGTGTAATTTTTATTGAAAATATACTAATTTTCACTGTTTCTAAGCTTTTCTAATATCTTTTTTTCGCTTCTTGACACCTGAACCTGCGTCATGCTTAAAATTTTTGCGGTTTCGCTTTGGGTTTTATATTTAAAGTATCTTAAATTTATTATTTCCTGTTCGTTTTTTTGCAAACACTTCATAAGTTGTTTTACGTACAGTTTATTATCAACTGTTTCTTCTTCGCTTTCTACTGGAATATCGGTTTGTTTCTCTTTTTCATCGTCGTCAGTTAAGGAAACGGTTGGTTGCAAAACACAAAGGGCTTGTGCCACTTCAGCAACATCAAGCCCCATTTTTTCTGCAAGCATATTTACCCCAACTTCCGCAACGTTTGTTTTTTCTAATCTTTGTTTTTCATTAAGCACTTTTAGTGCCGTTTCCTTTAGTGAGCGCGAAACTTTTACCGCACCTGTATCTCGAAACAATCTTTTTATTTCGCCTAATATGGTTGGTACGGCGTAGGTTGAGAAAGCAAGGCCTCGGGTTTTATCAAAACCGTCGGCCGCTTTTATTAAACCTATGCACCCTACCTGATATAAATCTTCGTATTCTATTCCCCTTCCTTTAAAACGCAATGCGCAAGAATGAACCAACCCCAAATTATTGGTTATAAGGTTGTTTCTTTCATCCATTTGCGCTAAACCTTATATTAAGTTGTTTTATTAAGGTAACGGTTGTTCCCTTACCAACCTTTGAATACACCTTAACGTTATCGCTGAAACTTTGCATAACAGCAAAGCCAAGACCTGCGCGTTCGCCGCCTACCGTTGTGAAAAGCGGTTCCATTGCCTGTTTTATATTATCAATACCGCAACCCTTATCTCTTATTTTAATTTTAACTTTATTGCTTTCAAGCAATTCTACTGTTATGTAGATTTTTCCTATTGTGTTTTTATAAGCGTGAACAATGCAATTAGTGACCGCTTCGGAAACGGCGGTTTTTACATCGTTTAATTCTTCTATTGTTGGGTCAAGCTGGGTTAAAAAAGCCGACACCGCCGCGCGTGCAAAATATTCGTTTGAAGAAAACGACAAAATTGTCATTGTAAATTTATTTATTTGTTTCAACCTTAAAACCTCCAATATCTAATTTTGCTAATTTTTCTATTCCTGACAGTTTCATTATTTTATATATTTGAGGGCTTGTCCCCGTTATGTGCATTTGTGCTCCGGTTGGCTGCAAATTACGAAATCTTCCCATTACAAGACCAATACCCGAACTATCCATAAAACTTACTGCCGAAAAATCGAGCACCAAAAGACTTGGCATATTAAGTTCAACTGCCGAATCGATTTCTTTTCGTATATGCGCGGCGTTATGGTGGTCAAGTTCACCTTCAATATATGCCGAAACAACCTCGCCCTTTACACTTATTCTTACAGGCATTTTTTCACGCTCCTTTTAGTTTTACTTTATATTAATATAAAACAAATAAAAAAAGTGTCGCTTTAGGGCGACACTTTTAAAATATTTACATTTTAGACTTTAAATCGTTAATGCTTTCTTCAATCATTTTAATTTTTTCGCAAACCTTTGCGTGTTGTTCGCGCTGAGTTTTAATAAGTGCTTCGGGCGCCTTTGCAACAAAGCCGGGGTTGTTAAGTTTCTTTTCAAAGAAATCTTTATCAACATTGGCTTTGGCAAGTTCTTTCTCAAGCCGTGCAATTTCAGCAGTGAAATCAACAAGTTCGTTCATTGGCAAATAAATATTTGCTTCTTGCGTTACAATTGTAACTGCACCTTCAATATTAAAGGTATCGGCAATTTCAACTGCACTTGCACTTGCCAAACGGCAAATAAACGGAACGCCTGCGCTGAACACTTCTGCTTTTTTGGTTGCAACACAAACCTTTGCTTTTTTAGAGGGCGGAACGTTCATTTCTGCCCTGCGGTTACGAATTGCTTTGATTGCATCCATAATAATTTCAAATTCTTCTTCGCTTTGTGCAAAGTTTAATTCTTGGTTTACTGTAGGCCAAGCGGAAATCATTATAGATTCGCCTTCGTGCGGGAGTGACTGCCAAATTTCTTCGGTAATAAACGGCATTAAGGGGTGCAAAAGTTTAAGTGTGTTGCTAAACACGTAAACAAGCACTCTTCTTGCGTTATCGGCGGCAGTTTCATCGTTGCCGTTTAAGCGTGATTTACAAATTTCAATGTACCAATCGCAAAATACATCCCAAATAAAATCGTAAAGTTTTTGTGCGGCAAGACCAAGTTCGCTTTTTTCGAGGCAATCGGTAATTTCGCCAACCAAACGGTTATATTTAGTAAGTATCCATTTATCTTCAAGTGCGAGTGTTTCGGGAAGTGTAAAGCCACTGTCTTCCTTAAGGTTCATAAGAAGAAATCTTGCGGCGTTCCAAATTTTGTTTGCAAAGTTACGGCAAGATTCAACACGCGACGGAATGTAGCGCATATCGTTACCGGGGCTGTTGCCGGTTAAAAGCGAGAAACGAAGTGCATCGGCACCATAGTTTTCGATAACTTCAAGCGGGTCAACACCGTTGCCGAGTGACTTGGACATTTTTCTGCCTTGTTCATCACGCACAAGACCGTGAATTAAAACTGTGTTAAACGGTACCTGTTTTGTGTGTTCAATGCCCGAGAACATCATTCGCATTACCCAGAACGGAATAATATCGTAGCCCGTTACAAGTGTATTTGTGGGATAATAATGTTCAAAATCTTCGGTTTTTTCGGGCCAACCCAAAGTTGAGAACGGCCAAAGAGCCGAAGAAAACCAAGTATCTAATGTATCGGGGTCTTGGTAAATTTCTTTAGCACCGCACTTTTCACAACAAGTGGCATCGGTTTTAGAAACGGTTATATGACCGCATTTTTCACAGTACCAAGCGGGGATTCTGTGGCCCCACCAAAGTTGTCGTGAAATACACCAATCTCTGATATTTTCAAGCCAATGGAAATAAACCTTTTCAAAACGCGTGGGAATAAATTTGGTTTCACCGTTTTTAACTGCGTCAATTGCCGGTGTGGCAAGAGGTTTCATTTTAACAAACCACTGTTTTGAAACCCTTGGTTCAACGGTTGTTGAACAACGGTAGCAAGTTCCAACATTGTGGTTGTAATCTTCTACCTTAACCAAAGCGCCCTCGGCCTCCAAATCTTTAACCATTGCTTTACGCGCTTCGTAACGGTCAAGCCCTGCATAGCGCGGGTAATCTTCGGTAATTTTAGCGTCATCGGTTAATACATTTATTACAGGAAGATTATGGCGAAGACCAACTTCAAAGTCGTTCGGGTCGTGCGCGGGAGTAATTTTAACAACACCCGTACCAAAATCCATTTCAACGTAATCGTCGGCAATAATGGGAATTTCGCGGTGTACCAAAGGTAAAATAAGTGTTTTGCCAACCAAATGTGTATATCTTTCATCGTTTGGGTTTACCGCAACGGCGGTATCGCCCAACAAGGTTTCGGGGCGGGTTGTAGCAAGGCAAAGATAACCGCTTCCATCTTTAAGCGGATAACGAAGATGCCAAAAATGACCTGCCTGGTCTTCGTATTCAACTTCAGCATCGGAAATTGAAGTTAAGCAATGCGGACACCAGTTGATTATTCTTTCACCGCGGTAAATAAGACCTTTATTATAAAGGTTTACAAACACTTCTTTTACGGCTTTGTTACAGCCCTCGTCCATTGTAAAACGCAAACGGTCCCAGTCGCAAGAAGAGCCAAGCTTTTTAAGCTGTTCAACAATTCTTCCGCCGTACTGTTCTTTCCATTCCCAAGCCCTTTTCAAAAAGCCATCGCGTCCAAGGTCTTCTTTGGTAACACCTTCACTACGCATTTTTTCAACAATTTTTGCTTCGGTGGCAATAGACGCGTGGTCGGTGCCGGGAAGCCACAAAGTGTCGAATCCCTGCATACGCTTAAAACGAATGAGCGAGTCTTGAAGCGTGTTATCAAGAGCATATCCCATATGTAATTGACCTGTAATATTTGGGGGCGGAATAACAATGGTATAGGTGGGTTTGTTTTTTTCACATTTTGCGTGAAAATATTTTTTGCTAACCCACTGGTTATATACTCTGTCTTCTACCTCTTTGGGATTATACTGTTTGGGTAATTCTTTAGCCAATTTTCTTACCTCGCTAATAAAATAATTAAATAAATAATATACCTAAAAAAATGGTTTGTCAAACATTTAATGTATAAATTAAGAAAAACCGCAGAAAATTATTCTTGTCAGCTAAATTTATAAGCGTTTGCAATTTATATATGGCTGACACCGTCCGAATCAAAATTGGTTCGGACGGTTTGTTTTTTTATAATTCCATTTCTACCTGTGTATCGGTACTGTCACTTGATAGTTTGCTTCCCGCGGCGGGTAAATTTTTTGCGCGGTAGCGGTATTCGTTTTGTATACTGCCCTTTTGGTGAAGCGTTGCGCTACATATTTTTTGACCGCGTTTTTGTGTCATTACCGAAATACCGCCGTTATCTTTTGCTGCTTTAAGCGGTACGCTTGCCGTGTTGACAAGAAGTGCTTTGCCGTTTGTTGATTTAAGCAAAATATCGCAGTCATCTTCAATTTGAAGAGCTTGGCTTATGGGGAATTTTTCGCAATATGCCTTTATAAGTTTTTTGCGGTTTGTTTTGGTTTCGTAAGAAGAAACCGCAACCTTTGCCACCTTGCCGTTTTCAAACACAAATATAAAGTAACCTTTATAATTATTGGTTACACCCATAAACACGGTGGTTTCTCCCGATTCCATATCAAGTTTAGACGGCACGTAATCGCCAAGCAAACTTGCCTTAGTTTCAGAAAAATCGTTTACCCTTGCTTTATAAACCTGCGCTTTGTTAGTAAAGAAAAGCAGTTCGTGAGCATTGGTGGCTTCAATTGTTTGAGTAAGCGTATCGCCCTCTTTTAATTTTTGTTCACCTCTCATACGAAGTGACTGCGGTGTAATCTTTTTAAAGTAACCGTCACGGCTAAAGAACAAAGTAACGGGCGAACGGTCAATAACCTCTTCGGTTTCGTTATCGTTCTCTTCTTCTGCATTTACTATTTTGGTAAGACGTTCTTTGCCGTATTTTTTAATTACTTCTTTAAGTTCATTTATAATTATTTTGTTAATTTTGCTTTTGCTAATAAGAATTTCTTCCATTTCTTTAATATCAGCAGTAAGTTGTTCAATGTCTTTTAAACGTTTTAAAATGTATTCGCGGTTTAAATGGCGAAGTTTAATTTCGGCAACGTGTTCCGCCTGTTCTTTATCAATTCCAAAACCAATCATTAAGTTTGGCACAACTTCTTTTTCTTCGGCGGTTTCGCGAACAATTTTAATTGCCTTATCAATATCAAGAAGAATTTTTTCAAGGCCCAAAAGCAAGTGCAAGCGGTTTCTCGCTTTGGTTAAATCAAAGTAAACTCTGCGTTTAACACATTCGCGTCGGTATGCCACCCATTCGCAAATAATTTCTTTAACACCCAAAACCTGCGGTGTACCCGCAATAAGAATGTTAAAGTTACAAGAAAAACTATCTTGCAAAGGTGTTAATTTAAAAAGTTTTTTCATTAAAGCGTCGGGGTCGGTACCGCGTTTTAAGTCAATTGTAATTTGCAAACCGCGCAAATCGGTTTCATCGCGGATATCGTTAATTTCGGTTAATTTCTTTGCTTTAACAAGTTCAATAACCTTTTCAATTATTGCTTCGGTTGTGGTGGTGGGCGGAATTTCTTTAATGTCTATGCAGTTTTGGGCTTTATCGTATTCGTAAACACTGCGAATTTTGAAACTTCCCCTACCCGTTTTATATATTTGTTCAATTTCTTCGCGGTTATAAAGAATTTCACCGCCAATGGGAAAATCAGGTGCTAAAAGTGTATCGGCAACATTTATATCTTCATCTTTAATATAAGCAATGGTGGTTTCGCACACTTCGGAAAGATTAAAGGGGCAAATTGAACTTGCCATACCAACTGCAATACCTGTATTTGCATTTACAAGCACACTTGGGAAGGTAACTGGAAAGAGTGTAGGTTCTTTAAGTGTTGCATCGTAGTTGTCCACAAAATCAACAGTATCTTTATCAATATCGGCAAAAAGTTCAGCCGCAATAGGAGCCAACTTTGCTTCGGTATAACGCGAAGCGGCATACGCCATATCACGTGAATAAGCGCGGCCGAACGAACCCTTTGAAGCAACATAAGGGTGCAAAAGTGCCTGGTAACCTTCGGAAAGGCGCACCATTGTTTCGTAAATGGCAGCGTCGCCATGGGGGTTTAATTGCATTGTTCTGCCAACAATGTTAGCCGATTTTATTGTTCCCCCATTTAAAAGCCCCATTAAGTACATCATATATAAAAGTTTACGGTGCGAGGGTTTAAAACCGTCAATTTCGGGAATTGCACGTGAAAGAATTACACTCATGGCATAGGGCATATAGTTGCTTTGTAGTGTATCAACAATGGGCTGTTCAACAACAGTACCCGCACCCGCAATATAAGCGTTGTTTGTATCGGCTTTTATTCTTTTTTCTTTTTCGTTTTTCTTTTTTGAAGCCATTTATATTCTCCTAATAAATTAACTTACGTCGGCTGAATCAACGTAAAGGTTGCCGTTTTCAGAAATAAAATCTTTTCTGCCTTGCAAATTGTCGCCAAGCAACAAATCAAACATTTGAGCAGTCCTTTCGGCGTCAGCAGGCATAACCTTTATTAAACGTCTTGTTTCGGGATTCATTGTGGTTAAGTTCATCATTTCGGGCTGGTTTTCGCCAAGACCTTTTGAACGTTGCAGAGTATATTTAACATTTTCTAAATCGGCAAGTATTTGCTCTTTTTCCCTTTCATCATAAGCAAAATAAGTTTTATCTTTTGTGGTTATTTCATAAAGGGGTGTTTCGGCAATATAAACTTTACCCGCGCTTATAAGGGTTGGCATAAGTCGGTAAATCATTGTTAAAATAAGGGTTCTTATTTGGAAACCGTCAACATCGGCATCGGTACAAATAATAACTTTATTCCAACGCAAATTATCAATGTTAAAGTTTGAAATATCTTTGTTGTTTTTGTTTTTAACTTCAACACCGCAACCAAGAACCTTAACTAAATCGGTTATAATTTCGCTTTTAAAAACTTTATCGTATTCTGCTTTTAAGCAGTTAAGAATTTTACCGCGCACCGGCATAATTGCCTGGAATACCGCATCCCTTGCAATTTTACAAGAACCCGCAGCCGAATCACCCTCAACAATAAAGATTTCCCTTTCGTTTACATCTTTAGAACGGCAGTCAATAAACTTTTGAACGCGGTCTGCCATATTATTGCTGGTTTGTAAAGTTTTCTTAATGTTAATACGTTCGCGTTCGCTTCTTTCACGGCTGCGCTTGTTAATAAGCACTTGGTCGGCAATTTTGTCGGCTTCGGCTTTGTTTTCAATAAAGTAAATTTCAAGCTGATGCTTTAAAAAATCGTTCATCGCTTCGTAAATAAAGCGGTTGGTTATTGATTTTTTGGTTTGGTTTTCGTAAGAAGTAAGGGTTGAAAAAGAAGATATGCAAACAACCAAACATTCTTCAATATCGCTATAGGTTACCTTGCTTTCATTACGCTGATATTTATTTGTTTGCTTTATATAATTATCAATTTGGTAAACAAAAGCGTTTCTTACCGCCTTTTCGGGCGCACCGCCGTGTTCAAGCCAACTTGAGTTGTGGTAATATTCTGTCATTTTAACGTGGTTAGAAAAAGAAAGCGCCACGTTAATTTTAACCTTGTATTCGGGCTTGTCTTCACGGTCTTTACCCTTGCGTTCGGTATTCCAATACAGGACGGGGGTAAGCGCCTTTTCACCAACAGTTTCTTCTAAATAATCAACTATACCTTTAGAATAGCAAAATTCTTTTGTTTCAAACTTATTGCCAACTTGGTGGCGGAAAACAAACAAAAGGCCGTCATTAACAATTGCCTGACGGCGAAGTGTGTCTTCAAAATAAGAAACGGGAATGTTTATATCGTTAAACACCTTTATATCGGGTTTCCAACGGGTTTTTGTGCCTGTATCGCGCCCTGTGTATTCTTCCTTTTTTAAACCGCCTTTATTATAACCGCCCTCAAAATGCAAATTATATTTATAGCCGTCGCGTTTAATTTCAACGTCCATATATTCAGAAGCGTACTGTGTTGAGCAAAGGCCCAAACCGTTAAGGCCAACCGAAAATTCGTAGTTGTCGCCTTCGTTGGTGTTGTATTTACCGCCTGCGTAAAGTTCGCAATAAAGAAGTTCCCAGTTAAAGCACTGTTCTTTATTATTAAAATCAACAGGCGCACCGCGGCCAAAGTCTTCAACCTCAATAGAGCCATCGGCAAAATAAGTAACAATAATTTTTTTGCCGTAGCCCTCACGCGCTTCATCTATTGAGTTGGAAATAATTTCAAAAACCGAATGTTCACAGCCATCAAGACCGTCAGAACCAAAAATAACACCCGGACGATTACGCACACGGTCGGGGCCTTCAAGTTTTTTTATACTGTCATTACCGTATTCTTGTTTTTTTGCCGACATTAACAAAAAACTCCTTAAATTAAAATAAATAGCATAAATAGTATTATATACCATATTATTATACACTATTTGGTATGTAGTAGTCAAGTACAGCGGCCACAACTTTATTTTTTTGTTGAGTTTTATAAAAAAATATGTTACAATATTAAGGCATTATTAAAAACCTATTTTTAAGGGAGATTTTTATGGCAAAAAAAGTTATTATTACAAGTGACAGCACCACCGATTTAAGCAAAGAACTTATTGAAAGATACGGTGTTAAAATTCTTCCGCTTGGTGTTACTTTGGGGGACAACACATACCAAGACGGCATTGATATTAACCCTAATATGATTTACGAACATTACAAAAAAACAGGCGAACTTCCCAAAACAAGCGCTGCTAATATTGATGACTGTATAAACTTCTTTACCCCGCTTATAAATGAGGGTTATGCTGTTGTTCACTTTACAATAAGCAGTGAAATGTCTTCAACCTTTAACAACTCGCGCTTGGCCGCAATGGAACTTGATGAGGTTTATGTGGTTGACACAAGAAACCTTTCAACAGGCGGCGGTTTGCTTGTGGTTTCGGCTTGTGAAATGGCACTTGCAGGTAAAGAAGCAGCAGAAATTGCAAAAGAATGTGAAGAACTGACCACCAAGGTTGACGCTTCGTTTGTACTTGATGACCTTGAATTTTTACACAAAGGCGGCCGTTGCAGTGCATTAGCCGCACTTGGTGCAAACCTTTTAAAATTAAAACCCTGCATTGCTGTTAGAAACGGTAAAATGGGCGTTGCCAAAAAATACCGTGGCAAATTTGGCACCGTATTAACAGAATATGTTAACGACTGCCTTGCCAATATAGACGATATTGACACTTCCCGCGTTTTTGTTACCCACGCAGGTTGTGATAAAGAAATTGTTGATGCTTGTGTAGAACAGGTTAAAGCAACGGGTGCGTTTAAAGAAGTATTTTTAACCCGCGCCGGCTGTACCGTTTCGGCGCATTGCGGCAGAAACACTTTGGGCGTACTGTTTATTAGAAAAACAAACCTTGGGTAACCATTTACCTTTTTGGCATATTATATATTAGGGGCGAAAAAGGATATCCAAATTCTCCGGCGACCGCGATTCGTTGTCCACAGAATTACCGGGACAAATGCTCCTTTGAATATAAAAAATGCATCCGAGAATTCGGATGCATTTTTATTTTATATAATATCAGTAAAATCGCTTTCTTCGGTATTATCAACATAAATTCCTAAATCACGACGGAATTCTATATCGGCATCAGGGTGTTCTTCGTAATAAGGGTCTATCATATATTTCTTAATACTTTCAAAAATACCAAAAGCAATAAGCAAATAACGATAAGACGGATAAAAGAAAATTAAGAACACCGTAAGTATTGCCTGAAGTATTGCTGATTCAGGCAAAAGCATAATAAGCGCAATATTTATTGCCCAATATGCCAAAATGCCAAACACCATAACAGCATTGTTTTTAAGGTTAATTATAACAAACTTAAAGGCGTTTTTATAAATTACATTCAGTTTAAGGTTAAATGTAATAACCATAAACCAAATATAAAATTTCATTACGGTAAAATAAACAAGAATAAAAATTGAAGCACCTAAAGCAACCAAACCAAAAATGCTTTCAGGGTTTACGGCGCTGTAATAAAATCTTATTGCAAGAACCAACAATACTGTAATAATATTATTTATTAGCCCAACGCTTATTGCTTGGCGCCAATTCTTTTTTATTGCCGAAAAGAAATCATGAAGCCCAAAAGAGTGTTTGTTTCTTGAAAGTGTTCTTGTTACCGCGGTAATGCCAACAGCCGAAAAACCGCAGGGAATTAAACCAATTAGCCAATACATAAAACTAACGGGAATAAGTTTCCAAAAATACCTAAACAAACATTCAAAAAAGCGGAAAAAAGTTTTTTTGCCCGGTTCATCTTTTCTAACGCCGGGGCCCTCTTTTTTATAATTGTAAAACAGTGACATATTTTTTACCTACTTTTGTTTTTATAAACAAGATTTTGTGTAATGCTAATTTCCTTATAGCCAAGCAAATAACCAAGCCAAGCAACTGTGGGAATAAACAAAACAGGTATAAACAACAGTAAAAGTTGCAAAAAGCCCAGTTCGGTTGCCAAGCTTTCGCCTTTATAAATAAACTGAATTAAACCGTATAAATGTGAATTTGCAATACTATAAAAAGCCAGTGAATTGGGTTTTATTATGCTAAACTTTCCAAGCAACAAAAGTGCATACAAGAAAAGAGACGGCATAGCGGCAATAATGCCAACCTTTAAACCCTTTAATTTGTCTTCAGCCATAAAACCACCGTGAACACGGCTAATATCTTTACCGCCCATATTATATGAGGTTGCATACAAAACGCCAACCGTTAGCGGAATGGTGAAAAGGAGTGAAACAACGAAAGCAACGTTTTTGTGTTTTTCACTTAATTCGCGTATTTTTATTTTGGTTAATTTATAACCCTGCGCTTCGTAATCAGTATATTTAAGGTCTTCGCCATCGGCTTTATTATATGTATAAAGGTGCTCTTCTGCCCTGCCCGTTTCAGCGTTAACCGAATACACATGATACCCTGTTTCAACCGAAAAAGCAGTGGTAAAAACAAAAAGGCAAGACATAAATATAAAAAAGCTCATTAAAACACAAAGCATATATTTTAAAAAAAGTTTTGCACCAAGTTTTAGCATAAAAAACCTCCACACAATAATACAAACAATATTATATAAAATATAAACAAAAAAAGCAAGTAAAACCGCGTTTACCTGCTTTTTTTAAAAAACTGTTCATAATATTGAAAAAAAGAGTACAAGCAGCCCTGCCGCAAACAGCACCGAACTGCCTAAAATTAAAACCGATAATATTTTTCTTTTTCTCATACTTTTTCTAAGGGGCAAAAATCTTCCACCAAGTTCAAACTCTTCTATTAAGCGCGAGGCCTCTTTTTTTAATTTTTGTTCGCCCGCCGAAGAATATTCGGGCGAAATATAAAGAATAACTTTACTAAAATATCGGTTTCCCGTTTCACTTATTTCTATTACAGATTTGCTTACACCTTTAACCAAAAAAACGCCTCCAAACTGTGTTACTTTTATTCTTGACTTATATAAAAATATTATTCAGGTTTACATAAAAAAAGTTCATAACTCGGTGCATAAGTTTAATAAATGCCCTGTTTTACGCAAAAAAGTTATCAACAAAGGCAATAAAAAGGAATATTATGTCAACCATTTTTATACTTTTCAAACTTTTAAATTTATGATATAATTTCTTTGGTGAAGACATTGAAGATAGAAACAAACGACAATAAAGTAATATTGTACGAAGCCGAATACTTTAATTTAGACCGCACACTTGACTGCGGTCAGGCGTTTCGTTGGGTAAAAGACCAAGATGGTTTTTGGCAAGGCATTGTAAAGGGTAAATTTTTAAAAGCAAAGCAAGATGGCGATACCATAACACTTTATACAAGTAAA
Organism: Acutalibacteraceae bacterium; assembly: GCA_045655165.1. Taxonomy (GTDB): domain Bacteria; phylum Bacillota; class Clostridia; order Oscillospirales; family Acutalibacteraceae; genus SIG607. Next base: position 12,273 of record JAZOOT010000039.1, read on the forward strand.
GAAGATTTTTATTCACTTTGGTATAATTATTTTGACCTTGGCGCAAATTACCAAGAAATTTGCGAACTTATTGCAAAAGACCCTGTGTTAAACACCGCTTTAAGTTACGGCAAAGGTATTCGTGTTTTAAGCCAAGAGCCGTTTGAAACGCTTTGTTCTTTTATTATTTCCCAAAACAACAATATTCCAAGAATTAAAGGAATTATAGAACGCCTATGCGAAAACTTTGGCGAAAAACTGCCTTTTGGTTGCGCTTTTCCCACCCCCGAAAGAATTGCGAAAAGCAGTTTAGAAGAACTAAATATTTTGCGCAGCGGTTTTAGGGCAAAATATTTGCTTGATGCCGCAAAAAAAGTATATGGCGAAGAAATAAACTTAGAAGAATTAAAAAAACTGCCAATAGATTTAGCGCGTGAAGAACTAACAAAAATTTACGGTGTTGGCAAAAAGGTTGCCGACTGCACAATGCTTTTTTCATTAAATAAAAAAGAGGCATTCCCCGAAGACGTTTGGATAAAACGCGCCGTTAAGGTTCTGTTCGGCGGCGAATTTCCAAAAGAACTTGATAACATTAAAGGTGTTGCACAGCAATTTTTGTTTTACTACGCCCGCAGCACAAAATTAGATATATAAAAAGAGAGGAGATTTCTCCTCTCTTTTTTTAACTTAACGGAAGTCCTAAATAATAACCGTCATAATCGTTTGTTTTGCAATAAACCACCGAAACGGTTTGGCTTTCTATTTTTTCGGTATCTAAATATTCAATAACCCTACCGCCGTTTTTTTCGGTTATGCACAAATAGTTGGGGTTATTTATATCGTTTGTAACTGCATTACAGTAGCCAAGCAATAAGCCGTAAAATTTTGTATCGTAAACCACACTTTTTTGGGGTGTTAGTTTTTCCCTTACGGCTTTAAGTGTTTTTGGGGTTAATATTTTTTCGCCGTCTTTTTTGGGGGTGTTTTCAAACATAACCATCTTTTTAAAAAACCCCTCTTTTTCGTAAATCGGGTAAAGCCAGTCGTGTGCCGGCTTTAAACAAAGGAAATCATATTCCCCCATAAATTCTTTTTTTACGGCAGAAAAAAGTTTGTGCATATACCCTTTTTTTCTGTGTTCTTTTTTTGTGCAAACCGCGTAAATATATTTACCTTTTTTACCGTTTGCCATAACGTCAATTGCCACAAGCATTGAAACAACTTCGCCGCCCACCGTTATATAACGGCAACTGTTTTCAAAATACAAATCAAAAAACAAATTATCAAAAAGTTCATCTTCGCCAAACGCTTCTTTGTATAATTTTTTGCATTGGTTTAGTATATTTTGCAATTTATTTCTCCTTAATTATATATTTTTTTAAAAGAATTTCAGGGTAATAAGAAAGTTTTGCGCGTCTAAGCCCCTCAAGTCCCATATCGTCTTCGCGGTTTATATATTTATATTCAAAAAGTTCATTTTTAGCAAAGCAATTGTTTATCATTGTGTAAGCACCGTTATAATCAGAAAATGCCTTTTCATAGCAAATGTCAAACACTTCTTGGTTTACGGGTGAACCAAAGGTTACGGCAACCGCCTTGCCGTTTGCAAAAAGCATACCGCCCGTTACGTTAAGTGATGAAAAGTTTTGAAGCACGGTGTTAGCACCGTTACGCTCCATAATCATAAAGCGGTCTTCTTTTTCTTTGTTGGCTTCATACCAGTTGTTAATCATTTCAACCGCTTTGTCAATATTTTTTTCGGTTAATGTTTGATATTCCCAATCATAAGTTCGTTTAAATGCCGAAATATGATTTCGTTTGCCGTGGTATTTTTTACCGCTAAGTGAAATCATTTTTTCGGTTTCGTAAATATATTCAAAAGAATCTCTTTTTGGGGTAAACTCAAATTGGTCGCCAAAAATTTTAATAAAACTGTTAAGGCGTTCGCCCTCACCTGCAAAAAAGCAAAGTGGAATGTTGTTTTCATTTGCATAATCTTTAAGCATTAAAACCGCTTTTTCCATATCACGCGCAACAGGCAAACAAAAACAAATTTTGTTTCCGTATTTAACAAGTGAAAAAAGCATACCGTTTGTTTCAGAGTATTCAAAACCAAATTGGTTTTGCCAAATTATAATATTTGCGGGTGTGTTTTCGCAAGAAAATTCTTTATATTGGCTATAATATTTATCAATTATTTTTATATCTTCTAATTCCGCTTTTTTAAACTGCAACATTTTCACTATCCTAAACTTTTTTATTTATTATACCTCCAAAAGCGCAAAAAAACAAGAGTGCCAAAGGATACACTTGGTAAAGAAGTAGTCTCCGTTTTTCTATATAAAGAAAAAGACACTTTTAGTTTTTGAAAGTGTCATAGTGGGTTACATACTTTAAGGAGAGTAAATACTTGCCGAAAATAAAGAATATCTTATTCGGCAGGTACA
>JAZOOT010000040.1:0-19442 GCA_045655165.1 Acutalibacteraceae bacterium
ATTGTAACTCAAATGGTGTTCTCGCATATCCATTATAACACCTATTTTGAATTCTGCACTATAAACTTTATTCTTACTGCCTTTTTTACGCATAAAAATATGCACCTCCAAAAGTGTCTAACTTTTGGGGTGCATATCAAAACTACCGCGGTTTAATTTATGTATTATTTATTTTCTTCAGGATTATAAGGTATATGTGTTTTAACCCTGCCCGCAGCATCGGTTACTGTTGTGGAAACGTTCGGAGCGGTGAAAGAAGTTTTACTGGGAGATAACCAACCGCTGCCTGTTTGTTCAACCTTGCCAACACCGTGGCCTGTTTCATCAAGCGTAATATCAACGAACGACTTACCAAGTTGGCCTGCATCAAAAGAAACATTTAATGTGCAATCTTTAAATTCGGTTTCATAATTACCAATAGGTTCAACTTCAATAACAACTGTGCCCTTAGGGGTAAGATGATATTTCATTGTTTGGTCTTTTTCATCGAATTCTTCGGGGAATTCGGTTGTCATGTTTTCTACCCTTGTTTTGATTTTAACGTAACTTGCATAACTTGTAGTAGTAAACTTTTTATCCTTAATAATTTCTTTGGGTGTGCCGCAGCCAACACAAGCAATAATTAACAAAAGAGCAAGTAAAAGAGCTATTATTTTTTTCATAATTATCCTCCTAAGCATTCTTTATGCGTATTATAGCATAAGGAAAATAATTTTACAACAATTTTTTTATTTTTTTCTATATTTATTCATAATTTGGTGGTATAATATACCAAAACTTAGCAAATAGGAGTGCTTATATGTTAAAACTTTGCGAAATTAAGAAAGATTATTTAGCCGGTGAAAACACTGTTCACGCCCTTAAAGGAATCTCTCTTGAATTCAGAAAAAGTGAATTCGTTTCAATACTTGGGCCTTCGGGTTGCGGAAAAACCACCTTGCTTAACATTATTGGTGGTCTTGACCAATACTCTTCGGGCGACCTTATTATAGACGGTGTTTCAACCAAAAATTACGGCGACAGAGATTGGGATGCTTACCGCAACCATTCAATTGGCTTTGTTTTTCAAAGTTACAACCTTATTCCGCATCAAACCGTTCTTCAAAATGTTGAAATTGCCCTTACACTTTCGGGCGTTGAAAAAAAAGAACGCCGCGAACGCGCAATTCACGCTTTAGAAAGCGTTGGACTTGGCGACCAATTAAAGAAAAAGCCCAGTGAAATGTCGGGCGGACAAATGCAACGCGTTGCCATTGCCCGCGCGCTTGTAAACAATCCCGATATTATTTTGGCAGATGAACCAACGGGTGCACTTGATACCGAAACCAGCGTTTCTGTTATGGATATATTAAAGGAAGTTGCCAAAGAGCGTTTGGTTATTATGGTTACCCATAACCCCGAACTTGCCGAAAAATATTCAACCCGCATTATTAAAATGTTAGACGGAAACATTTTAAACGATTCAATGCCAACCGAAGAAAACTCCGAAACAGTGCAAACAGAAGAAAAAGCAAAAAGCACAAAAAAGCCGTCTATGTCATTTTTTACAGCTTTTTCGCTTTCGCTTAAAAACCTTTTTACTAAAAAGGCCCGCACTTTGCTTACCTCGTTTGCGGGAAGTATTGGTATTATTGGTATTGCCTTAATTTTTGCAGTTTCGCAAGGAACAAGCGCCTTTATTAACGAGGTGCAGGAAGACACACTTACTTCTTACCCTTTAACACTTCAAGCCACAAGTGTTGATATTACAACATTAATGGAAACCTTTATGGGCCAAGCAAGTAATACTGCCGAACACGAAAAAGACGCCGTTTATTCGCAAGCGGTTATGTTTGAAATGATAAACGCCCTTAACAACATTGAATCTAACGAAAACGATTTAAAATCGTTTAAGGAATATTTAGAAACCCAAATAAATTCAAACAATAAATTAAGTGATGCCCTAAGCGGAATTTCTTACACTTACAACCTTGATTTATTGGTTTACACCCAAAATATTGACGGCGAAATTATAAAATGCGATACAAGAGAACTTTTATCAAATTCAATAGCCGAAAACTTTGGCATGAGTATGGGCGGTGAAAACGGGAACGCAATGCCTTTTAGTTCTTTAATGGGCACAAACCAAAGCAGTATGATGGGAATGGGTTCAATGAACCTTTGGAATGAAATGTTAAGCGGTAAAGACGGAAGCCCCATTAACCCCGTTTTAAAAGAGCAGTACGATGTTATTTACGGAAGTTGGCCACAAAATTACAACGAGATTATTTTGGTAGTAAATGAAAACAACGAACTTGACGACCTTACCCTTTATGCGTTGGGACTTAAATCTAAAGCCGAAATTGACAGCGTTTTTGATGCAGTTAAAAACGGCACCACCCTGCCTATAGACACAAAAAAATGGAGTTACGAAGAAATTTGCAACACTGAATTTAAGGTTATTTTAAACAGCAGTTGCTACACTAAAAGCGAAGCAACAGGTTTGTATACCGATTTAAGACAAACCGAAGCGGGTCTTAAATACCTTTACGATAACGCAATTCCGCTTAAGGTTACGGGTATTATTAGAAAAAACGAAAACGCAACTTCGGCAATGCTTAGCGGTTCTATTGGTTACACAAAGCAGTTAACCGAGCACATTGTAAACCAATCAAGAACTGCTGACTGCATAAATGCACAGTTGGAAAATCCCGAAATTGACATTTTAACAGGGCTTCCCTTTAAAGAAAACACCGGTAATTTAACAAATGCCGAAAAGCAGGAAGAATTTAAAAAATATATTGAAAAACTTGATACAAACGGCAAAGCAAATGCTTATATTAAAATAATGAGTATACCAAAGCCCGAACAAATAAAAGCGGCGGTTGACAGCGCGTTAAAAAGCACAACCCGCGAACAAACCGAAAGTGTGGTTATGCAGGCACTTAGCAGCCAAACGGGTATGAACAGCAACGAAATTACAAATTACATTAAGGCAATGAGTGATGAAGAATTAAACAACGTTTACGCACAACTTATTGAAGCAAAGGTTAAAGCCGAAACTTCTGCGGCGGTGCAAAAGCAACTGTCACGTATGCCAAAACAGAACCTTGCAGCAGCATTAACTGCGGCAATGAAGGGTTACACCGAAGAACAGTTTGCCACCTATTACGATGAAGTATTAGATTTTTCGGATTCTGACCTTGACACAAACCTTACTACACTTGGTTGCATTGATTTAAGCTCCCCTGCTTCCATTAACCTTTACGCTTCAAGTTTTGACAACAAAGAAATTATTGAAGACAGCATAAAGGAATACAACGAAAGCGTTGAAGAACTTAAACAAATTGAATACACCGATTACGTTGGGCTTATGATGTCTTCGGTAACAATTATAATAAATGCCATAACCTATATTCTTATTGCATTTGTTGCAATTAGTTTAATTGTATCTTCTATTATGATTGGTGTTATTACCTTAATTTCTGTTCAAGAAAGAACCAAGGAAATTGGTATTTTAAGGGCAATCGGCGCTTCTAAAGCCAATGTTTCAAGCATGTTTAATGCCGAAACGGTTATAATTGGTTTTTCTTCGGGGCTTTTAGGTATTCTTACAACCTATTTATTGTTAATACCCATAAACGCAATAATACAAGGTGTTACCGGCATTATGTCTCTTAAAGCATATTTGCCCATTTCGGTTTCTGTTGTTTTAATAGTAATTAGTATGTTATTAACCTTAATTTCAGGCATTATCCCCTCGCGCAGTGCTGCAAAGAAAGACCCTGTGGTTGCACTTAGAACCGAATAAAACAAAAAAGTGCTGTGCCATTTTGCACAGCACTTTTTTGTTGACATATTATTTTTAAGAGAGTATAGTGTTGTGGTTTAATTGGGAGTGATTTTTATGTTCAAAAAAAATGAGAACAGCCACAAAAAACGCCTTTATGCTTGGCGGTATGTGTTGCTTATCGTATTTGGCGGTTTATATTGCGCGTAATGTTTTAAGTGCAGTTACCCCGTCACTAATTGAAAACGGTGTGCTTTCCGAAAAGCAAATTGGCTATTTATCATCTGTTTGTTTTTTTGCTTATGCTTTTGGCCAACTTATTAACGGTATTATTGGCGATAAAATTAAAGCCAAATATATGATAAGTTTGGGCCTTGCTTTAGCCGGTATTTCGGGTATAATTTTTGTGCCTTTAGCGTCTTCACCGTTTATAGCAACCGTTACATATGGTTTTACCGGTTTTTTACTTTCAATGATTTATGCTCCCATGACCAAAGTTGTTGCCGAAAATACCGAACCAATTCACGCCGAACGCACAAGCATTGGTTACACTTTTGCCTCTTTTTTGGGTTCGCCCGCGGCAGGGCTTTTGGCCGGCTTTCTTGCTTGGTACAGTGTGTTTAACACAAGCGGTATTATTTTAATAGTAATGGGCATTGCCTGTTTCTTGGCTTTTACCGTTTTTGAAAAGAAAAAGATAGTACAGTATAATTTATACAAGCCCGCAAAAGCAAAGGGCGGAAGTTTTTCGGTTTTATTTAAACGAAAAATAGTGAAATTTACAATTGTATCAATAATAACAGGTGTTGTTAGGACTTCGGTTGTTTTTTGGATGCCAACCTATTTTTCACAGCACCTTGGCTTTACGCCAGAACAATCGGCAAATATTTTTGCGGCTGGTACCTTTGTAATTTCATTTTCAGCCATTATTGCGTTATTTATTTATGAAAGGTGCAAACGCAGTAGAAACTATTGGTTGGGCAAATTTAATTCTTATTTGGTGCGGCCTTATGGTAATAGGTGTTTTAATTTCGGTTCCAAAAAGGAAACAAAAATAATGAAAAAAACTGCGGTAACGCAAATGCGTTACCGCAGTTTTTTTATTCTTCTGTTTCTTCAGTTTCTATTTCGTTTACCTTTACCGTAATTTCTTTTGTCATTAAATCATCGGCGCTGGTAACGGTTAAGGAAAGGTTCATATACTCAAAAACTTCGCCCTCTTCGGGAATAGCACCGCTTAATTCTGAAAGCCAACCGTTTAAAGTTGTAGCTTCGGTTTCTTCAGGGATATCAAGCGAAAAGAATTCAAAGAAATCTTCAACCGATACTGTTGAAACAACTTTATAAAGGTTTTCTTCAAGTTGAATAAAATCTTCTATAGCTTCGTCGCGTTCGTCCCAAATTTCGCCCACAATTTCTTCTAATATATCTTCCATTGTAACAATACCGGAAGTTTCGCCAAATTCGCTTACCACCACAACAATATGGTTGTGGTCGGTTTGCATATCTTTAAACAGTATATCAAGATGAACTGTTTCGGGCACAAATACGGGCGGGTGAAGCACCGATTCAAGTGAAAAGTTCTTTTCACCGCGTTTAAGCAAATAATCTCTTGTGTGCAAAATACCAATAATATTATCGGTTTCGGCATCAACCACAGGAATACGTGAGTACCCCTCGTTTTCAATTATTTCAATAATTTCTTCATCGGTTGCATCGTTGCTAATTGTTACAACCGCTTTGCTTGGGGTCATAACGTCTTCGGCTGAAAGACGTTCAAGTTTAAACACGTTTTTAATGTATTCAATATCGTCTTGCTTAAGACTGCCTTCATCGGCGCCTGCATCAAGCATTATAACTATATCTTCTTCCGAAACAGTTTCTTCTTTTTCGTTAGGGTCAATACCAAACAAACGAAGAACACCGTTTGTGGAAACGGTTAAAAGCCAAATTATTGGGCGCAAAACCGCGGCAAGAAAAGAAATTATACCGCAAACAACACCCGCAAATTTTTCTTTATGGCGCATTGCAACGCGCTTTGGAACAAGTTCGCCAAGCACAAGTGTAAAGAACGAAAGCACAAGTGTAATGGCAACAACCGAAATTGTGTTAATTAAACCCTGTCGTTCGGGCGAAAGTTCAAGTGCATTAACCAAAAATTTAGATAATTTTTCGGCAAAGTTATCGGCCGCAAAAGCCGAGCCCAAGAAGCCCGCAAGGGTTATACCAATTTGAATTGTAGAAAGAAACCGTGTTGGCTCCTCTATCATTTTAAGCATTTTCGCGGCTTTTTTGTCGCCGTCTTCGGCTTGCGCTTTTACCTTTTTTTCGTTAAGCGAAATTACCGCAATTTCGGTTGCAGCAAAAAACGCGTTAAGTAAAATCAGCACAAGCTGTAATATAATATGTTTTAACATAAGTCCTCCAAAAAATAATTAAGATTTGAATTTTTTCTTTTGTATCAGTTACGATTAAATGTATTAACTGCGTAAAAAATGTTCAAATCGTTTTGGTATTTTTTTAGAGGTTTAACAAAAACCGCAGTGAAAATACTTCGCGGTAGCGGGTCCACACAACCATCTCCTTCTTTAAAAGTTTAACACTGTATATTATACAAGAATGTTTTATAAATGCAAGTATTATATTTTTTACTTTTTAAAGTTTATATTATAAGCGTAACAAAAATCTCCCAAAAAGACACGGAATGCGCCTTTATAAGATTTATAATACCGGCTGTAATTTTTAATGCCGAAAATAAGGGTAAGCCAAACAAGCGGGTTTTTGCTTTCTAAAAATTTTAAACGCTTTTTTTCAAATTTAATAAAACTTTCAATGCTTTTTCTATCTTTTTTAAGCAGTTCAAGTGAAAGTAAATAACTGTGGGCGGTAATAGATTCTTTTAAGCCATTCACCCTTTTTTGCCTGTCGCCCAAAAACGTTGTGCGCGTCATATCGGAAAGCGAAACATTGTTTTGGTGGTAGCGGTATTTACAAAGTTTAGTGTTAAGCACCGCGCTTTTGCCAATAATTGCACCTACAATATTTATAAACCAGTCGTGCGCCAAAAGATTTTTTACATCAATTGGTTTTAAATATTTCTTAACTTCTGCCCTAAAACAAGTGGCAAAACCGCGAATGTACGAACAACCAATAAGCGAATTTACACTTATAAAATCAAGCGTACCGTCAAACCTTTCGCCAAGGTAGGTAATACCGCTGTTTTCAATTATTTCGGAGTTTTGGTCAATTATATCGTACCTTGAAGAAAGTGCTTTAATTTCGGGGTTTTCGTTAAGTGTTTTGCACATAACTTCAACCTTGTTTTCATACCATTCGTCATCTTGGTCGCAAAGAAAAATTATATCGCCTTTTGCCTTTTCTATTGCGCCGAAAAAGTTTAAGCAGTATCCAATATTTTTTTCGTTTTTAACAATTTGCCAACCGTTTAAATTATTTTCTTTAATAAACTTTTGACAAACGGCTACGGAGTTATCGGTTGAACCGTCATCACAAATTATAACTTCTTCTACATTTTGCGTTTGGTTTTTAATGCTTAAAAGTTGTTTCTCTATAAACTTTTCGCCGTTATAAAGGGCAATGCAAACCGAAACCATAACTTTCTCCTTACTTTAATTTTATAAAAAGCGCTGTAACTTTGTATTTTAATAAATATACCAAATAACAAAACGCCGTTATTAACGTAACGTTTTTGCTTTTTGCAACCGCTTTTATTATTTTTTTATAAACGCCGTTTGCGTTAGCATTTTGCACCGCTTTGCCAAACAGTTTTTGGTTTATAATACTTTTAACGTATGAACGCTTTTTGCCCTTTTGCAAAAACAAATCGCAAAAGGAGGAAAAGCACCACTGAATATACAAAAAGTCCCAATACCCTTTGTTTTGCGGTGAAACTTCGCAAAGTAAAAAATAGCGTTTTTCAAGGGTTTTAAGTTTGTTTTCATTAAACCTTTTTGTAATGCTTCCCTTGTGCTGAACATAGCAGTAAAAACACTCTTTAAAACACGCGTAAACGGGGTTAAAACCTAACAGTTTAAGGTTAAATTCGGTGTCTTCGTAAATTTCGCTTTGGATAAACGTTACCCCTGTTCTTTGTAAAAACGAACGTTTGTAAAGTTTACCGCAACAGGTATCTAACAAATTTTTTTCTTTTAAATTTGGCAAATATTTATGCATGTTTTCACCGTTTAACACGCGGGTTTCGTAACAAACCTGTTTTTCGCTTTTGCCGTAAACCAAATTATAGCCCGTAGCAGTAATATCAGCACCGGTTTTTATGGCTTTTTCGTACAAAAATGAAAATGCGCCATGCAATAAAAAGTCATCAGAATCAAGAAAAAAAACATATTCTCCCTTTGCCATATTTAAGCCAAAATTACGCGCGCTTGACAGCCCGCCGTTTTCTTTATGATAAACCTTTATTCGCTTATCTTTTTCCAAAAGAAGATTGCATTTGTTTTTACATTCTTCAGCGGAACCGTCGTTAACAATTATGGCTTCAAAATCGGAAAAATCTTGGCAAAGCACACTGTTTATGCATTTGCCAAGATATTTTTCGGTGTTGTAAACAGGTATTATAACACTGATTTTACACATAATTACAAGAACACTTTGCCTTCGGCAACCTGTTTTAAGTGGTGGCCGTAGGGCGATTTTCCGTATTTTTCGGCAGAATCAAGCAGTTTTTCTTTGCTTATCCAACCGTTAATATATGCAATTTCTTCGGGCGCGGAAATTTTAACACCCTGACGGTTTTCAATAACCCTAACAAATTCGCCCGCTTCGGCAAGAGCGTCCATTGTGCCGGTATCAAGCCAAGCGTAGCCCCTGCCAAGAGTAACCACATCAAGTGAACCATCTTCTAAATAAAGTTTGTTTAAATCGGTAATTTCAAGTTCACCGCGTGCAGATGGTTTAACGCGTTTTGCAAACTCAACAACTCGGTTATCGTAAAAGTAAAGGCCTGTTACACAGTAGTTTGATTTTGGATTTTTTGGTTTTTCTTCAATAGAAATAACCTTGCCGTTGTTATCAAACTCAACAATACCAAAACGTTCGGGGTCTTCAACGTAATAGCCAAAAACGGTTGCACCGTTTTGCTTTTCGGCAGCCGCTTTAAGAATTTTACCAAAACCGCCGCCGTAAAAAATATTATCGCCCAAAACCATTGCGCAACTGTCGCCTGCTATAAATTCTTCGCCAATTAAAAACGCTTGTGCCAAACCGTCGGGCGAGGGCTGAACGGCGTAAGAAAGGTTAATTCCGTAATCGCTTCCGTCGCCCAAAAGGCGCTCGAAATTAGGTAAATCGGTAGGGGTTGAAATAATAAGAATGTCGCGTATACCCGCAAGCATTAAGGTTGAAAGCGGGTAGTAAATCATTGGTTTATCGTAAACGGGTAAAAGTTGCTTAGAAGTTACCATTGTTAAGGGGTAAAGGCGTGTTCCGCTTCCCCCTGCAAGAATAATACCTTTCATTTTCTTTCTCCTATTTCACTTCGTTTATATCAATGGAAAGTATGGCAATATCTTGAAGCGGTTTATCGTTTGCATTTACCTTTGCATTTGCAATTTCCTTTACAACCGAAAAGCCGTCAAAAACCTGACCGAAAACTGTGTGGCGGTAATCAAGCCAAGGTGTGCCGCCAAGTTCTTCGTACTGCTCAACGGTTTCTTTTGGGAACATGTGCGGAAGTTCTTTCATTTGTTCTAAAAGTCCGCCATCAACCGTATCGGCTTCAACAATAAAAAACTGACTTCCGTTTGTGTTGGGGCCTGCATTTGCCATGCAAAGTGCACCTTTTATGTTGTGAAGTTCTTTAAAGAACTCATCTTCAAAACTTTTGCCCCAAATACTTTCGCCGCCGCAACCTGTTGCGGTTGGGTCGCCGCCTTGTATCATAAAGCCCTTAATTACGCGGTGGAAAATTATGCCGTTATAGTAGCCGTTTTTAGCGTGTGTTGCAAAGTTTTCAACCGCCTTTTTGGCAAACTGCGGGAAAAGGCGAATAGAAATATCACCCATTGTGGTGTGCATTACTGCAACAAGTTCTCCAACTTGCGGTTTATCGGTTTGATTAAATGCCATAATAAACTTCCTTTCAAGCCATATATTTAATTATATTTTAACAAGTAAACTTACTATTTGCAACAACTAATTTTTTTCTTGTAATTATACACAATATGTGGTATACTCATCTAATAATATTATATTTTAAGGTGGGTTATTATGAAGTGTCCGTTTTGTGGCTTTGAAGAAAGCAAAGTTGTTGACTCCCGTCCTACCGACGAGGGCGAAAGAATTAGGCGCCGCCGCGAATGTTTAAAATGCGCCAAACGTTTTACAACTTATGAACTTATTGAAAGTTTGCCGATTATTGTTATTAAAAAAGACAAATCGCGCGAGCCGTTTAACCGCGAAAAACTTATGAACGGCCTTTTACGTGCTTGTGAAAAAAGGCCTGTTTCAATTAACGAACTTGACATGCTTATTGACGATATTGAAGCCACCATTCAAAATTCGCTTGACCGCGAAGTTACAAGCGAAAAAATTGGTGAACTTACAATGGAAAAATTAAAATCTCTTGATGAAGTAGCATACGTTCGTTTTGCTTCGGTTTACCGCCGTTTTAAAGACGTAACCAGCTTTTTGGACGAGCTTAATATCCTGCTAAAAAAATAGTTTTATCACCTTTGGAGTGTTAGTATGACAGACAACGAAAAATTGGCGGAACTTTTACTGCCAAACATTAAAAAATCAACCGAATATTACGAAGAACTTTATAAAGAGCGTAATTTGCCCGAAGGCGCAAGGGTTGTACGAGTTGCGCCAAGCCCAACGGGTTATTTGCACTTGGGCACACTTTTTACTTCGCTTGTAAACCGCATAACTGCAACTTCAAGCGGCGGTATTTTCTTTACAAGAATTGAAGATACCGACAAAAAACGCGAAGTAGAGGGCGGTATTAAAGATATTATTGAAGGTCTTGCTACCTTTGGCATTACCATTGACGAAGGTTTTATTTCGGCCGATACACAAAAGGGTGACTACGGCCCTTACAAGCAGTCCGAACGCGCCGAAATTTACCAAACATATGCCAAAAAGTTAATTGTTGACGGCCTTGCCTACCCCTGTTTTTGCACCGAAGAAGAACTTGCTAAGGTAAGAGAAGAACAAGAACAGCAAAAGGTGCGCACAGGTTACCACGGCAAATGGGCTAAACACAGGGACATTACCTATGAAGAGGCAAAGGAAAAAATTGATAGCGGTTTACCCTTTGTTGTGCGTTTGCGTTCACCCGGAAGCGAAGAAAACCGAATTGTTTTTGAAGATTTAATTAAAGGCAAAATTGAAATGCCCGAAAACGATGAAGATTTTGTTATTTTAAAATCTGACGGTATTCCTACCTACCATTTTGCCCACGCGGTTGATGACCACCTTATGCACACAACCGTTGTTATGCGCGGGGATGAATGGATTTCGTCTGTTCCCAAACACATTCAGCTGTTTCGCATTTTGGGCTTTAAAGTGCCTAAATTTGCACATATTTCGCCCATTATGAAGTTAGATAACGGCGCAAAACGCAAAATTTCAAAACGCAAAGACCCCGAAGCCGCTGTGCGTTTCTTTATTGAAGAGGGTTACGAGCCAGAAAGTGTTATTGAATACCTTATGACCATTGCGGCATCGGACTTTGAAGATTGGCGCAGGGTCAACCCCGACAAGCACTACAGCGAATTTAAGTTTAACTTAAAGAAAATGAGTGTTTCGGGCGCATTGTTTGATGAAAACAAGTTGCTTGATGTTAGCAAAAATTATATTAGCAAACTTTCAAGCGCCGTATTTTACGAAAAACTTTGCAAGTGGACAAAAGAATTTGACAGCGAATATTATTCGCTTTTAACCAAAAACGAAGCATTTTCAAAAGCCATGCTTGCCATTGACCGCGACTGCGCAAAACCGCGTAAAGATATTGCGCGTTTTAAAGAGGCAAAAGATTATTTTTCTTACTTCTTTAACGAACTTTTTGTTCCGTGCTACGAACTTCCTGAAAACATTGAAAAGGAAGATGCTGTCCGGTTTTTGGAAGAATACAAAAAAGTTTACAATGAAAACGATGAAAAGCAGGATTGGTTTAATAAAATTAAACTGCTTTGCGCACCGCTTGGATTTGCCGAAGAAACCAAACTTTACAAAGCAAACCCCGAAAATTACAAGGGCCACGCAGGCGATTTAAGTACAGTGCTTAGAATTGCCGTTACAGGCAGAAGAAACACTCCCGACCTTTGCAGTATTATGCAGGTACTTACAAAAGAAGAATGTATTAAGCGAATAGATAGTGCTATACAAAATTTATAAAGCTATTACAGAATTTATAAAGGAATGAACAATATGGCAAACGAAGAAAAAGTTACAACGGAAGTTTCTGCTCCTTCTAACTTTATTTACGATTTTATTGATGAAGATTTAAAAGAAGGCGTTTATACACGCGTTCAAACCCGTTTTCCGCCAGAGCCGAATGGTTATTTGCACATTGGACACGCAAAAGCCATTTGCATTGACTTTCAAACGGCTGAAAAATACGGCGGTAAATGCAATTTGCGTCTTGATGACACCAACCCCACCAAAGAAGATGTTGAATATGTTGATGCAATTAAAGAAGACATTAACTGGCTTGGTTTTAATTGGGAAAACGTTTATTTCGCATCTGACTACTTTGATTACATTTATGAATGTGCATTAAAGTTAATTGATAAGGGTTTGGCTTATGTTGATGAACTTACCCCCGATGAAATTAGGGAATACCGCGGTACCCTTACAGAACCCGGCAAAGAAAGCCCCTTTAGAAACCGCCCAATTACTGAAACCAAAGACCTTTTTGCCCGTATGACCGCAGGCGAATTTGAAAACGGCAGTTTGGTTTTAAGGGCTAAAATTGATATGGCTTCGCCCAACCTTAATATGCGCGACCCCATTATTTACCGCGTTATGAAAGCGCACCACCACCGCACAGGCGATAAATGGTGTGTTTACCCAATGTACGATTTTGCGCATCCGCTTTCTGATGCTAAAGAGGGTGTTACACATTCACTTTGTTCGCTTGAATTTGAAAACCACCGTCCGCTTTACAACTGGTTTTTACAAGCATTAGACATTCCCACACCGCCAAGACAAATTGAGTTTGCAAGAATGAACGTAAACTACACCTTAACCAGCAAACGCAAATGTTTAAAACTTGTAAACGACGGTATTGTTTCGGGTTGGGACGACCCAAGAATGGCTACCATTTGCGGTATGCGCCGCCGCGGTTACCCCGCAGAAGCAATTCGTGATTTTGTTGAAAAAATCGGTGTTTCTAAAGCATACAGCGTTATTGACTATGCCCTTTTGGAATCTTGCGTTAGAGATAACTTAAACCTTAACGCACGCAGGGCTATGGTTGTTTTAGACCCGTTAAAAATTGTTATTGATAACTATCCCGACGGTAAAACCGAAGAAATTTTGGTTGACGTTAACCCCAACAAGCCCGAAGACGGCAAATATAAGGTTGTATTTTCTAAAAACCTTTACATTGAGCAAGAGGACTTTATGCTGAACCCAATTGGCAAATACTTCCGTCTTTGCCCCGAAAAAGAGGTTCGTTTAAAGGGCGCATATTATATTCGTTATGCTTCGCACGAAACCGACGAAAACGGCAACATAACTGTTGTTCACTGCACCTACGACCCCGAATCGTTTGGCGGTGAAACGCCTGACGGCAGAAAGGTTAAAGGCACTTTGCACTGGATTAGCCAAGAAGAAGCAACAGACGCCACAGTTAAACTTTACGACCGTTTGTTTAACGTGCCCAACCCGTCTGATGAAGAGGGTGTTGCAAGTTTTGCCGATAACATTAACCCCGATTCGCTTTGCATTATGAAAAACTGCAAAATTGGTCCTGATATTAAATCGGCAAAGGTTGGAGAAACCTTCCAGTTTATGCGCCAAGGTTATTTTTGCATTGATAAAGACAGTACTGCTGATAACGTTGTTATTAACCGTACCGTTGCGCTTAAAGATTCCTTTAAAAAATAAAAGAAAGGCGTTTAAAGTAATAAACTTTAAGCGCCTTGATTTAGGAGAAAATTATGAAAGTTAAAGAACTTTTATGTTTTTTGTGCGAGCGTTTCCCCGTGCAACTTGCTTGTGATTTTGACAACGTTGGATTGCTTGTGGGCAACGAAAACCAAGAAATTAGCGGTGTTTTGGTTGCGCTTGACTGCACCAAATTTGCAATAGAAAAGGCCAAAGAAAACGGGATAAATTTAATTGTTACCCACCACCCCGTTATTTTTAACCCGCTAAAACAGGTGTTAGAAAATGATTTAGTTTACACCCTTATAAAAAATGACATTTCGGTTATTAGTATGCACACAAATCTTGACACGGCAGACGGCGGTGTGAACGATGTTTTGGCAGAAGTTTTAGAACTTAGAAATGTTAAAAAACTTGTTTGCGAAGACGGTTTTACCATAAGACAGGGCGAACTGCCAAGGGTTATGAGTGCAAATGATTTTGCCAAACACATTAGCCAAAAGTTAAAAACAAACGTAAAATACTGCGGTGAAAACCAAATTAAAACCGTTACGGTGTGTTCGGGAAACGGCGGCGAGTTTTTCCCACTTGCAATAGAAAAAGGTGCCGATGCTTTTGTTACGGCAGAATGCAAACACCACTTGTTTTTGCTTGCCCAAGAAAAAGCCGTTTTTCTTGCCGATGCAGGTCACTTTAACACCGAAGACATAATAGTTGAGCCGTTAGCAAGTTTAATAAAAGAAACCAATTTAAAGGTTATAACCTACCACTACTCGCCAATAAAGGAATATAATTTATGATTTTTAATGAATTTTACCACCATTTTTTAACCGTTGCCAACCAAGTTTTTATTTTATTTTTACTAATTGCACTTGGTTTTATTTGCGGTAAAAAAGGTATTATAAGCGAAAAAGCAGCAGAAACCCTTTCTTCCATTGCCCTTTATTTTTCAACCCCTGCGGCCATTATAAATTCTTTTATACGCCCCTTTGAAAAAGCAAAACTAACCAATTTGGGCTACGCATTTTTAATTTCAATTGTTTTTCATATTTTTGCCATTTTACTTTCACTTTTTATAAAGCAAAAAAATGAAAACGAAGAAAAAGTTTCAAGGTTTTCTTTAATTTTTTCAAATGCAGGTTTTATGTCTATTCCTTTGCAAATTGCCCTTTTTAATTCCGACGGTGCATTTTACGGCTCGGCTTATGTTGTAATATTCAATATTATGGTTTGGACTGTTGGTCTTATTATAATGGGCGGAAAACTAACGATTAAAAAACTTTTATTAAACCCCGGTACTATTGGTGTTTCTATCGGTCTTATTATTTTCTTACTTAATGCCCACCAATATTTACCTGCAGCATTAACCACAACCGTTCAACACGTAGCAAACCTTAACACCCCTGTTCCTATGTTGGTTATTGGCTATTATCTTTCTAAAATTGAATTTAAAAAAGCATTTACCGACATAAGAATATATTTCCCACTGTTTTTACGGCTTATTGTTTGCCCTGCAGTTTGTATGTTTTTACTTTGGATTGTTAAAATTGATAGCGCAGTTGCAGTTCCGCTTATTGTTGCTGCTGCCTGCCCTGTTGCCGCAACCACAACAATGTTTTCGGTTAAGTTTAACCGCGATGTTGACCTTTCGGTAAAGCTTGTTTCGGTTACAACATTATTTTCAATAATAACACTTCCCCTTTGTGTTGCGCTAACACAGGTTATACTATAATAAAAAACGCCCCGTTGGTTAAACCAACGGGGCTTAATTTTTAATATGTTATTTTTTCTTTGCCGCCCATATAAGGTCTAAGTGCAGCAGGAATTCTTACGCTGTACTTTTCACCGTCAAACTCAAGGTTGTTTTCAAGGAATGCAATTAACATTCTTGGCGGAGCAACAACGGTGTTGTTAAGTGTGTGAGCAAGGTAACGGTTGCCGTTTTCATCTTTAACCTTAATACCCAAACGGCGCGATTGAGCATCGCCCAAGTTAGAACAAGAGCAAACTTCAAAATATTTTTGCTGTTTTGGGGACCACGCTTCAACATCGTATGATTTAACCTTTAAATCGGCAAGGTCACCCGTGCAGCATTCAAGAGTTCTAACAGGTATATCTAAGGAACGGAAAAGTTCAACCGAATAACTCCACATTTTATGGAACCAGTCCATACTTTCTTCGGGTTTGCAAATAACAATCATTTCTTGCTTTTCAAACTGGTGAATACGGTAAATTCCGCGTTCTTCAATACCGTGTGCGCCCTTTTCTTTTCTAAAGCAAGGCGAATAACTTGTAAGGGTTAAGGGAAGTTTTGCTTCGTCGGTAACCGAGTTAATGTATTTACCAATCATAGAGTGTTCACTTGTACCAATAAGGTAAAGGTCTTCACCCTCAATTTTATACATCATAGCGTCCATTTCTTCAAAACTCATAACGCCGGTAACAACATTAGAACGAATCATAAAAGGTGGAATACAATAGGTAAAGCCCTTATCAATCATAAAGTCCCTAGCATAGGCAGTAACCGCGCTGTGCAAGCGGGCAATATCGCCCATTAAGTAATAAAAGCCCTCGCCCGCAACTTTGCCCGCTGCTTCTTTATCAATACCGCTAAACAAAGCCATAATGTCGGTGTGGTAAGGAATATCAAAATTGGGTTTTGTTTGTTCGCCGAATTTTTCTACCTCAACATTTTCGCTATCATCTTTACCAACAGGCACAGAAGCATCTACTATGTTGGGTATTTTCATCATTTTTTCTTTAAGTTTTTTTTCTAGCTTTTCTTCAAGTTGTTCTAAATTGGCAAGTTCTTCGGCCTGCTGTTTTACAATAAGTTTCTTTTCTTCGGCTTCTTCGCGCTTGCCTTGTCCCATTAAAACGCCAATTTCTTTGCTTACTTTATTTCTTAAAGCCCTAAGTTCGTTTGCACGGCTGTTAGCGCTTCTCTTTTCGTTATCAAGCGCAATAACTTCGTCAACCAAGCAAAGTTTATGTTCTTTAAACTTTTTCTTAATATTTTCTTTTACAACTTCGGGGTTTTCCCTAATAAATTTAATATCTAACACTAACTCTTCCCTCTTTCAGAAGTTTATCAAGTGGATTATACCACAAGCAATTTCCATTTACAAGCAAAATTATAAAATTATTGCATTTAATAAATAATTATTGTATAATAAGTAATGCTAAAATCTTAAGAAAGTTAGGCGTGTTCATGAATTTTAACCAAATAGATATGAAAGGCCTTGTTGAAGGGTATTGCCTTATTAAAAGCGTTGATAAGAAAACCTCTTCAAAGGGCGACGTTTATTTAGACTTTACACTTTCCGACAGCACCGATGAAATTAACGCAAAACTTTGGAACTATAACGAAGCGTTTCACGGCGAATACACCGCTAACAAAATTGTTAAGGTTCGCGGTACTGTTTCGGTTTATAACGGCACAAACCAGTTGCGTATTGAAAAAATACGATATGCAACCGAAAATGACAATGTAAAGGCGGAAGATTTTGTTAAAACCGCTTCTTACGACTGCCTTGAAATGTTTAACGCACTTAACGACATTGTAAGCGGTTTTAAAGAAAAAGAACTTGCTTTGCTGGTTGGCGAAATTCTTGATACTAACAAAGAAAAACTTTTATATTGGCCTGCCGCTTTTAAACTGCACCACGCAATAAGGGGCGGTTTGCTAATGCACACACTTTCTATTGTAAGGTTGTGCCAAAGCGTTTGCGAAATTTACCCCTTTGTTAATAAAGATTTGCTTTTATCGGGCGCAATTTTGCACGATATTGCAAAACTTACCGAATTTGAGGTTTCTGAAACCGGCATTGCTTCGGGTTACACCGTTAAGGGCAACCTTATTGGCCATTTGGTTGAGGGTGCAATAACGGTGCGCGAAACTGCTAAACGCCTTGGTGTAAGCGAAGAAATTTCAAACTTGGTTGAGCATATTCTTATTTCCCACCACGGCGAACCCGAATTTGGCGCGGCAACCCGCCCCATGTTTATTGAAGCCGAAATTTTAAGTGAACTTGATATGCTTGACGCGCGTATTTTTGAAATGAAAGAAGCCGTAGAAGGTGTTGAAGTCGGCGAATTTACGGGTAGACTTTGGTCAATGGACAACCGCAAACTTTACAACCACGGTTTTAGCGAACTAAACAAAGAAACAAAACTTTTATAAAAGGAGAAAATATTATGAAAATTACAAAAGATATGCTTATTGGCGACGTACTTGATATGGACACAGGCTGTGCTGAGTACTTTTTTGAAATTGGTATGCACTGCCTTGGTTGCCCTGCTTCACGCGGGGAATCTATTGAACAGGCATGTGCCGTTCACAACACCGACTGTGATGCGCTTGTTGAAAAACTAAACGCTTATTTTAACAAGTAATGACCTACCTTAAAGGAAGACTAAAGGCCGTCTTTGATTTAATTAAAGACGGCGCTTTTGTTGTTGACATAGGCACTGACCATGCGCATTTGCCCATTGCATTGCATCTTTCTAAAAAGGCAAAGCGTGTTATTGCCTGTGATATTAAAGAAAAACCCCTTGCCTCTGCTAGAAAAAACCTTGATAAAGCAGGTTGTACGGCGGTTGAAACCCGCCTTTGCGACGGGCTTAGCGGTATAAACGAAGGCGAAGCCGATACCATTGTTATTGCAGGTATGGGCGGTGAAGTTATATCGGAAATTTTATTTAGTTGCGCATACATTAAAGATAAAAACCTTTCGCTTATTTTACAGCCAATGACTTCAGCAGGATTTTTAAGAGAACGCCTTTATAATGAGGGTTTTTGTATTGAAAAAGAAGTAGCTGTAAAAGAAAACGGCAAGGTTTATTCGGTTATAAGTGCTAAATACTGCGCTGAAACAAAGAAGATTTTGCCAAAAGAATATTTTGTTGGCAAAATAGAAAAAGGCAGCGAATTTTCACGCGATTATTTTAAAAAGCAACTTTTAATTATAGAAGACTGTTTGACAAGTTTTAAACATAAAAATAAGCAGAATGAATATAATTTTTACAATACGGCAAAAGAGGAAATTTTAAAACTTTTGGAGGATTAACTGTTGGCGTTAGACGGTATTTTTCTTAACAAACTAAAAGCCGAATTAAGCGTTTTAATCGGCTCACATACCGAAAAAATTTACCAGCCGTCTAAGGAAGAACTGGTGTTTTTGTTGCGCTCTAAAGAGGGCGGCAAACGGCTTTTATTTTCCCTTGTTTCAGGTGCAAACCGCATTGGAGTAACCGAAGAAAGGCCCGAAAACCCCGAAAACCCGCCAATGTTTTGTATGCTTTTAAGAAAATATTTGGGTTCTTCCAAACTTATTGATATTAAGCAAGACGGTTTTGAAAGGGTTTTAACCTTTTTGTTTAGCGCAGTAGATGAACTTGGCGACAGGGTTACCTATTCGCTTGTTTGCGAAATGATTTCAAGTATGCCAAACGTTATTCTTTGCAATGAAAACGGCAGAATAATTGATTCACTTAAACATTCTAACCTTGAAAGCGGTAAAAGAATTATACACCCCGGCGCAATTTATGAATTACCTCCCAAGAATTTTCGGTATTCATT
>JAZOOT010000041.1:0-45561 GCA_045655165.1 Acutalibacteraceae bacterium
TGGTTATCTTCTGCCATTCTGCCATCGGTTTTCTTAATGATTTCAAGTGGCTCATATTCTTCTACACCGATGGTTTCCAAATACTCCCTGATACCACTGCGACTCCTCGGTAGACAACGTTCCTCTAAGAAGTTCTGAAAATCTTCCCAAGTCGGTGCTTCGTTTTTACCAAATGCGGTTTTAACAATATGCTCGGTTGTATTTTCTGCCGACAAGGTTTCATCGGTAAAGTCAGCAATAATTTTGGTGCATAAACTTTCACTGTCATAAAACTCAAGTTTCAGTAACTTATGACCGAGCGATTTTTTCTTTTCTAAAAATTCATCCATAGATAAATATGGTGAAATAATAATCCTTTCACCGTCAAACGCAATTTCTATTTTAGAATCTGCAAGACTAAGTTCAGCAACCCATTTGCTAGGCAATGATACCTTATAGGTTTTGGAGTCCTTACCAGCGGTGCCTCCCGCCTTGCCTACAATTAATTTTGCTATTCGTCTATCCATAACAATCACCACGAAAATTATATCATATTCGTAACGAATAGTCAAGATTCTATATCAATTAAATTATTCCCCAGAGAGTGTTATTTTAGCGGTTCGATTAGCCTATGTATTTATTTTTTAATGGCATTTTAATAACACTCGGGAACATCAAGGGAAGTAGGCGTTAACCTTAAGCAAGGTTACAACGGCGACCTCACATCAAAACAAGCCGGTTCCATCGGTGGACAGATGGTTAAGAAAATGATTGAATCTTATGAAAACAGCATGAGATAACGCGTTATAAAAGCGCATAAACTGCGCTCCATCTGCAAGAAATTGACTGATGGAGCGCTTTTCCTTTGTTTAGAATAATTTTAACTTAAAGGAAGTGAATTTTTGTGTTTGATAAAATATGTTTAGCATTAGTAATTATCGGTGCTTTAAACTGGGGTAGCGTTGGTCTTTTTCAGTTTGATTTAGTTGCTTGGCTTTTTGGAAGCAGTGCAGCACTTTTAGCACGTATTGTTTATATTGTTATTGCATTAGCCGGTATTTGGTGTATTACTTTGCTTTTCCGCAGAACCGAATCAATAGACCATGCGACCGCAAGAATGGCAGATTAAAAACAAATCTACTCAGTGCTGAAATATCAGTACTGAGTAGATAAAAAGTAATTTCCATCAGCAAAAGCAACAGTAATATCTCCATGGTAATCGGTTCGGTAAATTCCTGCTTCAACCGCTTTAATGCGGTTAATAACCTTTTTATCGGGGTGTCCGTAAGAATTATTTTGCCCAACCGAAATAACACAAATATTCGGTGTACATATTTCTAAAAACTCTTTGCTTGTAGCAGTATCACTACCGTGATGTGAAACTTTTAAAATATCACAATCAAAATTTATATTGTTTTCAACAAGTTCTTTTTCGGCCGGGGTTTCAGCGTCACCCGTAAACAAATATTTAACGCCTTCACACTCTGCCATAACTATAAGCGAACGGTTGTTTTCATCAGAACTATCATAATTAGTTTGTAAAACAGTTAGTTCAATATCGCCAATATTTATTACCATTGAAGTAACCGCAGTATGTACCGAAACATTGTAGAATTTACACATATTAAGCAGTTCATTAGCTGTTTTATCAATTTCTTCATTTTCGGCGTTAATTTGCGGAATAACAGCATTTGTTACATTATAACTACTTAAAACTTCACTTGTTCCGCCTATATGGTCGGAATGCCAGTGGCTTAATATAATGGCATCTAAGCCATTAACACCGCGTTTTTTAAGAAGTTTAGAAACACTTGTTGTTTTTCCGTCACCCGTATCAATTAAGGCGAAACGACCGTTACTTTGAATTAAAGCGCAGTCGCCCTGCCCCACGTCTAAAATTGTTATAATGTCGGCAGTTTCGTCAACTTTTACATTTATTGAAAAAATATCGCGCCAACTTGGAATAAAAGGACTGTCAACAAAAGTTACTAAAAGAATTGCCGAAACAAGTAATGCACTTAAACCGCCCAAAAATGATTTTAAAAGCGATTTTTTAATATTCTTCACGAGATTCTTTCTCCATCAGTTCTTCTTTTGTAATTAAAATTTGACGCGGTTTGCCGCCTTCGTACGGTCCTATAACGCCACGTTCTTCCATTTGGTCAATAATACGTGCCGCGCGGGAATATCCAAGCTTAAGTTTTCTTTGCAAAAGCGAAGTAGATGCCTGTCCAAGTTCAACAACAACACGAATTGCATCATTAAGCATAGTATCTTCTTCATCTGAACCGCCGTCAGAAAAATCGCCGCCTTTTGCTTTTTTATCCTGAACAGCCAAACGGTCAATTTCAGTTTGAATTTCATCGCTGTAGTTGCTTTTACCGTTGTTTTTAATATAATCAACAACCGCTTCAACTTCTTCATCGCTAACAAAACAACCTTGAATACGGCTGGGTTTAGAAGCAGAAATAGGATTAAATAGCATATCACCCCTGCCCAAAAGTTTTTCTGCACCGCCCATATCAAGAATTGTACGGCTGTCGGTTTGCGAAGAAACCGAGAATGCAATACGAGTTGGTATATTCGCCTTAATTACACCTGTAACAACATCAACTGAAGGTCTTTGAGTAGCAATAAGCAAATGCATACCTGCTGCACGCGCCTTTGCGGCAATACGGTTAATGGAATCTTCAACTTCACCGGGCGCGGTAATCATTAAATCGGCAAGCTCATCAATAATAATTACTATTTGCGGAAGTTTTTGCAAATCACAATCAAGTTCGCAAAGGCGGTTGTAACCGTTAATATCACGAACGTTGTTGTTAGCAAACAAATGGTATCTTCTTTCCATTTCGGTTACTGCCCAGCCAAGCGCACCAGAAGCTTTTCGCGGGTCGGTAACAACGGGAACAAGTAAATGCGGAATACCGTTATATACACCAAGTTCAACAACCTTTGGGTCTATCATAAGAAGTTTAACTTCTTCGGGTGAGGATTTAAACAAGATACTCATAATAATTGAGTTAATGCAAACTGATTTACCCGAACCGGTTGCGCCCGCAATTAAACCGTGGGGCATTTTTGCAATATCGGTAACAACCGGGTTACCCGCAATATCACGGCCCATTGCAACGGTAAGTTTGCTTTTAGAATTTTTAAATTCAACAGATTCCAAAATTTCACGCACGGTAACTGTGCCGCTTTTTTTATTAGGTACTTCAATACCAACTGCTGCTTTATTTGGAATAGGAGCTTCAATTCTTACGCCTGCAGCAGCAAGATTAAGTGCAATATCATCGGCAAGGCCTGTAATTTTGCTAATTTTAACGCCAACCGAGGGCTGAAGTTCATAACGAGTAACAGTAGGTCCTTTGCTAATATTTATGACCTTGGTTTCAACGCCAAAACTGCGCAAAACTTCAACAAGTCGTGTTGCAGTTGAATCAAGTTCGGCCGAAAGCACCGAAGCATTTTCAAAACTTGGTTCTTTAAGCAAACTAAGAGGCGGATATTTATAACCCTCTTCTTCGGTAATATTTATACCGTTCATAACCTCTTTTGCAACGTTTTCAATTTCGGTTTTTGTTTCTTCCTCTGTTAAAACAATTTTTTGAGCAGAACTTGTATCAATTTCAGTTTCTTCCGATACGGGTGTATCATCGTGCAAATTTTTATATGCGTTTACAACCTTTTTAGATTTTTCTTTTATAGCAGTATCGGTTTCTTCAATTGCATCATCTACAGGAATATCAACGTTGTATTTTTCTTTTTTATCTTTAATAACTTCAGTAATGGTTTCTTCGGCAATATCTGCAATTTTCTTTGCAGGTTTTGCAGCAGATTTAATTAAACGAGCAACAGTAGTACCTGTTAACAACATAAGCAAAGCAAAAGACAAAATTGAAATAAAAATTATTGCGCCAACTTTACCAAACAACTGATACACTGCGTTTCCCAAAATTGAGCCAAAAACGCCTGCATTTGCAAAACTGGTTGCTTTATAAACTTCGGCAACATGTTGTGTGTATGTTGCATTTCCGCTTGTTGTAAAAATATCAACAGCACAGGCAATTATAAAAATAAACAAGCCAAACTCAATTGCCTTAACCTTAATTTTACCAACAAGTTTGTCCATTGAGTAAAACACTGTTAAAACAATGGAAAACAAAGGTAAAATAATTGAAAAAACTCCAAATAAACCTATAACAACATTATGTAAAACATTCCAAACCTTTTCACCCGGATATACTGCCAAGGCGAAAATAATTGCCGAAATCGAAAAAACAAAAATTGCAAGTATTTGGTTAACCTGCTTCTTTTGTGGTGCACGGCTGTTGCTTTGTTTTTTGGTAGCGTTTGATTTTCTTTTTTTAGTTGCCATAATCCACCCCTATGTATAAAGTCCGTAAACGGACTTAATTTTCTATCATACTATAAAGTTCGCTTAACACATTTGACAAAGTTCCAACTTTATCAATTAAGCCCTCTTTAACTGCCTGTTCACCGTTTAAAACAGTGCCCATATCGGTAACCATTTCGCCGCGGTTTACAAGCAATTCTTTAAAACGGGCATCGCTTATTTTTGAATTAGCAGTAACAAAATCGGTAATTCGTTGTTGCATTCTTTCAAAATGGTTAAACATTTGAGAAACGCCAATTACCAAACCGTTCATACGAACGGGATGCACCGTCATTGTGGCCGAAGGCGCAATAAAAGAACGCTTTGCCGAAACGGCCAACGGAACACCAATGGAATGCCCACCGCCAATAACAAAAGAAACAGTTGGTTTTTTCATTCCAGAAATGAGTTCGGCAATGGCAAGACCCGCTTCAACGTCGCCGCCTACTGTATTTAGCAAAATTAAAACGCCGTCAATGTTTTCGTTTTCTTCAATTTCAACCAACTGCGGTATAACGTGTTCGTATTTTGTGGTTTTACTTTGTTCGGGCAAAACGTTATGCCCCTCTATTTCACCAATAATTGTTAAACAAAAAATATTGTGTCTGCCGTTTTTTATCGTTAAAGAACCTGATTCTTTAATTTCTTCAAAATCGTTCTTTTGTTCATTTTCATTTTTGTTACTGTCTTGTTTTGCCATAAATAAACCTCCAATAAAGATATTATTGGATAATTTATTTATATTATTATACTATCAGCACAAAAATTTTGCAAGTAGTATTAAAAAAATCGCAACCCGCAAAAAGCGGGCTGCAATTTTTTATTTTACAACAATATTAACAAGTTTTTTAGGAACGTAAAGTTCTTTAATAATTGTTTTTTCAGCTATTGCAGAAATAACGTTTTCTTCGGCTTTTGCAAGTTTTAATGCTTCTTCAGCAGAAATGTTTGCAGGAATATTAAGCCGTGCTTTAATTTTGCCGTTTACCTGAACAACAATTTCAACCGTGTCTTCAACACATTTTGCTTCATCGTAAACTGGCCATTTTGCTTGGTTTAATCTTCCGCCAAACTCCATTTCTTCCCAAATTTCTTCGGTAATATGAGGAGCAAACGGGTTTAAAAGAATAAGCAATGTTTTATATTCGGCTTTGTTAATTATACCGCCAATTTGGTTAAGGAAAGTCATCATTGAAGCAATAGCGGTGTTCATTTTAAGTTCTAAAATATCATCGCTAACTTTCTTAATCATTTTGTGAATTGCGGTTTCATTTTCTTTGCGGTATTCTTCGCCGTCAATAACATTATCTTTAAGTGCCCAAATTTTTTCAAGAAAACGTTTGCAGCCCTTAATTGAAGAAGTGCTCCAAGGCGCAGCTTTTTCAAAGTCACCAATAAACATTTCATACAAACGCATTGTGTCGGCGCCAAAATCACGAATAATATCATCCGGATTAACAACATTACCTCTTGATTTAGACATTTTTTCGCCGTTTTCACCCAAAATCATACCGTGGCTGGTACGTTTTGCATATGGTTCCGCAGTTGGAACAACGCCAATATCATAAAGGAATTTATGCCAAAAACGGCTGTAAAGCAAGTGCAATGTTGTATGTTCCATACCGCCGTTGTACCAGTCAACCGGTCCCCAATAATTAAGCGCTTCTTTAGAAGCAAGTGCATTATCATTGTGGGGATCACAGTAGCGCAAAAAGTACCAAGAAGAACCTGCCCACTGTGGCATTGTATCGGTTTCGCGGGTAGCATTGCCACCGCATTTAGGGCATTTTGTGTTAATCCAATCGGTCATTTTTGCAAGCGGAGATTCGCCGTTATCGGTGGGTTCGTAAGAATCAACCTTTGGCAAAAGCAAAGGCAAATCTTCTTCGCTAAGCGGTACCCAACCGCATTTTTCACAATAAACCATTGGAATAGGTTCGCCCCAATAACGCTGACGCGAAAATACCCAGTCACGAAGTTTATAGTTGGTTTTTCTTTCACCAATACCCTTTTCACTAAGCCACTTTTGAATTGCACCTTTTGCTTCTTCAACACTTAAACCGTTAAGGAAACCACTGTTTACAAGTTCGCCTGTTGCGCAGTCGGTGTAAGCTTCTTCCTCTACGTTACCGCCTTTAACAACTTCAATAATGTCAAGACCGAACTTTTTGGCAAATTCCCAGTCGCGCGTGTCGTGTCCGGGCACCGCCATAATAGCGCCGGTACCATAAGAAATAAGTACGTAATCCGAAATAAAAATCGGAATTTCTTTGTTATTAACAGGGTTAATTGCCTTAATACCCTTTAAGCAAACACCCGTTTTGTCTTTTGCAAGTTCGGTTCTTTCAAAATCAGATTTTTGTGCAGCTGCTTCTTGGTACGCCTTTACTTCATCTAAATTTTCAATTTTATCCTGCCACTTTATAAGTAACGGATGTTCAGGAGAAAGAACCATGTAAGTAACACCGAAAAGTGTATCGGCACGTGTGGTATAAATCTCAAAATCATCGCCAACGGTTGTAGAAAATTTAACCTGTGTACCGTAAGAACGGCCAATCCAGTTCTTTTGCTGAATATTTACCCTTTCAATAAAATTAACCTGGTCCAAATCATCAATAAGACGGCCTGCATATTCGGTAATTTTAAGCATCCATTGGCTTTTTTCCTTGTGAATTACAGTGTTACCGCAACGTTCACAAACACCGTTAACAACCTCTTCATTTGCAAGAACGCATTTACAGGAAGTGCACCAGTTTACAGCCATTTTCTTTTTGTAAGCAAGGCCTTTTTCATAAAGTTTTAAGAAAATCCACTGTGTCCACTTATAATAAGCAGGGTCAGTGGTGTTAACTTCCCTGCTCCAATCAAAAGAAAATCCCAAAGATTTTAACTGGCGCTTAAAGTTTTCAATATTATCTTTTGTAACAACTTCAGGGTGAATATGGTTTTTAATTGCATAGTTTTCGGTAGGAAGACCAAAAGCATCCCAACCCATTGGGTAAAGAACATTATAGCCCTCTAAACGTTTTCTTCTGGCAACGATATCAAGTGCGGTGTAAGAACGCGGGTGACCAACGTGCAAACCCTGGCCCGAAGGATAAGGAAATTCTACAAGGCCGAAAAACTTAGGAAGAGTATAATCATCCTTTGCTTTAAAAGGTTCTTCGTCATCCCAAATTTTTTGCCATTTTTCTTCTATTTGTTTGTAATCATATTTATCAAAACTCATTTTAATCCTCCAAAGTGTTGTCAAGAATTTTTGTTAAATCAATATTTTCGCCGTCTGCCCACATTTGGTCAAGACCGTAAAATTCACGGTTGTCGGCGGTGAATACGTGAACAATAACAGTGCCATAATCCAAAAGTATCCAACCGCTTGCTTTGCCCTCAATATGTTTGGGCAAAATGCCAATTTCACTTAGTTTAAAATCAACTTCATCTGCCAAAGAGCGAACATGCGTACTGGAAGTAGCAGTTGCAAAAATAAAGTAATCAGTAAGTGCAGTTAGTTCATTTACCTTTACCGCTTTAAGTTCACGAGCTTTCTTTTCATTTAAAACATTAAGCGCGGTTTTTAAAATAAGTTCTGTGTTCATTTTAAGCCCCCATTAGCAAATAATTATAAGCTTCAAGCGTATCAGCACAAACGGCATTTTGCTTGTCCACAAGATTTTTTATTGTATATGATAAAGCGTATAAAATTGCGCTTTCAAGCGATTCTTCAACCAAACCGCGAACAACATCAACGTCGGGATATGTTCTGTCAGATGAAGTAAAATCGGCTATATAAACGATTTTTTCAAGCAAACTCATATTTGCTTTACCCGTTGTGTGAAACCTTACAGCATTTAAAATTTCGCTGTTTTTAATACCCAATTCGTGTTCTAAAAACAATGCGCCTGTAACCGCATGTAAAAGTTTTGGCGAATTTTTTAAAACACTGTCAAGAATTATACCGCACTCAGCAGCAAAGTTCAACTGCCAATCGTAATTTTCGTTTTTTGTTATATCGTGAAGAAGCCCGGCAATGTAAGCTTCTTCTTTATTAGCACCATATTTTTCTGCTAAATGAACGGCTTGTTCAGCCACCGCCAAGCAGTGATTATAGCGATAATCATCTACTTTGTTTCTTAATACTTTTAAATATTCTTCGTGCATTTTTTCACCCATACACTTTATTTTCTTTAATATAATTTGCTGTTTTTTTAGTAATAAAACCGCTTAGATTTTTATTTTCTGCAATTGCATTGCGAAGTTGTGTAGAAGAAATGTCAGTTATATTATTTTCAAGTACAGTAATTTTTGCGCCTGATTTTTTTAAATTATCAATAGCTTTTAAAAACTGCTCGTTTTCAATTCCTTTGCGGTTAAAAACAATAAATTCACACAAAGAAACAAGGTCAGAATACCTATACCAAGTGTGTAAAGAAACAACCATATCGCCGCCGCAAACTAAAAAAATATTAGAATTTTTGTTTTCGTTTTTTAGTTCACAAAGCGTATCAAAGGTATAACTTTTACCGCCACGGTAAATTTCTCTTGTATCAATTTTTGCCTTATTTATTTCCGAAAAAGCAAGGCGGCACATTGCAATTCTGTGTTCATCACTTGCCAAAAAATCAGGGCTTTTATGTGGCGGAATTTTATCGGGAATAATTAGTAATTCATCAATAAAATCAAGATTGCTAACCGCTTTTGCCATTTCAATATGTCCATTGTGAACAGGGTTAAAAGTTCCGCCGAATACCGCAATATTCTTCATTTTATTTTACCAAAACAATAGGATTTTTAATATCTTTATTGTTACTTTTTTTATAAAGCACAAACTTTGTGCCAATAACCTGCACAACGTCTCCGCCAACGGCTTGGGCAACCGTATCTGCCGCCTCTCTAACCGTTACGGGAGCGGTTTCAAGCACCCTAACTTTAATAAGTTCACGAACGTAAAGTGCTTCATTAATTTGCTTAATAACGGCATCACTAATACCGCCTTTGCCAATTTGAAAAATAGTTTCGTACGTGTTTGCCATACCTCTAAGTTGTGCACGCTGTCTACTGTTTAACACAAAAAAACCTTCTTTACAAATACTTTTTTAATTCTTCTTTAAAAACTTTCATTGCTTTTCCGCGGTGGCTGATTTTATCTTTATCTTCTGCCGAAATTTCAGCAAAACATCCAAGTTCGCTAATAAATAGCGGGTCATAGCCAAATCCGTTTGTTCCCTTTTCTTCAAAAGCAATATGCCCTTCGCAAACGCCCTCAACGCAAAACTCGCGTCCATCAGGAAAAACACAAGCAATAGCCGAAACAAAACGGCCTGTTCGTTTATCATATTCAACGTTTTTAAGTGCATTTAAAAGTTTTATATTATTTGCCTTCGAGTTACCGTGTTCACCGGCATAACGGGCAGAATAAATACCAGGCGCACCGCCAAGGGCATCAACGCAAAGTCCCGAATCATCGGCAATAGCAGGAATACCGCAAATAGAACAAGCACTTCTTGCTTTAATTAGCGCATTTTCTTTAAAATCCACACCGTTTTCTTCGGGTTCTATAAGTGTTTTACCAATGTCAAAATCAATTACTGCTTCAATACCCATTGGCAATAAAATTCTTTGCATTTCTATAAGTTTATGCTGATTTTTAGTAGCAATAACAAATTTCATTTTAACCCTCTGTGTTTAAAATTCCTTCAGAAAATTCATTGGCATCAAACGGCATTAAATCATCAATGGTTTCGCCAACACCAACGAATTTTACAGGAATATTTAATTCATTTTTAACGCTTAAAACAACTCCGCCTTTTGCAGTACCGTCAAGTTTTGTTAAAATAATTCCGGTAATGTTAGCAACGTTTTTAAATTCTTTTGCCTGATTAACGGCATTTTGACCCGTAGTTGCATCTAAAACCAATAAAATTTCTTTTGAACAATCAGGAAGTTCCCTATCAATTACACGGTTAATTTTTGCAAGTTCTTCCATTAAGTTTTTCTTATTGTGAAGTCTGCCTGCAGTATCACAAATAATAACGTCGGTTTTTTTTGCCTTTGCCGAAGCAATTGTATCAAAAACAACCGATGCAGGGTCTGTTCCTTCAACACTTTTAACCATTGGCACGCCCGCACGGTCGGCCCACACCTCTAACTGTTCAATTGCCGCTGCTCTAAAGGTATCGGCTGCACCCAAAACTACGTTTTTACCGCTTGTTTTAAGGTTATAAGCAAGTTTTCCAATAGATGTTGTTTTACCAACACCGTTTACACCAATAACCAAAACCATACTGGGTTGTGTTTCTAAATTAAGCGAAGATTCACCCGAAATAATTTCAGCAATAATATCCTTAAGCATACCTTTAATTTTTTCGGGGTCGGTAACGCCTTCTTCTTTAATTTTAGCCCTTAATTTATTGGTAATATCTATAGCAGTAGCATAACCAATATCTGACATAATAAGGGTTTCTTCTAATTCCTCAAACAAATCTTCATCAATTTTTGTAAAACTGTTAATTAGGCGTGTAACGTTGTCAGATAAAGCGGTTCTTGTTTTAGTAAGACCTGCTTTAATTTTACCAAATAATCCCATTAAATCACCTTAATTTTCAAGTAATTGTTTTTCAAGTTCAGAAACGTTAAGTTCAAGCAGTTTTGTAATACCCTTTTCTTGCATTGTAACACCGTAAATCATATCGGCAGCTTCCATTGTGCCTCTGCGGTGGGTAACACAAATAAACTGTGTTGAAAAATCGTCGCGGCGCATATAGTCGGCAACGCGGTCAACGTTTAATTCATCAAGCGCAGTATCAACCTCATCTAAGAAACAGAACGGAGGCGCATTTACGCGCATAATTGAAAAGTAAATTGAAAGTGCAATAAGTGCTTTTTCACCGCCCGATAAACCATCAATATTGGGAACTGTTTTACCGGGAAGTTTGACATCAATATCAATACCGCTTTCCAAAATGTTATCTGGGTCGCTAAGCACAAGTTTTGCACTTCCGCCGCCAAAAAGTTCGGTAAAGGTTACGCCAAAGTTTTCGTTAATTTTATTAAAGCCAACAACAAACAATTCTTTCATTTGCGATGTTAACTGGTTAATAAGTTTGTTAAGTTCAGCCCTTGAAGTTTCAACATCGTTAATTTGCTCGTTAAGGAAAGTATAACGTTCAAACACTTCTTTATATTCTTCAATAGCCGAAACATTTACGTTTCCAAGTGAACGAATTTTAGCTTTAACTTCCGAAAGTTCTTTTTTTGCTGCAGCGGGTTTATCAATAACAATGTCCATTTCTTCGGCTTGTGTACGGGTAAGTTGATACTCGTCGTAAAGCTGATTTATTACATTGTCATATTCCTTAAGCATAATTTCACGGCGTTCATTAAGACGGGCAAGTTCACCGCTAATAATTTCCCTTTCGCCCGTTCTTTCTTTTTCGCTGTTGCGAAGTACAACTCCGCTATGCTCAATTTCACTGCGTTTTTTAATAAAATCTTCTATTTCGGTTTCGTAATCTGTATTACTTTGAGCAAGAGTAGCAGATTTTACTTTTAATTCTTCAATTTGTTTTTGGTATTCAAGCACAGTTTCGCTTAAAAGTTCAATTTGAGAATTAAGCATTGAAATCTTATTCAATTTATCATCGGCGGCGGCAGAAAGCGAAGCAGCGGCATTGTTTAGGTTTTCAATATCCTTCTCGTTTTCCATAATTTCAATTTTAACGGCAGTAATATCGGCAGTAATGCTTTCGCGTTTTGCCGAAATTCCGTCACGTCCGCCGGTCATGCTGTCAATTTCGCCTTGAATTGATTGTTTTTCAAGTTCAAGTTCGTTAAGCTTTTTATTGCTTTCTTGTGCCGAAATTTCAAGTGCCTTAATTTTTTCTTGTGCATTGTTTCGTTCATCATTAAGTTCGTTAATATTTTTAGTAATTCCGTCTTTAATATCAACAATACGCTTAATTTCAGCCGAAACGCGAATTTTATCTTCGCTTAAATTAAGAATTTCGGCATTATAAGTGCAAATATCGGCGTCAACTTTGTTAAGTTCTTGTGTTGCGTTATCAAGTTCAGTTTGTTTTGCCTTTAATTCTTTATCAAGTTTAGAAACTTCATCTTCCAAACGTTTAATATCACTTGCACGGCTTAAAATACCCGAATTTTTAATTAAGGAACCGCCGGTAAGCGAACCGCCGGCATTAACAACCTGTCCGTCAAGCGACACAGTTTTAAAGCGGTAACCAAATTTTTTAGAAATAGCAACAGCACTGTCAAGATCTTCACAAACAACGGTGTTACCAAGCAAGTAATTAACAATTTCTTTATATTTGTTTTCACAAGTAATAAGCTCAGGCGCAACACCAATATAGCCATACATATCTTCAAAGCCCTTTTCGGTAAATTCACGCGCTTTAATAGAAGATATTGGTAAAAATGTTGCTCTGCCCTTTTGGGCTTTTTTAAGATGCTCAATAGCATATTTAGCGTTGTTTTCGGTATCGCACACAATTTGCTGAATTGTTGCGCCAAGTGCAGTTTCAATAGCAACCGAATACTTTTTATCGGTGTTAATAATTGTTGAAACAGGGCCGTGAATACCGCGTAAAACGCCACTGCTTGACAGTGACATTACCTCTTTAACCGAATTATTAAATCCCTCGTAATTTTTTTCAAGTTCGGTTAAGATTTGAATTCTGCGCTTTTTGGCCTCAATATCAAGATTTAATTGCTGTGTTTCTTCAAAAAGACGTTCTTTCTTTTCCTTACGTGTTTCTAAAATAAGTTTATAACCGTCAAGCGAATTGTTTAGTTCGGTAATTTTGCTTTGAATTTCACTTAAAAACTTGTTGTTTTCATTTAGTTCTTTTTCAAGTTCTTTTTCTTCGCCTGTTTTATTAGAAAGAATTTCATCAATTGTGGCATTTCTTGATTTAATTTCTTCTTTTGAGTTATTAGCACTTATAAGCGTAACCCTTAAATCAGCGCTTTCGGTAGAAATTACGTTAAGTTTCTTTGTTAAATCTTCAATTTGCCTTGAAATTTTTTCGCTGTCGGTAAGCATTGAATTAAGTTCTTGCTCTAAAAGGGCAAGTTTTTCTTTAAGTGAAGCAATTACTGTTTCTTTTTCTTTAATAACCGACTGCTTAAATTCTATTTCGGCCTTTGCGGTTTCGCCATCAACAAGTAAACCCTCAATTTCGCTTTTAAGGGTTTCTACCGATTCGTTTTTGTGTGTAATATTTGTTTCAATAACCGAAATTTCACCGCCAATACGGGCAATTTCTTCGTTATGTTCAAAAATTGATTCACGTTTTTGTTCAATTAAACCCGTAACCAATGCAAAATCTTTAGAGTTTTGTTCGGTTTTAAGGTCAAAACTCTTTAGTTCTTCATCAATTTCGTTATATTTTAAACGAGCGGCGGTAATTTTATTTTCCTGCTGTTTTAAAGCGTCTTTAGAATTATTAAGTGTGTAAAGCCAAAGGCCTATTTCCAAACGCTTTTTTTGTTCGGCAAGGTCTAAAAACTTTTCGGCTTTTTCACTTTGTTCTTTAAGCGGGCCAACCCTATCTCTTAATTCCTTCATAATATCGTGAAGGCGTAAAAGGTTATCTTCTGCCGCAACTAATTTTCTTTCGGCTTCGATTTTTCTGTAACGGTATTTAGAAATACCCGATGCCTCTTCAAAAATATCGCGACGTTCTTGGGATTTTGAACTGATAATATTATCAATTTTACCCTGTCCAATCATTGAATAACCGTCACGGCCAAGGCCTGTATCCATAAACAGTTCATTAATATCTTTTAATCTAACCGAAACATTGTTTATCATATATTCGCTTTCGTGCGAACGGTAATAACGTCTTGTAATAGAAACATTATCGTTATCAAAATTAAGCGAACGGTCAGAGTTGTCAATATTCAACGTAACTTCGCAATATCCGTGAGGACGTCTAAGCGCAGTACCGCCGAAAATAACATCTTCCATTGACTGACCGCGAAGATTTTTGGTAGACTGCTCACCCAAAACCCAACGGACGGCATCGGAAATATTACTTTTTCCGCTTCCGTTAGGTCCGACAACAGCGGTAATACCTTTGCCGAATTTAAGTTCGGTTTTATCGGCAAACGATTTAAACCCCTGAATTGTTATAGAGCGCAACAGCATATATTTACACTTCCTTTAAAATTTTTATATCGCCGGTTTTAATATCTTCATTACCGACAATCTTGCAATTTATACCTGATTTTTTTAATTCTAACAAGTTACATTTGTTTTGGCCAACCGCCTTTGAAATTTCGCGGTTATTAACAAAAACCAAATAACTTCCCTTTTCATATACTTGTTCTTTAATTTTTTTAAAATAAATTTTAGATTGGCATATTTCGCTAAATGCAGGATGCCAAGGCCCTGCAACATAACTGTCTTTATTTATTGTGTGCAAACCAAGTCGAATAACGTTAATGTTATTCTTATTAAAAATTTCAATTAATTCACAGCAAACTTCGGCCGCATCATCAACTGAATTTGGTTTATATAGCCCGTTTTTATAAAGTGTTGCCAAATATGTATTTTTAAGGGTTATTGTTGGATAAATTCTAACTGTATCGGGTTTAAGTTTGCAAAAATCAAGTGCAGTTTGAATATCGGTTTCGTTGGTGCTTTTATATAATCCGGTCATCATTTGAAGCCCTAGTGAAAAACCGTTTTCTTTAATTAACTTTGTGGCGTTTTCAATATCGGCAAAGGTGTGCCCTCTTAAATTTGCAAAAAGTACCTCTTCGTTTGTGCTTTGCGCCCCTAACTCAATAGCAGTAACACCATAGTTTTTTAGCACTTTAAGTATGTTTTCATTTATAGCATCGGGGCGGGTTGAAATTCTAATTCCACAAATATCCTTGTTTAAAACATAGTTATAACCTGCTTCAAGCAATTCACACATATATTCAAAATCAATAGCCGTAAAACTGCCGCCAAAGAAAGCAAGTTCTGTGTTTTGCGGGTTATAATTTTTAGATTTTTTTGCGGTTTCAACGGCATTTATAACGTGTTGCTTGGTGGTTTTTCCGTAAAAGTTAGTAATAGCATTTTGGTCGCAAAAACTGCAACGGTTTGGGCATCCAAAGTGCGGAACAAATACCGAAATATTTGCGTGTTTCATTTTAAATTAGCCCCATAAGTTCAAGTGCATGTTTTGCCGCAGTTTGTTCGGCATTTTTTTTGCTTTTGCCGTCGCCCGTGCCAATAACATTAGAATTAAGATGAACTTCAACAGTAAAGTTCTTGTTGTGGTCGGGGCCCGATTCAGCAATTAAAACATAAGTTAAGCGTTCTTCGGGGTTTTTTTGAATAACCTCTTGCAAGGTTGTTTTATAATCTTTGCAAGTATCTTTTTCAATTTTATTAAGTTCTTTTAAAACAAATCTTAATACATGTTTACGGGCAACTTCAATACCGCCATCTAAATAAATTGCGGCAAGTACGGCTTCAAAAGCATCGGCCAAAATTGAAGTTCTTGTTCTGCCACCGTTGGCTTCTTCACCTTTACCCAAAAAGAGATAATCTCCCAAATTAAGTTCTTTTGAAAAACCGCAAAGTGTTTTTTCGCAAACAAGTGACGCGCGAAGTTTAGTTAATTCGCCTTCCGGTAAATTAGCGCAGTTCTTATAAATATAATCTGCAACAACAAGCGATAAAACCGCATCACCCAAAAATTCAAGCCGTTCGTTAGAACCGCAAGCAAGTTGTTTTTCATTTGCATAAGAAGAATGGTAAAGAGCATTTTTAAGAAGCGATTTATCTTTAAACTCGTAATTAAGTTCCTTTTCCAACTGTATCATTATTATTCCTCGTTAATGTTTTCGGCTATTGCTTTTGTCATGGTATCAATAACACCGCTTTCGGTAAAGCGAACCGCTTGGGCAATAGCATTTTTAATAGCAACTGCATCGGAACTGCCGTGTGCTTTAATAACCGGTTTTTTAACACCTAATAACAGTGCACCGCCAACCGATGAACTGTCCATTTTATTTTTAAGCGAATATAAATCTTTTTTAAGAATTAAAGCGCAAATTTTTGATACAAAGTTTTTGTATAAAACGCCTTTAATCATTTTAAATAAAGTTGTAGCAGTACCTTCAATAAGTTTTAAAGCAATATTGCCTGTAAAACCATCGGTAACAACTGCATCGCAAACACCTTTTGGCATCTCGCGTGATTCAATGTTGCCAACAAAGTTAATGCCCGATTTACTTAAAAGTTTATGTGCTTCTTTTTGCAGTTCGGTACCTTTTGTGTCTTCGGTACCAATATTTAAAAGTCCAATTTTGGGGTCTGGTCTGCCTTCAACATATTTTAAGTACAAACTTGAAAGAATACCAAACTGGCAAAGCATTTCAGGACGGCATTCAGCATTTGCGCCCATATCCATAAGCATATAAGAGGAATCGGGCGACGGTATCATAGAAGCCAAAGCGGGACGTTTTACGCCCTTAATTCTTTTAATAATAAGTGTGCCGCCAACAACAATTGCGCCTGTACTTCCTGCAGAAACAAAGGCATCGGCCTTATCTTCTGCCAAAAGGTTAAATGCAACCGCCATTGAACTGTTTTTGTGGGCTTTAAGCAAAGAAGTGGGTTCATCATGCATTGAAATAACATCATCGGCGTGTTCAATTTCAAGGTTTCCAAAGGAGATATTGTTTTCTTTAATGCAGTTTTCAATAACTTCTTTATTACCAGTGAGAATAATTTTTACACCGTATTCTTTTTGCGCTAAAGCCGCGCCTTTAATTACTTCTAAAGGTGCGTTATCCCCGCCAAAAGCATCAACAGCAATAATCATATTTATATTCCCCTTTAAATATTTTTAAAAAATTCAAGCGAGCGTGCAGAAAAAGCCAAGTAACGCTCTTTTTTGTCGCGAATGTGATTTTTAAGCGGTGGTAAAACCCCAAAATTTGCACCCATTGGCTGAAAGTTTGTAACCGAAGAATCGGTTATAAAGTGAAGAAGTGCGCCTATCATTGTAAATTCGGGCAAAATATATGCCTCTTCGCCTTTTAAAAACCTAACGGCGTTTATGCCCGCAATAATACCCGAAGCGGCTGATTCCATATACCCCTCAACACCCGAAAGTTGACCTGCAATAAAAACGTTACTATTGGCTTTAAGCGAAAGGTTTTTATTAAGAACTTTGGGTGAATTTATAAATGTGTTTCGGTGCATTACACCATAACGCACAAATTCGGCATTTTGAAGCCCCGGTATTAAAGAAAACACCCTTTTTTGTTCGCCAAATTTTAAATTAGTTTGAAAACCAACAATATTAAAAAGTGTTCCTCTTGCATTTTCACTTCGTAGTTGAACAACCGCCCACGGCCTTTTTCCTGTATTGGGGTCAATTAAACCAACGGGCTTAAGAGGACCAAAACGTATTGAATCGCTACCGCGCTTCGCAAGAATTTCAATAGGCATACAGCCCTCGTAAACGTTTATAGGTTTATCAAATTCGTGTGTGATTGCCGGCTGTGCCGAAACAAGTTCTTTATGAAAATTTTCATATTCTTCTTTGTTAAACGGGCAGTTAATATAATCGTCTGTTCCCTTTTGATAACGCGAAGCAAAAAACGCTTTACTAAAATCAATACTTTCTTTTGTTACAATAGGTGCCGCAGCATCATAAAAACTTAAACATTCTTCACCGGAAATTTTCTTAATTTCTTCTACCAAATCACCGTCAGTTAAAGGCCCTGTGGCAATAACCGTTATACAGTTATTATCAATTTCATTGACCAGTTCATTTTTAATTGTAATAAGCGGATGGTTTTTAATAATTTCGGTTATATAAGAAGAAAATAAATCCCTATCAACCGCCAAAGCGCCTCCTGCCGCAACTGCACAGCGCGAAGCTGATTCAAGGCAAACAGAAGAATGAAGCCGCATTTCTTCTTTTAAAAGTCCTGCCGCCGAATCAATTTTAGATGCCTTAAGCGAATTAGAACAAACAAGTTCGGCAAAATTTTCGCTTTTATGCGCAGGCGACATTTTAACGGGTTTCATTTCATAAAGAACAACCTTTACACCGCGGTTAGCAATTTGCAAAGCCGCTTCACAACCCGCAAGGCCCGCACCAATAACTTTAATATAATCCTTCATTATTTTGATTTTTTCTCCCTTGAAGGACACTGTGAATTCATACAATAATTACGGCCTCTTATGCCCTGCAAAATATAACTTCCGCAAACTGTGCATTTTTCACCGGTGGGAATACCGGGGGATGCAAAATCGCAAGCGGGATAAGCCGAACAGCCGTAAAACTTTTTGCCGGTTTTTTTAGATACCCTTTTAATAAGTTTAGCACCGCATTTTGGACAAGGTTGTTTAACTTCATCTTCTACCAACGGTTTGGTGTTTTTACATTCGGGATAACCCGGACAAGCAAGGAATTTTCCAAAACGG
Organism: Acutalibacteraceae bacterium; assembly: GCA_045655165.1. Taxonomy (GTDB): domain Bacteria; phylum Bacillota; class Clostridia; order Oscillospirales; family Acutalibacteraceae; genus SIG607. The sequence goes on from JAZOOT010000041.1 coordinate 18,834, forward strand.
CTATTTTTAATAACCATTTTTCTTCCGCAGTTTTCACAAACAACATCGGTTTCGGTATCGGGAACTTTAATTTTAACACCATTCATAGAATCTTCTGCTTTTTTAATGCTAACCTTAAAATCACCGTAAAAATCATCAACCGTTTTTACCCAACCAAGTTCACCCGCATCAATTCGGTCAAGGTTTTCTTCCATACCTGCGGTAAACTTAACGTCAACAATTTTTTTAAAGTGCGAACTAATTAAATCGGTAACCACCATACCAAGTTTGGTGGGTTTAAGTGTTTTCTTTTCGCGTTCAATGTAATCGCGCTGTAAGATGTTTGCCATTATAGGAGCATAGGTAGACGGTCTGCCAATACCGTTTTCATCAAGCGCTTTTGTTAAACTTGATTCGGTGTAGCGTGCGGGCGGTTGTGTAAAATGCTGATTAGGCATAATTCCCTTGCATTTAGGCATATCACCAGATTTAATTTCGGGAAGTGCACCGCCGTTTTCTTCACTGCTTTCGTTTGCTTCTTCATACAAAGCGGTAAAACCGTCAAACTTAACGGTATAACCGCTTGCTTTAAATAAATAATCGCCCACAGTAATATCGGCCGCGGTTGTTTCCTGAGTGCAATTTGCCATTAAACTTGCAACAAAACGGTTAAAAATAAGTTTATAAAGTTTATACTGTTCGGCAGTTAAAGAATCTTTAATGCTTTCGGGGTCAAGTCGCATATCGGTTGGTCTAATTGCTTCGTGAGCGTCTTGCGCCGATTTTTTAGACTTAAACACCCTTTGTGTTTTTGGTAAGTATTTTTCGCCGAAGTTAGCAACAATATAGCCGTTTGCTGCCACCCTTGCGTCATCGGAAATACGCAAAGAATCGGTACGCATATAGGTAATAAGACCTGTTTCGCCAACGCCCTTTACATTTACGCCTTCGTACAACTGCTGTGCAATTCGCATTGTGCGCGTACCACTGAAATTAAAGCGTTTAGACGCTTCTTGTTGAAGTGTTGAAGTAATAAACGGAGGCGAGGGCTGACGGTTTCTTATACCCTTTTTAACGTTTATAACCTTAAATTCTTTATTGGCAATATCTTCAACAATTTTTTGCGCTGTTTTGCCATCATTTATTTCAATTTTTTCGCCTGCTAAATTACCGTAAAAACGGGCATTAAAGTTTTTCTTTAAATTAAGTTTTGCATCAATAGTCCAAAACTCAACAGGAACAAACTGTTCTATTTCCCTTTCGCGGTCAACAACAAGTTTAAGCGCAACCGATTGCACCCTACCTGCAGAAAGACCGCTTTTAACCTTTTTCCACAAAAACGGGCTTAATTTATAACCAACAATACGGTCAAGCACACGTCTTGCCTGTTGAGCATCAACAAGATTCATATCTATCTTGTGGGGGTTTTTCATACCTGCTTCAACACCGCTTTTGGTAATTTCGTTAAAAGAAACCCTAACAGGTTTGTTCATATCTATATCAAGCAAGTGTGCAAGATGCCACGAAATTGCTTCGCCTTCGCGGTCAGGGTCGGTAGCAAGATAAACCGCTTCGCTTTGCGCGGCGGCTTGTTTTAATTGTTTTATAAGCTCTTTTTTATCGGCCATAACCAAATACTGCGGTTTGTAACCGTTTTCTAAATCAACACCAAGTTTAGATTTAGGTAAATCCCTTACGTGGCCTTTTGAAGCCAACACTAAATAATCGTTACCTAAATACTTTTGAATACTTTTTTGTTTGCCGGGTGATTCTATAATAACAAGTTTAGACATTAAATCTACTCCTTTATAACCAACGAATACCTACCGCCGGGAAGCGATGTTATAAAACCAAAAATTTCAAGTTCGCCCAAAGCAGCGGTTATTTCTGCTGAACTCAATTCAGCTATAAAAATATCATCACACAAAAATTCATGCTTATCTAAACAATTATACACCATTTTTGCATTTTTTGAAAGATGTTCAGGCAATATTTTTTTAATAATTTTTACATTTATTGGTTTATTTATTACTTTTTCGCTTTTTTTGCCGTTATTTTCTTTCTTTTTATTAACAGGTTTATATGAACCATCATAAATAACGGGCTTTAAAAGTTTTGCTGTGCTTGATTTTTCGATATCTATTTTATCAGGATACTTCCATAAATATTCTTCAAAAACATCATTTATTTCAAGCAATGGTTTAGCGCCGTCGCGCAGTAATAAATTTGAGCCAACATAGTTTTCATTGCCGGGATTACCCGGAATTACAAACAAATCACGGTTAAACTCTGTGGCAAAACCCGCAGTAATAAGCGAACCGCTTTTTAAAGGCGCTTCAACTAAAACAGTACCGTCGCAAATACCCGCCATAATACGATTTCTTTGTGGAAATGTGAATTTGCTTGCCTTGGTTTTTGGCGGAAATTCGGTAATTAAACAACCGTTTTCAGCAATGCGTTCACGAAGTGGCTCATTACGTTTTAAATAATTATCGCCAAAGCCGTTTCCAAGCACCGCAACGGTTTTACCGCCGTGGCAAAGTGCGCCGTCGTGCGCGGCATAATCAGAGCCAACAGCACCACCGCTTACAACAATAAACCCTGCAATAGCAAACCTTGCCGCAAGTGAATAAGCGCATTTATAGCCATAATCGCTTACCTTACGCGGACCTACCATACAAAGCGATGGCAAAGAATTAAAATTAGGTAATTCACCCTTGCAATAAAGAACAAGTGGCGGATTACTAATATTAAGAAGCTTAACAGGATATTTATTGTCTTTATAAGTCACAATAGAAATATTTTCATGATTACAGTATTCTATAATCTTTTCCGCTTTACTAAGCGAAATCTTTTTGGCCGTTTTAACAAAGTTGGTGCCAAGAAAGTTATATTTATCAGTATTTTTATAAATATCTTCCGCTAATATGTTTTCTTCAATAATTTTTAAAGAAAGCGGTGAAGCGGTTGATAACACCAACTGAAGCCAAACTATGTATTTCAATTACTTACACATCTCCCACATAACAACAGATGCGGCTGCGGCAGCATTAAGTGATTCTGCCCTGCCGTTCATTTTAATTGTAATTTTACTGTCAGCCAAATCAATCATTTTTTCGGTTAAACCGTTGCCTTCGTTACCAATAACCGCTACACAGCCGTTATTAAAGCAAAAACTGCCAACCTGTTCGGCTTGGCCGTGAACAACACAAGCGTAAACTTTAAGGCCGGTTTGTTTAAGTTCATTAGGTAAATCTTCAAGTATATAAATGGGCAACCTTAACACAGTACCCATTGAGCTGCGAAGCACCTTTGGGCTATATATATCACAACTATCACTTGAAATAAAAACACCGTTTAGCCCAAGCGCTTCGGCTGTACGGCAAATGGCACCCACGTTAGATGGGTCTTGAAGATTTTCAAGTGCTATGTATTTTCCGTTTAAATCAATTTTCAAAATATTGTTTTCCTGCATATTAGCAACCGCCATAACGCCCTGCGGTGTTAGGGTATCACTAATAGAAGCGAAAAGTTTTTCACCAATTATAAATACTTTTTCACTTTTTTCAGTAAACTTATTTACCGCATCAGGGTTCTTTTTTGCAAATTCTTCGGTGTAAAGCAAGTACGAAAAAGTAATGTTATTATCGGCTGCATCGTCTAACAAACGAAGACCTTCAATAACAAAACAGTTTTCTTTTTTACGTTGTCTTGAAGAAGTTTGCAAACGTTTAATCGTTTTAATTAAAGTGTTATCCTTACTGTTAATAAGCCCAATAGACACTGCTATTTTCCTTTCTGTATAATTAAAAAATTCGCCCAAGATAAAATTATCTTGGGCGGCAAAAATTATTTTTTAAGAGCTTTTTGTGCCTGAGCAACAAGCGCAGCAAATGCTTTTTCATCGTTTACTGCAATGTCAGCAAGCATTTTACGGTTGATTTGCACACCGGAAACTTTAAGTCCGTTCATAAATGTTGAGTAATTCATACCGTTCATTTTTGCAGCGGCAGAAATACGTGCAATCCACAAACGACGGAAATCACGTTTTTTAAGACGACGACCGATGTAAGCATAGTTACCAGATTTCATAACTGCTTCTTTTGCAGTTTTAAAGAGTTTTGATTTAGCGCCAAAATAACCCTTGGCAAGTTTTAATACTTTCTTTCTTCTTTTGCGTGTAGCTAACGCACCTTTAATACGTGCCATATATTCTTCCTCCTATTCAGTTTTCCTTATTTATAAGGAATCATTTTCTTAACCTTTACAACGTTTGTTGCATCGGCAACAACTGTTTTACGCAAGTTTCTTTTACGTTTGGTTGTCTTTTTGTTTAAAATGTGAGACTTAAATGCATGTGCACGTTTAACCTTACCGGTTTTGGTGAGTTTAAAGCGTTTTTTTGCACCACTGTGTGTTTTAATCTTAGGCATTTTTATTCCTCCTTAAAATAATTACTATTTTGTTGATTTGGGTGCAAGAAACATTAACATGTTTCTGCCTTCCATTTTTGCAGGTTTTTCAACCGTAGCGTATTCACTGCAAAATTCTGCAAAGCGTGACATTGTATCAAGGCCAATTTCGGGGTGGCCAAGTTCACGGCCGCGGAAACGAATAGAAACCTTAACTTTATCGCCGCTTTTTAAGAAACGAATTGCATGATTTCCTTTTGTTTCAAAATCGTGTGTGTCAATACTTAAACCAAGACGAATTTCTTTAACTTCAATAACTTTTTGGTTTTTTCTTGCTTCTTTTTCGCGCTTTGCCTGTTCAAAACGGTATTTACCGTAATCCATAATTTTGCATACAGGCGGAACAGCATTAGGCGAAACACAAACAAGGTCAAGCCCTTTTGCATAAGCCGCATTGATAGCGTCTTTAATGGGCAAAACACCAAGTTGTTCACCGGTTGAAGTAATAACCCTTACTTCACCAAAAGTAATGTCTTCGTTTATTGCTACTTCTTTACTGCTAATGGGTATGCACCTCCGTTTAAATAAACAAAAAGCGTGAACGAAAATTCGTTCACGCATAACAACAAAGCACACTTATTTTGCTTTAAAGTTATTAACCCATTAGGAGCCAGCCGCGAGGGTGAGAACGAATTGTTCTACTTAATTGTACCTATATATAATAACACCTTTTTTTAATTTGTCAAGTGTTTTTTAATGTATTTCCAATTCTTTCATACTACGAAGCTGGTAATTTATGTTTTTCATCATTTCGGGGCGGTTAAGTGCAGCAGCCGCGCCCTTTACAACGCTGTACTGAGGCGTATCTACAGTATTAACAGGAATACCAAGTTTCTTTTCTATAAGTTCTTTCATACCAAAAATAAGCGAACCGCCGCCAACCAAATACAGTCCTTCCGCCTTAATATCGGCAGCAATATCGGGTTCAATGTTTTCAAGCGATTTTTTAATTGCATTGCAAATTGAAACCGCAGTAGGACGCAAAATTTTATAAATTTCGGCCGAGCCAACTTCAAAGGTTTCGGGCAAACCCGTAAACATATTTCTGCCCTTTGAAATTGCGGTTAATTCAACAGGTCGCGCATAAACCGAGCCAATTTGAATTTTAATTTGTTCGGCAGAAAGTTGTCCGATTTCAATATTACGGCTACGGCGAACGTGGGTTATAATTTGTTCATCAAAATTAAACGAAGCAGTTTTAAACGACTGACATGAAACAATACCGCCAAGCGAAATAACAGCAATGTCGGTTGTGCCCGCGCCAATATCAACAATTAAATGGCCGCGCGGAGTATTAAAATCAATATCAAGCCCAACGGCAATAGCCAAAGGCGACTCAACAACGTTAATACTTCTTCCGCCCGCAGCCAAAGCAACGTTTGAAACCGAACGGTGTTGAAGTTCAGTTAAACCAGCGGGAATTGAAGCCATTACCTTTGGGCGAATAATTTTGTTACCAAAAACTTCGGTCATATAATGTTTAAGCATTGCTTCAGCAACTTCATAGTCGGAAATAAGGCCGTTTTGTATTGGACGCACACATTCAAGCGTATCGGGTGTTCTGCCCAAAGTTTGTTTTGCTTTTTCGCCAAAATAAATGGGTTTAAAAGTTTCAGCATCAACCGTAACAATGCTGGGTTGTTCCAAAATAATTTTAGAGCCCGAAAATATAACGGTTTTATACGAGCCCAAATCAATACCAATTTCAGTAGCCATTTGTATCACCACCAATTATTATATTAAAATTCTTACCTTTTTTCAACAGTTTTATCGGTTAGCACGGCAGTTGCACAGTAAACCTCATCTGCGCCTGCATATAAAAGTGCCCTTGCGCAAGCATCAAGCGAAGCACCGGTAGTTTTAATATCATCAACCAAAAGAACGGTACCGCCATCAATTTTATTTTTATAATTATAATTATTATAGGCGTTTTTATAGCGCGCATCAATGCCTTTTACCTTGTGCTGAACTTTTGCAAAAGATTTACGAATAAGCACATTATCTTTAAATTTTAAATCTAACTCTTTGGCTAATTTTTTACCCAAAAGTTCAGCGTGGTTATAGTCCCTTGTTATTTTATGCCAAGGTTTCATTGGAACTGCGCAAACAAAAGAAAACTGCACGTCATTAAACCGCTTTAATACAGTTTCTTTCATAAAATCTACGTAAAAATCAGCCAACATAGGTTTATTGTTAAATTTTAACGAATACACACCGCGCCTTGCAACCCCTTTATTAAAAAACGGTGCGCAAGTACCTGCAAAATGATACACATTATCTTTACATTCGCAACCACTTTGCGAATTTCCGCAACTGTTACACACCTTTTCGGGTAAAATTTCAATTGCCTTATAGCAGTCGTTACACAAAATTTTACCGTTTTCTAATATCTTTTCACAAGCAAAACAATGGCTTGGAAAAACTGTATCAAGCGCAACTGTTACTGCATCTTTAAAAAAACTCATATTTATTGTTCCTGTAAAAAGTTTTTAAGCAAAGTATAACGCAAAGTTTTTTTGTTGTTTGCAATAAACTGCATTGCTACCGATTTTGTTCCCACCAAAATTAAAAGTTTTTTAGCCCTTGTAACCGCCGTATAAAGCAGGTTTCTGTAACAAAGTTTTGAAGGCGGGTTTAAAAGCGGAAAAATAACACAATCAAACTCGCTGCCTTGACTTTTATGAACAGTTACAGCATAAGCCAATTCAAGTTGCATAAGTTCTTCTCGCTTATAAGAATAAAGTTTATCATCAAAACGAATTTTTAGAGTGTCGGTTTTAAAATCAACCGCCTCAATAATACCGATATCGCCGTTGAACACCCCTGTTCCCGTTTTGCCGTTTTCGGTTTTATATTCAATGTCATAATTATTTTTAATTTGCATAACCTTATCGCCAATGCGGTAATTTATACCTTTAAAAAACACACCGCTATTCTTTTTTATTTGCGGGTTAAGTTCGTTTTGTAAAATTTCGTTAATATTAGCTGTGCCAAGCATTGTTATACGAGATGGACATAGCACCTGAATATCGTTTACAGGGTTAAACCCGAAGGTTTCGGGCAGTTTTTTGCAGCAAAGATTTTTAATTGTTTGCACACAAGACTCTTCGTTATGTCTTTCAATAAAAAACAAATCAGTATTAGCATTTTCAAATGTGTAATCTTCGCCCCGTATAACAGCATGAGCATAGTTAATAATGTCGCTTTCACTTGCTTGACGGAACACGCGGCTTAAACGGGTGCAAGCAAAGCAACCGCTTTCAATTAAATCGTTTAAAACGTTGCCGGCAGATACGCTAGGCAGCTGGTCAATATCTCCCACAAAAATAATTTTACAACCGTTTTTTATTGCTCTTAAAGTGTTTTCTAGCAAAAGCGAATCAACCATTGAAACTTCATCAATAATTATAACGTCACACTCAAGAGGATTAGTTTCATCTCGGTTAAAACAAATTTCTGCCGAATTTGGCAGATGTGTTGCTTCAAGCAACCTATGTAAAGTTTTTGCGCTTCGGTTGGTTAATTCACTTATTCGTTTTGCCGCCCTACCCGTTGGTGCAGCCAAAACAACGTTAAGTTCACGAAATTCACAAAGTTCAATAATTGCCTTAAGGGTTGTGGTTTTGCCCGTACCGGGACCGCCTGTTAAAATGAACACCGAATTCAATAGTGCTAAGGTTATTGCTTGGCGCTGTGCTTCATCAAACTTAATACCCATATTTTTTTCAACGTAATCAATTTCCTTTGGGCTGACGTTAAGCTCTGCATTGCAAAACTCATTAAGTGCCAATAACCGCGCCGCGCTGTAACGTTCTGCCATGGAATACTTTGGCAAAGATTCATATTCAGTGCCGCCAAAGGTATTATAATCAAGCAAAAAATTATTTTGCATTACTTCAATTACGGAATCAACTTCATCAGCCGAAACCTCCAAAAGTTTCACCGAAACTTCGCGTAGTTTTTTTAACGGTAAACAAGTGTGGCCGTTATTAAGATTTTTCTTTAAAACAAACTCAATACCGCTTTTAATTCTTAAATAATCGTCATTTGGAATATTAAATTCCGCCGCAATATCTTCAACCTTTTCAAAAGGCAAATCAATACGGTTATCGCACAAAATATACGGATTAGTTCTAATTTTTTCAACCGATTCATTGCCAAAAACGCTGTAAACTTTCATTGTATCTTCGGTAGTAAAATTATATTTTGAAAGCAAAAGCATAACGTCTCGTATGCCAAACTGACGCTTAAAGTTTTCGCTTATACTTATTGCGCGTTCATTTGAAATACCCTTAACTTGTGTGAGTTCTTCGGGGCTTTTTTCAATTATTTCAAGTGTATTTTCGCGGAATTTTTCAACAAGATTTTTTGCAGTTGCGGGGCCAACGCCTTTTATTGCCCCTGAACTTAAATATCTTAAAATAGAGGCACAGTCACTTGGGAAAGTTTTTTCAAAATAAGTGGCACTAAACTGCCTACCGTACTGGCTGTGAAAAGTGTATTCGCCAGTAAGTGTTAAATTATCCCCTTCTTCAACAAAAGGCATATTACCAACAACCGTTATTTCTTCGGTGTTGGTTTCTAAAACTGCAACGGTATAACCGTTTTGAACGTTTTGATATGTAATTCTTACAACGCAGCCGCTTAGGGTTTCTGTGTTGTTATTCTGTTTCATAACGGTTCCCTTCTTTTAAAAATTCAATCCATTCCTCTATAGAACAGTAAATAACATTATCGGTTTTACTTGCCAAATTTTTTAAATAGGGCGAAAAATCGCGGTAAACAAATACAAGTTTGTTGGCAAAAAAATTACCGTACCACTTTAATTTTTCGCAATAATATACAATTTGTTTTTCGTCATCTTCTGAATTTAAAAAAATCACACAAAATTGTGTTTTTTTATTCTTAGGTTTAAAAAGCAAAAGCCAAAATTTGCCCATTAAGCAACTTATAGCAACAGAAAAAAGCACTAACATTAAAATTACCGAAACAACAGCATACATATAAAACACCTCATTTTATACTATGCCGTAAAATTAAAAATGACATAAGGGCTTCACCGAAGCCCTTATGTTATTTAATTTCTACCGTAACGGTAATTGAGCCAACTTGCCACAAGGAATATTTAGAATTAACCTTAACAACAGGAGTTAAATTGTAAGTTCCTGCAGTTTTGCCCGTTAAATCAACTTCAAGTTGAATATTATTTGCAGTTAAACTGTTTAACTGCCTTTGCTGACCGCAAATTGTTACAACAAATTCTCCAGAAGTTACATTTGCCGAAAGCGAGGAATTAAGACTTTTAAACGCAATGCTTGAAGCACCCATTTTAATATTTTTTGTTTTATAGTTTGCAATTCCAAATTCAACGGTAACTGCCGAAACGTTATCAACACTTCTAACCCCTTCAGGCAAAGCCAAAGAAACTTCAAAAACGCGGTTATTTGGGGTTACAGCAGTTAAATCAATTGCCGTAAGTTCAGCCGCCTCAAGATTATCAACCGCTTCAGCAGGGCCAATTACCGTAACTTTATTTACAGACAAACTTTTAACAATACTTTTTCCAATACCTGCATTTGTTTCGTTAATAAATGTTGGAACAACCGATAAAACTTTTTGTTTGCAAATTGGAACCGTAACCTTTAGGTCGGTTGCTGAAAACTCTAAATTCTTATTATCAAGAACATTTCCGTTTACATCGTATACAACCAAATTAGCGTCGTAACTTTTAGAAGCATCTAAAATTTCAGATTTATTAACGGTTGCAACAACCCTGTCAATTACGTCAACTTCTTTTTTTGGTCCGCGAACAGAAATTTTAGATTCGGGAAGAGAATTTATAATAGGAGTATCAACAACCAAGCCCGAAACTGCTTTAATGCCGTCGGCTTTTGGTTCAACAACAAATTCGCGCGTTTGGAAATAATCAAAGGTTAAATCAATTGTAGCGGGAGAAACGCTAATAAAACTGTAACCCGAAGTACTGCCTTCACGCTGTGGTTTAAGAGTTACGCTTTTTGTGCCCGGTTCAGTAACGTCGCTTAAATCAGCAACAACCGAAATATCGCCGTTTTTAAGTGAAGAAACAATATAGTTTGGACCTTCAACGGTAACGGTTGCATATTTAGGATAATCTTTATTAACAACATCAAGCCCTAAATTTCCTGCGGCAGAAGCCGAAACATCAACGTTTATTGTAATACTGCTTAAGGTTTTTTGGCGGGTTGGATTTTGGTCAATTGTAATAATCATCCAAAAAATAAATGCAATTACCAAAGACAAAGCAACAACAAAACGTTTTTGCGAAAATAGTTTTTTAACAAAAATGTTTATATTTTTCATTTCTTTTCCTCCTTTGACTTAAAGTTTTTAAAGGAGTTAATAGAATTTTTAATTTTACCAAACAAGGTGTTGGCTTCGTCTTTATTTGATTCAACCATATAAGAATAAAGCTCTTCACGCAAACGGATAATTGTATAACCGCGTTCAATTTGACCGTTTTGAACAAGCGAAATCATTCCGGTTTCTTCTGAAACAACTACAACAACGGCATCGGAAACTTCACTCATACCAATTGCGGCACGGTGTCTTGTACCAAGGTGCGAACTTAAATCGGGGTTAGTGGTAAGCGGTAAAATGCAACCTGCCGCAACAAGCTTGCCGTCACGCACAATTAAAGCACCGTCGTGCAAGGGAGATTTTGGAAAAAAGACATTACCTACCATTTGTGAAGAAGTTTCAGCATTTATTAAAGTACCCGTGTTAATAATATCGCCAAGTTGGGTTGTTCGTTCAAAAACAATTAATGCGCCAATTTTTTGTTCCTGCATATTTTTAACAGCAACCGAAATACTGTCAATACAGCGTTTAATTTTTTCATCATCTTCGGCTGAATATCTGCCAAAACGGCTGAAATTACTGCGGCCAATTCTTTCAAGCATTCTTCTAAGTTCGGGTTGGAATATAACGGCCAATGCCAAAACAAGCCAATCGACCATTTTAGAAAGCACCCAATGAACAGTATCAAGATGGAACCAAATTGAAAACAAATAAGCAAGCGACAGGAAGAACAAGCCCCTAACCAGCTGGCCTGCCCTACTTTCTTCAAGAAACCTTATTGCCTTATAAACAATGAACGCAATTATACAAATATCAAAAATATCCGAAAGCCCAAAATTTGAAAAGGCAAAGATTATTTGATTCCAAAGTGTGTATAGCGCATTAAAAATATTATTCACGGAATCATTCCTTTACAATTCTTTATAATTATATTAGCATAAAATATATATATATTCAATAGCAAAACTGCATATTTTTATAATTTTTTGTTAATAAACTCTAAAGAATTTAAAAAATAATCCATTTCCTGTTTTGTGTTAAAAAACGATGGTGAAACTCTTATTGTGCCAAGCGGAAAACTGCCAATTGTTTTATGGGCTATTGGCGCACAGTGAAGCCCTGCCCGTACAGCAATTTTGCGCTTATTAAGTTCGCTTGCTACTTCTTCGCACCCAATATTATCAAGCGCAAAAGAAACAACAGGTGTGTTTTCACCACCAAACCAATATTTTTTAACATTTTTTATTTTTTGCATTTGGTTCTTTAAATAATTGCACAGCATTGTTTCGTGCTTATATATTTTTAATATTCCAATATTTTCAACAAATTTTAGACCCGCATTCACGCCAAAAATTCCGGGTAAATTAAGTGTACCGCTTTCTAACCGTTCAGGCAAATCATTCGGTTGAACAAGTTGCATTGAATTTACACCCGTACCGCCTTCAATAACAGTATTTTCAATGTTTTTTTTGCATAACAAAAGCCCTGTTCCCATTGGTGAAAACAAACCTTTGTGTGGCGCAACACACAAAAAATCAATATTCATTTCCGCCATATTTATTGGCAAAACACCCGCTGTTTGAGCACAGTCAACACCAAAAATCAGATTGTTGTTTTTGCAAAATTCACCAATTTCTTTTATTGGCAAAACTTTACCGCAAACGTTTGATGCGTGTGTGCAAAAAATCATTTTTGTTCGTTCGTTAATTTTACTGCCAAGTTCTTTTGTAATATTGTTGGCAAAAGCATTAAAAAGGGTGTATTTTACCCCTTTTTGCCTTAAGTTTTGGCAGGGTCTTACCACCGCATTATGTTCTAAATTAGAAATTAAAACTTCGTCGGAATAGTTAAGATTACCCTTTAAAACATAATTTATTGATTGTGTGCAACTTGGTGTAAAAACCACGCCTGCGGGGTCATCTAAACCAAAAAAATTGGCTATATTTTTTCGGGTTTCATAAATTTTTTCACCTGCCGCAACTGCCAAAGAATGTCCACCTCTGCCGGCATTAACACTGTAATTTATTAACGCGTTATTTACTGCGTTAATAACGGTTTTTGGCTTTTTATTGCTTGTTGCGGCGTTATCTAAATATATCATTTTTTCACCCCCATAAAAAGACGGGCACGGACAAAAACTGCCCTGCCCGTTTATTAAATTACTTCGTTTATTGCTAAAATCCTTATTTTATTCTCTTTAAGATAGTTAACTATATTTTCAATATTCGTTGTTTTTATTAAAACGGCATATCCGCATCCGTAATTTTCAGAGCCATGTTTCATTCTTTCAACACTTACAAAAATTTTTTTGTTTTTAAGCAAATCTTTTGCTTTTAAAGCATTGGTAACGGTTCCCACGGCAACAGAATATTCTTTCATATTACCACTCCAAAACAGTCACACAAGTGACTATTACATACTATGCACAGCCGCGGCTTATGATAAATTTTTCTTTTAAATAATGAATTGTAACCACAACTATATAAGGCATTAAAATAAGTCCTTTTGCGCCAAAAAACTTTAAGCCAAGCAAAAGCGAAACAAGGGTTACCATTGGGTGTATTCCTGTTTGTTTTCCTATTATTTTTGGTTGTAAAGCGTTTCTTGTTACCGTTATTAAAACATATAAAACAACCAACAAAATTGCTTTTTGCATGTTTTTGTTAATAAAACAAATTATGCTATAAGGAATTAAAACTATTCCCACCCCAAAAACAGGCAAAGCATCTATAACGGCTATTAAAAGTGCTTTTAAAAACGCATTTTTAAACCCGAAAATTAAAAAATAAGCAAACATAATGCAAAAGGCAATAAACGCCATAATGCTATATCCTTTTATCATTTTAAAACAGTCGTTAACAGCAATTTTTTTAATTAAATTAAGCGAAGATAAATAGTTTTTTGGAAGTGCTTCCTTCAAAAACTTTTTAATTTTATTAAAATCCTTACCAATATAAATGCTTGTAACAAGCATAACAATTATGTTTATTACTGCAGATGGAATATTTGAAATTATTTGTCCTAAAATGCCCGAAACATATGAAGTTGTGCGTGATACAAACGGTTCTATTACGGTGTTTATTGAAAAAGAAAACCCCCGTTCTTTTAAATTTTCTTGTAGATTATTTGCTATTTTTGAAAAATTTTTAACATAAGAAAGAAGCCGTTGCTGTATTGAATCAAAGTTGTTATACACGCTAAAAAACAACATATAAAGCACAAAAATAAGCAAAACATAAAACAAAACAACAAGCAACACACACACTTTTTCTTGTTTTGTTTTAACGCGTTTTGAAATATATTTTGCGGGTTTTTGAACAAGCAAAGCAGGTAAAACCCCGACAACAACAGGCATTATAAAATTAAAGCAAAAACGGATTATAAAGTAAAAAATTAACCCAACGGTTACAGCATAAAAAACGTTAATTAAAAACTTTTTTCTGTGTTCAATCATATAAACCACCCCAAAAAACATTTTTAATATTTTTTGTACAGCGCTATTTAATATACAAAAGAACTACGTGTTCGGGAGTTGAGATTAGGGATTAATTGGTTTTTCAGATAAATTTGTACTATTTCTTGTTACAAAAGCTAGTAAGACACAAAGTATTACTGCGCTTTTGTAACTGCGAAACTGAAACAAATTTATTCTTACAAAACTGCAAAGTACCTTAAAAAGAAAAATTTTTAGTGGTATAAAAGGCGAAAAGCCGCGGTAATGCTGACGCATACCGCGGCTTTTTAACACATTAGACCGCAAAAATTTACTTTTTAAGGCATTTCATCCCTAACCGCAACTCCCGTGGTGCCTTTTATATTTCTAATTCATTAAGTAATTCTTTTACAAAATTTGTTTTTTCTTTTTGTATTGAAACTGAACGCGTTAATTCTTTTTTTGTTTTTTTGCGTCCTTTTTTTGAAAGGGCCTTACTCCACCTTGCAACCTGCATAAAAGGTGTTAGCCATTTATGTTTTTCTAAAAAGGGGTAAAGAATTTTAAGCGAATTATAAGGCAAAAATGCCCTTGCAAAAATATATCCTGCTTTACCGCCGGTTTTTTGCTGTCGAATAGCAATTCGGTTTTCAGCTGAGCCAAAAACACCGCCCGAAAATATGTACTGTTCCATCATTTGTGTTAGTTTACAATGTTTTTTGCCATAAAACCAAACATTTATAAGTTGCCAAACTGCATTGTAAAACCTAACTAAACCGCTTTTTTCTAACAGTTCATTAAAAATTTCACTGTTAATTTGTGTGTTTTTTTTAATTAAAATTAAATCAACAAAAGGTTTAATTCCGCAACCGCCGCCAACAAAATGGTAGGACATATGGGCAATATGGTGAAATAAGAAAAATTCAGGTGTCATTTTATTAGCGTTTGTATAACTCCATACTTCTTTTAACACATTATCTAATTTTTCAATATTTTCACAAATGTTAAAATGCAGTTCCAAGTGAACCTTGCTTGGCGAAACCAAAGATACATCGTGATAATGTTTTTTACCAAACTGCGTATAACCAAGGTTTTCAGAAAGAAGATTTACGACTTTATCAAGTTCGTTTTCCTTTACCAAAACGTCTAAATCACAACTGTTTCGCATACAGGGGTCAGGGTAAAAGTTCCTAATAACAGCGCCCTTTAAAGCAATATGGTCTATTTTTTCGTTTAATAGTAATTCGGTAATTCTTTCAAGTTCGTATTCTGAACGCTGGTAACGAAAAACCGAATTATACATTCCCTTTTTAAATTCTTCGGGGAAATCACCGCTTTTTACCAAACCGCTTTTTTCAAGTGCTATGCCAATAGCATAACAAAAATCGTACACCTTCGCAAATTTATAAACCGCTTGCAGTTCTTCTTTGGTTGGGTTTAATCCTGTAGGAAGTTCTACGCCAAAAACGGCAAAATTTATTAAATTAAAAAACAGTGTTTTTGCCGTTTTAGCCACAAAACAACCTCCTATTATACCTTTTCGAAGAAAGTATCCGGTTTATTAGGGTCAAAACTTTCGTTTGCCCACATAACCGTTACAAGATTTTCAGTTTCACTTAAATTTATAATGTTATGAGTATAACCGGGTAACATATGTACTGCCTCTATTTTTTCGCCCGAAACATAAAAATCAAGCACTTCATCACTACCAATTTTTCTTTGCTGAATAAGACCTTTTCCGCTTACCACAATAAAAAATTCCCATTTTGTGTTGTGCCAATGTTGACCCTTTGTAATGCCGTGTTTTGAAATATTAACGCTAAACTGACCACAGTTTTCAGTTTTTAACATTTCGGTAAAAGAACCGCGTTCATCAACATTCATTTTAAGCGGGAAAATTGCCTTTTCCTTTGGCAAATAAGAAAGGTAAGTTGAATAAAGTTTTTTAGCAAAACTGCCATACGGTATTTCGGGCATTACTAAACTTTCGGGTTGATTTTTAAATCCGTTTAAAAGTTCAACTATTTCGCCCAATTTTACCTTGTGTGTTGTTTCGCAGGCGCAGTATTTGCCGTTTTCGGTAATTACGGTTTCAACACCGTTAAATTCGCAGTGGTGTTCTTTTCCGCTTAAAGCCAAAAGCATTTCTTCAACTAAATCATCAATATACAAAAGTTCAAGCAAAACAGTTGGGTCGTTTACCTGAATGGGCAAATCATTTGCAATATTATTGCAAAATGTTGCAACCGCGCTGTTATAGTTAGGTCGGCACCATTTACCAAAAAGGTTTGGAAAGCGGTAGACGAGCACCTTTGCGCCGGTTTCTTTGCTGTATTCAAAAAACAGTTCTTCCCCCGCCCTTTTGCTTTTGCCGTATTCGCTTTCGCCAAACCTGCCTGCCAAGGTTGCCTGGATTGAAGAAGCCAACATAACCGGGCAGGTGTTATTATGCTTTTTAAGAGTTTCTAAAAGCGTACTTGCAAAGCCAAAATTACCCTGCATAAATTCCGACTGTTCTTTGGGGCGGTTTACACCCGCAAGGTTAAAAACAAAATTTGCCTTTTGGCAATAAACATCAAGCAATTCTTCTTTGGTGTCAATATCGTATTCAAAAATTTCATCAATTACAATTTCGGGGTGGGTTTTATTTTTACCGTCTTTAATTGTGTAAAGATTTGCCACAAGGTTTTTGCCAACAAAGCCCTTTGCACCGGTTACAAGAATGTTCATATATCTTTTCTCCACACCATTTTATTAACAACACCGGTATAACTTTGAATAATTTTTACAACCTTTGTTGAAACGTTTTCTTCCTCGTAATCGGGTACAGGAATACCAAAGTCGCCCTTTTCGTTCATAGCAACGGCTGTTTCAACCGCCTGTACCAAGCCCTTTTCATCAATTCCCGCAAGAACAAAGCAACCCTTATCAAGCGCTTCGGGGCGTTCGGTTGAAGTTCTAATGCACACTGCAGGAAATGGATTTCCCACACTTGTAAAAAAGCTTGATTCTTCGGGCAAAGTGCCGCTATCGGAAATAACCGCAAAGGCATTCATTTGCAAACAGTTGTAATCATGAAAACCAAGCGGTTCGTGCTGAATTACACGGCTGTCAAGTTTAAACCCACTGCTTTCTAAACGCTTTTTACTCCTTGGATGGCAAGAATAAAGTATGGGCATATTGTATTTTTCGGCAATTTTATTTATTGCACCGAATAAACTTGTAAAATTCTTTTCGGTGTCAATATTTTCTTCGCGATGAGCCGAAAGAAGAATATACTTGCCTTTTTCAAGACCCAAACGGCTGTGTATATCACTTGCTTTAATGTTTTCAAGATTATTATGCAAAACCTCTGCCATAGGGCTACCCGTAACATAAGTTCTTTCTTTGGGCAAACCGTTATCGGCAAGGTAACGGCGCGCGTGTTCGGAATAGCATAGGTTTACATCGGAAATTATATCAACAATTCTTCTGTTGGTTTCTTCGGGCAAACATTCATCTTTGCAACGGTTGCCCGCTTCCATATGGAAAATAGGTATATGAAGGCGTTTTGCGCCAATTACCGAAAGACAAGAGTTAGTGTCACCCAATACCAAAACTGCATCGGGCTTAATTTCTTCCATTAACTGATAAGATTTAGCAATAATATTGCCCATTGTTTCGCCCAAATCAGCTCCAACCGCATTTAAATAAACATCAGGGTTAGCAAGTCCTAAATCTTTAAAGAAAACGCCGTTTAAATTGTAATCATAATTTTGGCCCGTGTGGGCAAGAACTGTATCAAAATATTCTCTGCACTTGTTTATTACCGCCGAAAGACGAATTATTTCGGGGCGTGTACCCACAATAATAAGCAGTTTTAGTTTGCCATTATTTTTAAAATTCATTGTTTAACACCTCAGTTTTTAGCAAGTTCTTCTTGAATATAAGCCAAAGATGCAATTTTTTCTTTTGTTTGTTCTACATTTAAAAGTTCGGTATTGTTTGAGTTAAATTCAGTAAGGGTATTTCTTTCGGCATCGCCTTGGTTAAAGTATTTATCGTAATTAAGACCGCGTTTATCGCAAGGTACACGGTAAAAGTTACCCATATCAATCGCATTTGCGCACTCTTCGTTGGTAAGCAAAGTTTCGTACATTTTTTCGCCGTGGCGAATACCAATAACTTTAATATCTTCTTTATTACCGCCAAACAGTTCACAAACTGCTTCTGCTTGAGTTTGAATGGTACAAGCAGGTGCTTTTTGAACAAGAATGTCACCGCTCTCGCCGTTTTCAAAGGCAAACAACACAAGGTCAACCGCTTCGTCAAGCGACATAATAAAGCGTGTCATGCTGCCGTCGGTAATGGTTATTGGACTGCCGTTTCTAATTTGTTCTATCCAAAGCGGAATAACTGAGCCCCTTGAGCACATAACGTTGCCGTAACGTGTGCAGCAAATTTTAGTTTTCTTTGGGTCAACGGTGCGGGATTTTGCAACAATAACCTTTTCCATCATTGCTTTGCTTGTGCCCATAGCGTTAACAGGGTAAGCAGCTTTATCGGTTGATAAACACACAACATTTTTTACACCCGCTTCAATAGCGGCGGTAAGCACATTTTCGGTACCTAAAACATTGGTTTTAACTGCTTCTATTGGGAAAAATTCGCAAGACGGCACCTGTTTAAGCGCTGCTGCGTGGAAAATATAATCAACCCCATGCATAGCGTTTTTAACCGAAGCCAAATCTCTTACGTCACCAATATAAAATTTAATTTTATCAGCAACTTCGGGCATTTTTACCTGAAATTCGTGGCGCATATCATCTTGCTTCTTTTCATCGCGCGAGAAAATGCGGATTTCGCCAATATCGGTGTGCAAAAAACGGTTAAGAACCGCATTGCCAAAACTACCCGTACCGCCGGTAATAAGTAACGTTTTGTTTTTAAATGATGACATAGTATTTACTCCTTAAAAATTTAAGTTGTTTTTTATTGTGTTAAAAAGCCGTTTTGCATTATTTTCACCCGCGTATGAATTATGCGGGGTTATTATTACGTTTTCCATTTGCCAAAGAGGACTGTCTTCCGTTAGCGGTTCTTCTTCAAACACGTCTAAAACGGCGGCGCTTAAGTGTTTGTTATTTAATGCATCTATTAGTGCTTTTGTTTCCACAATACCGCCGCGCGCAATATTTACAAACACAGCACCTGTTTTAATTTGCCTAAACATTTCACCATTAAACAAATGGTGTGTTTCATTTGTAAGCGGAAGTGTTAGCACAATAATATCGGCTTTCTTTAATTCTTTCCCAAGTTTATTAAGATTAACTATTTTTTCATAATAATCATCTTCTCTTGGAAACAGGTCTACCCCGCGAACGTTGGTGCCAAAAACCGAAAACCTTTTTGCACATTCTGTTCCAACATTACCCGCACCAACAATTAACACATTTTTGCCAAACAGTTCAAGATTTTCGCGTTTTTTCACCCACTGTTTGTTCTTTTGGTTTTCATAAAAAAACATGCCTTTTTTATAAACATTAAGCACACCGCAAACAGCATATTCGGCCATTGGAATACTGTAAACACCGCGTGCGTTATACACCTTTATTCCGCGCGCATTTATTTTATGCATTGGAAGTCGGTCAAGTCCTGCTGACGTTAACTGAATTATTTTAAGATTAGCAAATTCATCAATATCGTGATACAAAAACAAACCGTTACAAATAACCGCTTCGCACTGCACCGCACCGCAAGGCAGTTCATCTTTTTCGTTTTGCATAAAGCAAATTTTGTAACTTTCTGCTAATTCGTTATACTCTTCTTCTGTATACTTCCAAGCGCCTGTTATCAATAATTTTTTCATATTTTACCAACAATTCTTTCTACTGCTTGTTTTACTTGTTCTTTGTTTTCTAAATAATCATTAGCAACTGCGCACTTTTCTTCTTCTTCACGAATTGCTTTAACACCTTTTTCAAAAATTTCATTTACTTCTTCTAAATCGGTTATAACGGTTGTGTTACAAAAACTGCGTGATAAAATCACCCTTGTAGAGCCCAAACGGTAATGCTCTTTAAGCACCATTTTGCCGGGAAGCAAGCCGCCATCAAGCGAAGCAAGCCCGCCAAAACCATACGGTATACCCTTTTTCTTAAACTTTTCAACAAGGTTATCAACCGTACCGTTAGCAAGAAGGCCAAACATAAACTTCATTTTATAACCAAGACTTAAATCATTAAGCCCAATATAAATTTCATCTATTCCGTCAACAGCTAAAATTTCATCTATGTTTTCCTTTGCCGAAACGGTTTCAACCAAAAGCATAGTTTTAGCCCTGCCACCGACAAGACGGACAAACTCTTTTACTTCATGAGCACCTTTAAAATATGGAAGCATTATAATATTGGCACCGGCATTCACCACACTGTCAATTTCTTCTTTTGAAGATGAATAATCTTTTGTGGCTTCGTGTATTGGGTTTACACGAACAAGCAATTCAGATTTTGTTAAAACTTTTGAAAGTTTTTTAACATCCTCTGCAGTGTGCCTTGACTGAACAGTATCCATACCTCCTTGACGCAAATCTTTGCCAATATATTCCATATCAACAAAAATTCTGTCAACCCCTGCTTTTTCGGCAATTAAAGCAACTTCGGCATTATTTGTTATATACATTAGTTTAAGTGGCATTTTTTGTACCTCTTATTCTTTTGTCGCAACTTGTTTTTCTTCATTTATTTCGGTAACAAGTGTTGCGCCAATATTTTCGTTATCGGAATTTTTTAAAACCTTAAAAACTGTTAAAAAGAATATTTTGCAATCTAATAAAAATGAAACATTTTGAGCGTACCAAACGTTAAGTTCAATTCGTTTGTGCCATTCAACCGTTTTTCTTCCGTTTACCTGCGCCCAACCTGTTATACCTGGGCGAACGGCAAACATTTGCTTTTGTTCTTCGGTGTATTCTTCAAAAGGCCAAGGATGATATGTAAGCGGAGGACGGAAGCCAATAAAACTCATATCGCCTTTTATTATGTTTATACATTGCGGAATTTCATCTAAACTTGTTTTCCTTAAAACATTACCCACTTTTGTAATTCTTGGGTCGTTATTATCGGAATAAACACCGCCTTTTTCGGCATCTACCACCATTGTTCTAAATTTATACATACTAAAAACTTTGCCGTTTTTTCCAAGTCGTTTTTGTTTAAATATAACGGGGCCCTTTGAATCTAATTTAACAGCAACCGCTATTATAACAAAAACAGGCAACACCACCAAAAAAATAACCGTTGCCAGAACCAAATCAAACATCCTTTTAAGGAAATATTTATACATAAAAATTTCTCCTTGTACAGTAGACATATTACCCCTATTAAATCACAGTATATTATAATATATAATATTAAATATGTCAACCTTGTGTAAAAAAAGAAAACTGCTTGGGTCGCCCCAAGCAGTTTTATGGTTTAATGCCGTATTTATTTAAATCTATAGTACCGTCTTTTTGAAAGGTGATTCCCTCTTCTATTAAAAGTTTCCTTTGGGCCTCTTCACCGCCAAAAGCAAACGCTTGTGCAGGTTTTCCTTCGCGGTTTACTACCCTGTGGCAAGGAATTACGCCGGGCGCGGGGTTATTATGAAGCGCATAACCAACAACACGCGCCCACCTTGCGTTACCCGCAAGTGAAGCCACTTGGCCATAGGTTGCAACTTTACCTTTTGGAATAGTTAAAACAACCTTATAAATCTTTTCAAAAACAGACATATTTCCCTTTCCTTTAAAAAAATTAAAGTTTATTTAAAAATTTCAGCAAGTACATCTCCCAACGCTTTTGCCATTGAATAAAAGCTCAAATCGTTGGGGTGGCAATAATCAACAGTTCCTTCATCACCAGCCAATTCCATTAGTTTTTCGTGGTCAATGTTTTCAGGAGGAATAAATGTTGAATAGTGTCTTAACCCTTTGCCCTTTCCCCTTTCATCAATATAGCCAATACTTCCTGTAAATGCAAAATGGCTCATTTTATAAACGCACGACAGTTTAGCATTAATTACAACATAAGGGCTGCCGGTTTTAAAACGCACTCTGCCACCAGCATACATTGTGTGTAACCAATTAACACCGGTGCTTACACTTTTTGCAACCGCTTCGGGCATACGGTGAAATCCGTTTTCATAAATAACGCCATATACTTTAAAGGGTTTCAGCAATATTTGCCATAACAAACACCTCGCTTGCATTTTAGCACAACATAAAACCATATGCAAGGTGTTTTTGGCTGCATTATAAATATTCTCTTATATCAACTGCAAGTTTTTCTTCAAGATTTATAAGGCGTTTGCAAATATCTTTCGTGAACTCATCTGCCGCCTCATACTCATTAAGATACTTATTTAACGATTTAACTCCCATATTACAACCGTCGGTCATAAGGTCTGCAATGGTTTTATCAGACTCATCCATTGCCAACTTCATATTTGTTTTCATCCACGACATACCTTTTGCAATTGGGTTTGGCTCTTTGCCGTCATCGCGAAATCTTTCTAAATGTGAATCAATTTCATTAGCCAGTTTTGCGTGTTCTTTTTTGCAAACAGTTAATAACTTTTCAAAGTTTTTTGATTTAACATGGGGTAATACATCTTCTATTGACGCAACGCCCATTTTTACCCCTGCATCACATTCCCTTAAAAGTTTTATTGTATCTTGTTCTACCATAATAACACTCCTTTTTTGCTATAGTATTTACAAAACTATACAAATTATGAAATTGTTGACAAATCAACAATTTTGGCGTATAATTTGAAATATTGATTTAAGGAGTATAGTAATGCTAAACAGATTTGAAAAATTTTCTTTGGCTATTTCTGAAATTTGGAAATGTTGGCACAAACTTGCAACTGCTGTAATGAAGGAACACGGCCTTAAAGGTTCGCACGCGGTATATTTTACAACTCTTTACCGCTTCCCAAACGGGCTTACAGCCGCAAAACTTTCTGAACTTTGTTCAAGGGATAAAGCCGATGTTTCAAGAACAATTACCCTTTTAGAGAAAAAAGGGCTTGTGGAAAAAGTTAATAATATAAACAATTTTTACAAACTTCCCATTACTCTTACTAAAGAGGGAAAAGAAATTGCCGAATACATAAACCGAAAGGCAATGAAAGCCGTTGAAATTGGCGGAAAAGGTTTAGACAACCTTGAAAGAGAAATCTTTTATAATTCGTTAGATTTAATAAGCGAAAATTTACAAAACCTTACCGAAAAATGTTTTAATAAAGGGTGATAATTATGAAAAAATATGTTATTTGTACCGATTCGGGTTGTGATATTAGAGCCGACGTTCTTAAAAAATGGAAGGTTCCGAGCTTGAATTTAACCTTTAAATTTGACGGCGAAGACCAAGAATATACGGAAAACGATATTCCCATAAAAGATTTTTATAACAGAATGCGCGACGGTGATGTTGCAAAAACTGCAGCTATTAACCCTGACACCTTTAAAGAAGCATTTAAGAACTTACTAAATGACGGAAACGATATTCTTTATCTTAGCTTTTCTTCAGGTCTTAGCACCACCTTTAATTCGGCAAGAATTGCAGCCGAGGAACTATGCGAAGCGCACCCTGACAGTAAAATTATTGTTATAGATACCCTTTGCGCTTCTGCAGGGCAAGGGCTTCTTATTTATCTTACACTCAAAAAGCAGTCACAAGGCGCAAGTATTGAAGAAGCGGCAACTTATGCCGAACAGACCAAAAAGAATTTGTGCCATTGGTTTACAGTTGACGACCTTGTTTATTTAAAACGCGGCGGCAGGGTTAGTCCTGCAGTGGCTTTGGTAGGCACTGTGCTTGGAATTAAACCAATTCTGCATGTAGATGACGACGGTCATCTAATTAGCAAAGGCAAAGTAAGGGGCAGAAAATCGGCGCTTAATGCTCTTATTGAAAAATACAACGATTTAGCAATAGAAAAGGACGGCACTGTCTTTATTTGCAATGCCGATTGCGCCGAAGATGTAGCATTTTTATCAAATCAACTTAAAGAAAAATACTCTGCCAAGGTTGAACATATAACCGATATCGGCCCTGTAATTGGCGCTCACGCTGGCCCCGGCACTATTGCTATTTTCTTTATTGGTAAAGAAAGATGATAAACCGTTTAAGTGGGAATAAGTTAAAAATAATTGCCTGTTTATCAATGCTTTTAGACCATATTGGTTTTTTACTTTTCCCTCAGTACAAAGTTTTAAGATGCATTGGCCGACTTGCAATGCCTATTTTTTCTTTTTTAATAGCCGAGGGATGCGCCCATACACGAAGTAAAGCAAAATATTTTTTAAATATTTTGGTATTAGCCATATTTTGCCAAGTGTTTTACACCGCCGAAGATTTGCTTGACGGAAGATTTCACACCCTTTATTTAAACATTCTTTTTACCTTTTTAATGTCGCTTTTGCTTTGTTTTCCGATTACCGAACTGCAAAACAACAAAAAAGCAGTTTTGGCTTTAATTGCAGGGGTTGTAACTGTTGTTTTTGTTTGTTTTTATTTAAAAAAACTAATTCCAATAAGGTTAATTATTGACTACGGTTTTGCGGGTGTAATACTTCCCTGTTTTGCGTTACTAACCAAAAAGCCAGTTTTAAATAAAATCATTTTTTCTGTTGGCACCGTTTTTTACTGTATTTTGCTACAAAAAACCACACCGCATATTTGGTATTCACTTTTGGCGTTGCCGTTTATATTCTTATATAACGGCAAAAGGGGCTCAAAAAAATTAAAATACTTTTTCTACGCCTTTTACCCGCTGCACCTTGGCGCAATATATTTAATAGACACATTATTTTTCACATAAAAACACCCTAAAATCGTAAAAGATTTTAGGGGTGTTTTTTTACTTATTAAACACAAATTTTGCATTCTTGTTAGAAAGCCAATCAGCTTTAACTTCTAATTCTATGCTTTCCCAATTTTCAGGTACTTCTATAGCATACCAACCAACAAGTTTTTTGCCGGGTGCAATACTACCGTCTAATGTTCCGTCGCTAAATGCACAGGCAGCATTTATAGAGTAATCACACTTAACATCATTGGCATATGCTTCAAACAACAACATGCTGCTAACATTTTGTTCTTCTTCAGATACATTTTCAATAGTGAATTTCACGCCAACAAATGTATTGCCCTGTTCGGGAGTAAAGAAGCCGTCACCATCGCTTTCTTTTATTTCTGTTGCTGTGAATTTTAATGTTTTAAAAACTGCTGTATCGTTTAATCCAAAAGTATCATCTTTTGAAGCAGAAGTGTTAGTTTCAGAACCGCCAGTTTCTTTCACCGGAGAATCTGCAGAACCACACGCAGCTAAAACAAAAATTAAAATTAAGCACAATAAAACAGATAAAATTTTCTTCATTATATTCACCTCCGCCCCTTTATTTTTGCACCTATATAGGTGCATAACCATTATAAATATAAAATATAATAATGTCAAGCGTTTTTGTTCCTAAATAAGTGCAAAGAGGTCTTGATAATGAATAATATAATTGAAAAACAAATTGGTAACAATATTCGTATTTTGCGTGAAAAATCAAAACTAACGCAAGACCAACTTTCTGCAAAAATGCAGATTGAAGGTTGCGATATCACACGAAGCGCATTGGCAAAAATTGAGGTAGGACAAAGGCATTTATACCCCGATGAAATAATTTTAATTAAGAAAATTTTAAAGGTTAGTTACGAAGAAATTTTTAATATAAAATAAAACAAAACCCGAAATCAAACGATTTCGGGTTTTGTTAATTCTATTAGTTTTGGTTTACCAATATAGTTAAGGTTATATTTTTTTACAAGTTCTTTGGCTTTTAATAGAGAATCGCCGTCGTAGGCGTTTTTAACATCGTGAGCATCAAAGCCAAAAGTTACGGGGGAACCTATTTCGCCAACAAGCTGCCAAAAATCTTCACGCGGGTAGTTTCGGTTTGCACGTATACCCAAAAAGTTAATTTCAAGCGGAATGTTATATTCTTTGGCGGTTTTGCAAATACTTGCCATTTCTTCGCGGTAAATTTCTTTTTCACCAATAAATTTTATCATATCAGGGTGGGCAACATAAGAAAAAACACCGCTTTTAATACCTTCGCAAACACAGTTTACATATTCTTTTAGGTCTTCGGTTTTGTTTGTTTCTTCCCATCCCGTACTTTTACCGTTTGGGTGTTCTTCGTATATATAGTGCTGACCCAAAATTAAATATTCGGCACCGCTGTTTTTAGCGTTTTCAAGCATTTTTTCAAAATGCGACGGGTAGTATTCCATTTCGTAACCGACTTTAATTTGAATCTTTTCTTTATACTTTTCTGTAAGTTTTTTAATTTCGGTAATATATTCACTTGCTTTTTCAACCGCCACCCTAAAATGCGAACGAAAACCGTCGGGGAACTCATAGGGCGCATGGTCTGAAAAGCCCATAAACTTAATACTGTTTGCTATGGCTCTTTCAATATATTCCGTTG
>JAZOOT010000042.1:0-14781 GCA_045655165.1 Acutalibacteraceae bacterium
GGAAAAGGCGCCGAAGTTATTGTTGATTACTTTTATGAAAACAAAATTACACCCAAACTTGTTGTTGATGAGGGTGGTGCTGTTGTAGAAAACGTTTTCCCAGGCGTAAAGGCCCCTTGTGGCCTTATTGGTATTGCCGAAAAAGGAATGATAGATGTTATGTACTCTGTTAAATCGGCAGGAGGTCACGCGTCGGCTCCTAAACCAAATATGCCGGTTGATACTTTGGCAAAAGCGTGTTGCAAAGTGATTAAAAACCCTTTTAAATTGCACTTAACTGCACCTGCCGCAAAAATGTTTGATACTCTTGGCAGACATTCAAGTTTTGTTTATAAAATGATTTTTGCAAACCTTTGGCTGTTTTTGCCTGTGCTTGATTTAATTTGTAAAAGCAGTGGCGGTGAATTAAACGCTTTAATGCGAACAACTGTTGCATTTACTCAAATGCAGGGAAGTAGTGCCACAAATGTAATTCCACCCAATGCATCTCTTGTTTCAAATATTCGCCTTAACCCTGCTGATACAATAGATTCGGCTTTAGAATATTTAAAGAAAACCGTTGATGATGATAAAGTTACCATTACTGCGCTTCACGGAATGAATCCAAGCCGAATTTCGCGTACCGATTGTGAGGGATACGAAATTGTAAGCCGCGCGGTTGCAACCACTTGGAAAGGCAGTATTGTTTCGCCGTATTTAATGGTACAATGCTCTGATTCGCGCCATTACGGCAAAATTTCCGATAAAGTTTACCGTTTTTCCGCAATGGATTTAACAAGCGAAGAACGTGCAACAATTCACGGAAATAACGAAAAAATCCGCCTTGAAACAATAAACAAAGCGGTAGAATTTTATATTACACTTATTAAAATGTGTTAAAAAAGCACTTGCGAAAGCAAGTGCTTTTTTTATTAAGACCGTTTGCTATGGGCCCAAGAAATTGCGCTAATAGAAATCAAGGTAAGATATGTTATCAAATCAAAATTTTGAAAGCCGCTAATAATAAATGAGATTATGCCTGAAACAGAAAAAATACAAGATATTATGGTGACTAATAATTCAAATATATTCAAAAACCATTCGGGGCACATTGAATTTTTTGTTTGAATGAATATAACAAAGAAAACACCAAAAAAACAAATAGGAGACAATATCGGTGTTGTTATAATTATTTCATTTTTATCTTCCGCCGTCCCAAAAAGAATAAACAACAAGTATAATAGAAAGGCGATAGTAGGTGGAATTATTAAGGACAATTTATTTTTATAAATTTTATCAAGCAATTTTCTTATTTATCATCACCGCCTGAATTAATTATAGCATAAATTTGCACGAAGTGCAACATCTCGCGTGTAGCGTGTGTTTGCACAGTAGGCGCAACTTCATTTCTCCGTAGGAGAACATCGTTGGTACAAAGTATCACACCGTTTACACCGAAAGGTGTAACATCGTTTACGCGAAGCATAACTTCGTTTTGTGTCCACTAATGCGGAATGATGTTGACCTAAAGGTCAAATGATGTTTGCGGTTTTACCGCAAAACGATGTTGTGCCCTTTCGGACACAAACACAAAAAATAAAGGACTACCGAAGTAGTCCTTTATTTTTTGGAGCTGCTAGGCAGACTCGAACTGCCGACCTCATCCTTACCAAGGATGCGCTCTACCACCTGAGCCATAGCAGCGTGAACAATGGATATTATATATTCAAGCCACGCTTTTGTCAAGTGTTTTTTTAAAAAAGAGAAAAGGTTAAAAATGGTTACAATATGCTAATAGTATTGACAAATAAGCCAATAATTTGTTATTATATATATAACTATATATTATATTGGGGTGGTATTGTGTCAAGAAGTATGACCGGTTACGGAAGAAGCGAAAAACAGTTTAATGGCTTCGATGTAACCGTTGAAATGAAATCGGTTAACCACAGGTATTTTGAATCCAACATTAAAACCCCGCGCGGTTATTCTTTTTTAGAAGAAAAGGTTGTTTCGTATCTTAAAGAACGAATTGCCAGAGGTAAGGTTGAAGTTTATATTTCGCTTATAGAAAACGGCAGTAATTCACTTGAAATGGTTGTTAATAACGATTTTGCAGGGGAATATATAAACGCGCTAAAACAGCTTGCCAAACGCTTTAAGGTTAAAAACGATATTTCGGTTATGCGACTTGCACAAAACAGCGATATTGTTTCTTTTAAGAAAAAGAGTATTGATGAAGAAGTAATAACCGAAGCGGTGCTTTCTGCCGTTGTAGAAGCAACCGATAAGTTTTGTGAAATGCGCAAAACCGAGGGCGAAAAGCTTAAATGTGATATTTGCTCTCGTGCCGATGAAATTATTAAAAAGGTTACTTTCATTGAAGAAAGAACACCGCAAAGTGTTAAGGCATACCGCGAACGCTTAGAACAAAAAATAAAAGACCTTTTGGGCGATGCACAAATTGATGAGCAACGAATTGTAACTGAAACAGCTATTATGGCAGATAAAGTTGCGGTTGATGAAGAAACAGTTCGTTTAAGAAGCCATATTGAACAGCTTAAAGTCCTTTTGGAAAAAGATGAACCCATTGGCCGAAAACTTGACTTTATTGTTCAGGAAATGAACCGCGAAGCCAACACAACCGGCTCTAAAGCATCGGATATTGAAATTACAAATACCGTTGTTGACATTAAATCGGAAATTGAAAAAATACGCGAACAAATTCAAAACATTGAATAAGAGGTAACTATGAAACTTGTGAACATTGGTTTTGGTAATATGATTTCGGCTGATAGAATAATTACAATTGTCAGCCCCGAATCTGCACCGGTTAAGCGTCTTGTCAGCGAAGCAAAAGAAGCAGGCAACATTATTGACGCTACCCATGGCAGAAAAACCCACGCTGTTATAGTTACCGATAGCGGACATATTGTTTTAAGTTATTTGCAGGCGGAAACAATTGCAAACCGTATAGCAAACGAGGGTGGCGAAAATGCGTAAAGGTAATTTAATTGTTCTTTCGGGCCCGTCGGGCTCGGGTAAAGATACTGTTTTGGCTCAACTGCTAAAAAAAGATAAAGATATTAAGCTTTCTATTTCTTCCATTACCCGCCCAATGCGCGTTGGTGAGGTTGAAGGCGAAAAATACCACTTTATTTCCCGCGAAGAGTTTGAAGAACTTATTAAAAATGATAGTTTGCTTGAATATAACGTTTTTGTGGGTAACTATTACGGTACACCAAAAAAAGCCGTCTACGACGCATTGCTTAACGGAAAAGACGTTATTTTGGAAATTGACGTAAACGGCGCCGACCAAATACGGGCAAAATGCCCCGAAGCCGTTTCGGTGTTTATAATGCCCCCATCTTACGAAGAATTAAAAAGGCGTCTTACAGGCAGGGGAACCGATAGCCAAGAGGTAATTGAAAAGCGCTTAAAAGAAGCGCTTAGCGAAATGGAACGCGCAAAAGACTATAATTACGTTGTAAAGAATGATATCCTTGAAAAAGCAGTAGAGGATGTTCTTAATATAATACTTTCCCACAGGAAATAAAACTAAATTTATGAGGTGTAAAAAAATGTTAAAACCCGAAATTGGAAAACTTATTGGAACTTGCAAAAACCGTTACCAACTTGTGTTGGAAATTAGTAAAAAAGCAAGGGAAATTGCAAAAAAAGCCGAAGAAAACGATGAAATTTTGCTTGTAAAACCGGTATCACTTGCAATTGATGAAATTGCTAAAGAAAAAAATCTTTAATTAAAAACTATAAAAACGATAAGGGGTGTGTGTTGTGGAAAAAATTGCTAAAGTTGTAATAGAAAAAGCAACATTGCAGTTTGATTCGCAATACTCTTATGTAATACCCCAAACTTTGCTTAATTCCTGCCAAGAGGGTAAACGGGTTATTGTTCCTTTTGGTAGGGGCAATATTAAAAAACAAGGCGTTATTTTGCATATTGATAACACCGAAAATGTAGACGGTTTAAAACCCGTTTTACAGGTTCTTGACGAAAACCCTGTTTTAAACGGCGAAATGATTGCTTTGTGTGAATGGATGCACAACAATACGTTTTGCACCTACTTTGATGCAATTCACACCATTTTGCCAACAGGTATAAATTATAAAATTATAGAAACTTTTAGCACCGTAAATGAATTTTGCAGTGAACTTAATGAACAGGAAACTTTAATATACAACTACGTTTCTAAAAAAGGCGAAGTAGCAAAAACTAAAATTATTAACGATTTTTCTTTAAATGATGATTTAATTTTGGTTTCACTTTGCACAAAGGGTGCGCTTGTTAAAAACGACAGCGCCCACCGTAATATTTCGGATGCAACTGAAAAAATGGTGCATCTTTGCTGTGAAGAGGGTGAACTGCCTTCTAAACTTACAAAGCAACAAAATTCAGTGCTAAGTGTTTTGCAAGAACTTGGTGATGCTTCGTTAAAAGAAATTCTTTATTTCACAGGTGTAAGCGCTTCGGTTGTTAAAACCTTAGAAAAAAACGGTATTGTGGCAACCTATGAAAAAGAGGTTTTCAGAATACCTGATTACAACAAAAACGAAAGCCCAAAAGAAATTGTGCTAAATGAAGAACAACAGGTGGCTTATAATGCGCTTGCTGAAAAAATAGATAGTAACACCGCTTGTTGCGAATTGCTTTACGGTGTTACAGGAAGCGGTAAAACACAAGTTTTCTTAAAACTTGTTGATAAGGTAGTAGAAAGCGGTAAGGGTGTTATTGTAATGGTGCCCGAAATTTCGCTTACTCCGCAAACAATTTCTTTGTTTGCCGCGCGTTACGGTAATAAAATTGCGGTTTTTCACAGTGCAATGTCTTTAGGGCAAAGAACCGATGAATGGAAACGTGTTAAAAACGGCGAAGCACAGGTAGCAATTGGCACTAGAAGTGCGGTTTTTGCTCCTTTTGAAAATTTAGGGCTTATAATAATGGATGAAGAGCAGGAGCACACCTATAAATCCGAAAAATCGCCCCGTTTCCACGCAAGAAATGTTGCAAAATTCAGGGCAAACAGACACGGTGCAATGCTTCTTTTGGCATCTGCCACACCTTCGGTTGAAAGTTTTTGCAATGCAAAACTTGGTAAATACGGGCTTCACACCTTGCGCCACCGTTACGCAAATGCAATTTTGCCCGAAGTGGTTACGGTTGATATGCAAAAAGAAGTGCTTTCGGGCAATTCGGCAAGTATTAGCCGTACAATGTATGAAGAAATAAGTAAAGTGTTAGAGGCAAAAAAACAGGCAATTTTGCTTTTAAACCGTCGTGGATACAAAACATATATATCTTGCCCCGGTTGTTCTTGGGTGGCTACTTGTCCTAACTGCAGTATTTCGCTAACCTATCATAACGCAAACAAACGGCTAATGTGCCATTACTGCGGTTATTCGGCAGCAATAGATAAATCTTGCCCCATGTGTGGCAGTGAACATTTAAAATTCTTTGGTTTGGGCACCCAAAAATTAGAAGAAGAATTACAGTCATATTTTCCAACATCTAAAATCTTACGGCTTGATGCCGATACAACAATGAGCCGCGATGCGTTTTCAGGAAGTTTAAAATGCTTTGCCGATGGTGAGTACGATTTAATGATAGGTACTCAAATGGTGGCAAAAGGGCTTGATTTTAAAAACGTTACTTTGGTTGGCGTTGTTGGTGCCGACCAAGCAATGTACAGTGAAGATTTTAGAAGTTTTGAACGCACTTTTTCTTTGTTAACGCAGGTAATTGGCCGCGCGGGCAGGGGTGAATTTAAAGGCAAAGCCGTTATTCAAACCACTTCACCCGACAGCGAACTAATAAAACAGGCGGTTAAGCAAGATTACGAAGCGTTTTACAATACCGAAATTACAACGCGTAAACTTATGACCTACCCGCCATACTGTGATATGGTTATTATAACTGCTTCTTCTACCGTAAGGGAGTTTGCAAACGAAACGGTTAAGGAAATATTTAATAATTTAAAAAATGGTATAAACGGTGAATTTAGCGATGTTAAAATGGTTGTCTTGGGGCCATCTGCTGCCTCAATTCCCAAAATAAGCAACCGCTACCGTTTTAGAATGATAATTAAAACAAGGAACAACGCAAAGTTCCGTGAACTTGTAAGACAGGCAATACAGGTTAAGCTTAAAAACGATACTTCGGTATCGGTTGATATTAACCCCGAAACAATTATTTAAGGAGTAAAAATGGCAATTAGGAATATTACAAAATATGGACAAGATGACATTCTTAAAAAAGTTTGCCGTTCACAATTAACATTTGATGAACGCCTTGCGCAAACGCTTGACGATATGGCGGAAACAATGTATAAAGCCGAAGGTGTTGGGCTTGCCGCACCGCAGGTTGGTATACTTCGCAGATATTGTGTTATAGATATTGGCGAGGGCTTAATTGAACTTGTAAACCCTGTAATTATTGAAAAACGCGGTGTTCAGCACGAACAAGAAGGTTGCCTTTCAATTCCGGGCGAATACGGTGTAACCGAACGCCCTGCATACGTTAAAGTAAGAGCGCAAGACCGAAACGGCAATAATATTATTGTTGAGGGCGAGGGCTTATTAGCAAGGGCGCTTTGCCACGAAATAGACCATCTTGACGGCGTTGTGTTTTTAGACCGCCTTGTGAGGTAAAAAATGAAAATAATATTTATGGGTACGCCCGATTATGCGGTGCCAACCTTGAAGGCGCTTTATGAAAACGGGCACGAAATTGCGGCGGTTTTTTGTCAGCCCGATAAACCGGTTGGCAGAAAACAAATTTTAACCCCGCCGCCTGTTAAACAGTTCGCAAGTGAAAACGGTCTTGCTGTTTACCAACCGCAAACTTTAAAAAACGAAGAAACCGTTTCTTTAATTAAAGAAATTAACCCCGATGTAATTGTGGTTGTGGCTTACGGCAAACTTTTGCCAGAAAGCATTTTAAATATTCCAAAATACGGCGCTGTAAACGGCCACGCATCGCTTTTGCCAAAATACCGCGGTGCTTCGCCAATTCAGTGGGCAATTGTTTGCGGTGAAAAAGAAACCGGTGTTACCACAATGCTTATGGATAAAGGGCTTGATACGGGCGATATTTTATTAACAGCAAAAACCGCCATTAAAGAAAACGAAACGGCGGAAGAACTGTTTAACCGCCTTTGCGATATAACGGCAGACCTTATGCTAAAAACCTTAAAAGGTCTTGAAAAGGGCGAAATTACCCCAATTAAACAAAATGAAAAAGGCGCAAGTTACGCCCCCATTATTAAAAAAGAAATGGGTATATTAAACTTCAATAAGTCGGCAGAAGAACTTAAAAACCTTGTTTACGGCTTTAATTCTTGGCCGGTTGCTTACACCTTTTTAAACGGAAAACGCTTAAAGGTATTTACAGCCGAAATTGTTAATAAAAACGGTGAACCGTTTAGTGTTGTTAGTTTAGACGGCGGAATTTGTGTTGGCTGTGGCAAAAAAACACTTCGTTTGCTCAGTGTTCAACTTGAATCTTCAAAACGAATGAATTCAACCGAACTGCTTAAAGGCCACACCGTTAACGTTGGTGATAAAATTGGAGACACACCAAATGGTTAATGTTAGAAAATTAGTAGTTGATGCGCTTTGCAGGGTAGAAGAAGACGGTGCTTATTCAAACCTTGTGTCAAACGAAGCGTTTTCAAAATATGAACTAACCGAACGTGATAAATCTTTTGCAACGGCCTTGTTTTATGGTACGTTAGACAGAAAAATTACCATTGATTTTTATATTAACTGTTTAAGTAAAATAAATGTTAAGAAAATGCAACCTATTACAAAAGCGGCACTGCGCCTTGGTGTTTTTCAAATTGCCTTTATGGATAAAATACCTGTAAGCGCTGCGGTAAACGAATCGGTTAATATTGTTAAAAAATCAAAAGAAAACCGCAATTTCGGTTTTGTTAATGCGGTTTTAAGGTCGGCTACACGTTCTTTGCCAAATCTTCCTGTAGATAACACCGAAAAATCTCTTTCAATTCGTTATTCTTGTGAAGAAAGCATTGTTAAAGAGTTAATTAAAGATTACGGTGATAAAACGGACGAAATTTTGAGTTCGTTTTTAAACCCTGCCCAAGTGTTTATTAGGTATAACAGTATTAAAATAAGTAAGACAGAGTTTGAAGAAAAACTTAAAACAAGTGGTATAAATTTTACCGAAACCGAACTTGATGGCTGTTATAAAATTGAAGATGGCGACCTTTTTGGGTTAGACCTTTTTAATAACGGCTTGTTCTTTGTGCAAGACATATCTGCCGCAAATGCAGCCGAAGCACTTTGTGCCCAAAAAGGCGAACATGTGCTTGATGTTTGCGCTGCACCGGGCGGTAAAAGTTTTACCACAGCACTTTTAATGCAAAATACGGGCGAAATTGTTTCGTGTGATTTGTATGAACAACGTGTTTCGCTTATTAAAAAAGGTGCTGAGCGTCTTTCAATTAACTGCATAAAACCGATTGTGAACGATGCATCGGTTTATAATAAAGAATTAGGAGAATTTGATGCAGTTATTTGCGATGTTCCTTGTTCGGGCTGGGGCGTTATGCGCCGTAAACCTGAAATTAAATATAAAAAGGATAATGATTTTTCTGAACTTGAAGAATTACAGCAAAAAATTCTTTGCACATCTGTTAAATATTTAAAAAATGGTGCAAGAATTGTTTATTCTACCTGCACAATTAGAAAAGCAGAAAACGAAAAACAAATACAGAAATTTTTGGAAAACAACAAAGGTTTTGTTTTAGAAAATGAAAAAACCACTTTGCCAACAGGCGAATATGATGGCTTTTACTATGCGGTTTTGAAAAAGGGGTGAAATGATTGGGTAAAATTGATATAAAATCAATGACACTTGCTGAACTCGAAGAGCTGCTTAAAACCGAATTCGGCGAGCCAAAATTTAGGGCAAAGCAACTTTTTAAATGGTTGCAAAGCGGTGTTACAGATTTTGACCAAATGACCAATCTTTCAAAACAGTTCCGCCAAAAATTAAGTGAAAAAACCTATATTGCTTATACTGAAATTGAGCGCAAACTTGTTTCAAAAATAGACGGCACGGTAAAATATTTATACCGTTTATACGACGGAGAATATGTTGAAAGTGTGTTAATGAAATATAACCACGGCTATACCGTTTGTATTTCAACTCAGGTGGGTTGCCGTATGGGGTGCAGTTTTTGTGCTTCGGGGCAAAACGGGTTTTTTCGCAACCTTACTGCTTCTGAAATGCTTTCTCAAATAATGACCGCCGCGCGTGATAATTCGGTTAGGGTGTCTAACGTTGTTTTAATGGGCATGGGCGAACCGCTTGATAATTTTGATAATACAATGCGGTTTTTAGAATTGGTGTCAAGCGAAGACGGTTTGGGAATAGGAATGCGTCATATTTCGCTTTCTACTTCGGGTGTTGTTAGCGGAATTTATAAACTTGCCGAATATAATTTGCCAATAACCCTTTCGGTTTCGCTTCACAGTGCAATTAACGAAGTACGAAGCAAAATAATGAAAGTTAATAATAAATGGAATGTTGAAGAACTGCTTAAGGCGTGTAAGGATTACCAAGCGGTTACAACAAGGCGAATTTCGTTTGAATACGCTCTTATAAGCGGTGTAAACGATTCGCCCGAAGCGGCTAAAATTTTAGCGGAAAAATTAAAAGGTATAATGTGTCACGTTAATTTAATTCCCGCTAACCCGGTGGGTGAAACCGATTTTATTAAACCCAATGCAGAAAACATAATAAAATTTCAAAAACTGCTTGAAAAATACGGTTTAACCGTTACCGTAAGAAGAACTTTGGGTGCCGATATAAACGCCTCTTGCGGTCAACTTCGCAGAAAAACTATAAAAGAAGGGAAGGGTGATATATGAAAATTTACGGTTTAACCGATAAAGGAATTGTTAGGGAAGTAAACCAAGATTTCTTTGTTGCCGAAAAATTAAATGAAAATGTCGCCTTTGCTGTTGTTTGTGACGGAATGGGAGGAGCAAACGCAGGAAACATTGCTTCAAAAATTGCCGCCGAAACAATAACTGCTTACATTAAAAAATCTTATAGGCAAAACCTTAGTGCTGTGGCACTTGAAAACATACTTCGCGGCGCGTTGGTTTCAGCCAATGCCGAGGTATACGAAGCGTCTAAAAAGAAAAAAGAACAGGCTGGCATGGGTACAACGGCAGTTCTTGCTTTTATTGATAACCAAATGGGTTATGTACTTCATGTTGGCGACAGCCGCGCATACTTAATGGAAGACGGTAAACTTATTCAACTCACTGTTGACCATTCAATGGTGCAAACGCTGGTAGACAGCGGTGAAATTACCGCTGACCAGGCAAAGGTTCATCCAAAGAAAAATATTATTACCCGCGCGCTTGGAATTAACAAAGAAGTGGTTGTTGATTTAGATGTTTTTGATTTAAACCCCGATACAGCATTGCTTCTTTGCACCGACGGTTTAACAAATTTTGTTGGTGAAGATATAATTAAAACTGAATTAACCGATATTAACGATACAATCGTGCAACGCTTAATACAGCGTGCCAACAATAACGGCGGTGCCGATAACATAACTGCTGTTGTTGTTACACAGTAAAACGGAAAGGGGAAATAAAAATGGAAAATTACGTAGGAAAAAGACTTGACGGAAGATATGAACTTTCTGAAATAATTGGTGTTGGCGGTATGGCGGTTGTATACAAGGCGTTCGATAATATTGAATCGCGCACCGTTGCAATTAAAATTCTTAAAGATGAATATATAACTAATGCCGAATTTATTCGTCGTTTCAGAAACGAAAGTAAGGCAATTGCCGTGCTTTCGCACCCTAATATTGTTAAGGTGTTCGACGTTAGCTTTGGCGAAAAACTTCAGTATATTGTTATGGAATATATTGACGGTATAACCTTAAAACAGTTAATTGAACAACGCGGTACTTTGGGCTGGAAAGATACACTTTATTACACAGTTCAAATTTTACGCGCTTTACAGCACGCACATGATAGAGGCATTGTTCACCGCGATATTAAACCGCAAAACATTATGGTTTTGGCCGACGGCACAATAAAAGTAGCCGATTTCGGCATTGCGCGTTTTGCAAGAAGCGAACAAAAAACCATAACCGATAAAGCAATCGGCTCGGTACATTATATTAGCCCCGAACAGGCAAGGGGAGATAATACCGATGAAAAATCCGATTTGTATTCGGTTGGCGTTTTGCTTTATGAAATGTTAACAGGTAAATTACCGTTCGAAGCCGACAGTGCCGTTTCGGTTGCTTTAATGCAACTTCAACGTGCTCCTGAATTGCCCACCGCAATTAACGGCTCAATTCCTATTGGCCTTGAACAAATTACAATGCACGCAATGGAAAAAAATGCCGAAGTAAGATATCATTCGGCGTCTGAAATGCTTTGTGATTTAGAAGCATTTAAGCGCGAACCGTCAATCACCTTTGATTACAATTATTTTGTTGATAATCAACCCACCAAATATATTGATACAATTAGTGATGCAAAACCCGAGGGTGTTAAAAAATCTACACCTTGGCTTCCCGTTATTTCGGGAATAATGGTTACCTTTGTTGCCGCTTTGGTTATACTTTTGGTAATTTATTTGCCCGGTCTTATTGGCAGAACTCCCGATATGGAATGTCCTAAATTCGTTGGTATGACTTGGGAAAACATTAAAGAAAGTGAATACGCTAAAAAGTTTGATTTAACCCCTGAATATCAGTCTAGCACCGAAGAAAAGGGCGTTGTTATTGCCCAAAGCATTGGTGAAAAACGCAAGGTTAAAAAGAATCAAAAAATCATTCTTACGGTTAGCAGCGGTCCAAAAACCGTACTTATTCCCGACGTTTATATGAAAAATCAAGAAGTAAGCGAAAGTTTGCTTACAAAGGCGGGTTTCGTTTGCGAATTTGTTTCGGTTTCCGATAACGAAATTGAAGAGGGAATGGTAATAAGAACAAGCCCCGAAATTGGTTCTTCAATTGTTGAAGGCAGTACCGTTACCGTTTATGTAAGTTCGGGTAAAGCAAATGTAATGGTTGCGCTTCCCGATTGTGTTGGGCTTTCTAAAGCCGACGCAATTAAACTTCTTGAAACAAAGGGTTTGGTTGTTGGTAACGTAACAGAAGTGAATAACACAAACAAACCTTATTCTGCGGGTACGGTTCTTGAACAGTCGCCCAAATATAAAGAAGGCGAACAGGTTGGCAAGGGCTCTGCTGTTGATTTGGTTGTAAGCACAGGCAAATTTGAAGTTTCTTTTGAAATCGAAATACCAAAATATCCTGAATACGTTCACGACAAAGGTCATATAACCATTGTTCAAGGCAATGAAACCATTTACATTTCAAAGGTAGTTGATTTTAAAAACAGTAAAACCTATAAAGTTACCTTTACAACCGATAAAGAAACACTTGCAAACTGTATGGTTAAAATAAGCGGTGAAGACAAAGTGTTTGAAAACTACAAGAAAATCACTATTGACTGTAAAACGGGTAAGTTTACGGTTAAAGAAGATTACGAGTATACAACTAAAAGCTAATGAAAGGTATATTAGTAAAAGCAATAGCGGGGTTTTATTATGTAAAATCCCAAGGTAATATTTATGAATGTAAGGCAAGGGGCTCTTTGCGCAACAAAGAGTCCTCTCCTGTTGTTGGTGATAAGGTGGAGTTTTTTCTCCACGAAAATTCTTATCCTTCAATAGAAGAAATTTACCCGCGCAAAAATTGTCTTATAAGGCCTAATGTTTCCAATATTGATAAACTGTTTATTGTTTCATCTTACTGTACACCCGCGCCAAACACATTTATAATTGACCGTTTAACTGCAATATGCGCCTTTTTTAATATTGAGCCGATTATTGTTTTTAATAAGTCTGATTTGGGCGATTTTAGTGAATTCTTATCTCTTTATAAAAAAACGGGCTTTAAAACTTATGCCGTTTCTGCAACAACGGGCGAGGGCATAGAGGAATTAAAAAAAGAACTTGTTGGGTGCATAAGTGCATTTACGGGTAATTCAGGTGTTGGTAAATCAAGTCTTTTAAATGTGTTGTTTAAAGACCTTAATCTTCAAACGGGCGAAGTAAGCCAAAAACTTGGCAGGGGACGCCATACTACTCGCCATACCGAACTTTATCAGCACGAACTTGACGGTTTTGTTGCCGATACCCCCGGTTTTTCAAGTCTCGAAAATATGGAACTTGGTTTTGCTTTTAAAGAAAAATTGGCTGAATGTTTTATTGAATTTAATAATTATTTGCATTTGTGCAAATTTACTTCTTGTTCGCACACAAAAGAAAAGGGCTGTGCGGTAATTGAAGCGGTTAAAAACGGCAATATACAAGAAAGCCGCCATAAAACATATTGTATGCTTTATGATGAACTTAAAAACTTAAATTCATGGAATAAAAAATAACCGAGGTAATCCTCGGTTATTTTTATTCAGTATCTTTTTTGTTGTAAATTTTAAAATCTGCTTCAATGGCAGCACGGTGCTTGGCTCTAATTTTTGGAGGTAGACTTTTTAGTATGTCTAAAATTTTTATATCGGCGTTTGTCAAAACAGGAACATAATCATCCGGACCTTTGGGCTCTTCAACTTTCGGCGGCTTTTCTTCTTGACCGTTACGCAAATAATTTACCGAAACTTTAAGTTCTACAGCAACTTTTTCTATAAATTCTTCAGGTAGCCGTTTTGCTTTGGTTTCGTTATAATCATAAGTTGTACGCTTCATATTTAATGCGTCAGCCATTTTTTGTTGTGATTTATTTGCTTGCTTACGCAAAAAAATGATTCGCTTTTGTATATCATTCGGCATAAAAACCCTCTTTTCTATATTGACTATTTAAAGAAAAATTGGTATAATATGTAATATGCTGAAGTGGCGCAGTTGGTAGCGCAATTGATTCGTAATCAATAGGCCGTGGGTTCAAGTCCCATCTTCAGCTCCAAAACAAGTCGCTTTTTTGCGGCTTGTTTTTATTTTACAATTTTTGTCGTAAATTGTCAACACAAAAAGTCCTGCAAAGTGTCTTATAAAAAACTAAACTGAATATAATAATTATATTTAGGTTGGTGTTAAAAATTAAAAAGTATTTGCATATGTATTTAACCAGTGTAAAATTCAGGGTGAATTTTTCGCTTAATATTACTCTAATTTTAAATGCTTTATATTCAGCATTTCAATTATTGTTAGGTGTACGCCATGGTTCTGTTTGGTATACCGCTTTTTCGGCAT
Source organism: Acutalibacteraceae bacterium (assembly GCA_045655165.1). Classification (GTDB taxonomy): domain Bacteria; phylum Bacillota; class Clostridia; order Oscillospirales; family Acutalibacteraceae; genus SIG607. The sequence continues at coordinate 14,276 of JAZOOT010000042.1, forward strand.
ACTACTTAATGTTGGCGCTAATGCGTTTTTATTTACTTAGGTACACAAAGGACCATCAACTCTGTGAAGATATTAAAAGAGAATTGCAAAGTTACCGTTTTTGTGCTGTTATATTGCTGTTGCTTAATGTAATTCTATCGGTAATAGTATTTTATATCACTTGGCAAAACAAGGGTTTTTTGCATAATGCTTTTACAACGGTTGTTATTTCAGTTTATACTGTGGTATCTGTTTTTAAATCAATTTATAACTTAATTAAATACCGCAAATATAAAAGCCCCGCATTAAATGCGGTTAAAATAATAGGTGTAACTTCTTCGGCAGTTTCACTTTTAACACTTGAAACAACGTTGTTTACCAAAGAGGGAAGAACGCGAAGATTAGTTGTTGGAATAACGGGTTTCATTGTAATTGCATTTGTGCTCGCCACTGCGGTATATATGATAATATTTGCAAGTAAAAGGTTAAAAAATTTAGTGAAAAGTGAAGAGTGAAAAGTTAGTAGT
>JAZOOT010000043.1:0-30435 GCA_045655165.1 Acutalibacteraceae bacterium
ACTCCCAACACCTACCTCGCCGCCGTTAGTAAAACAACATTTTTGGAGTTTGCTATAGATAATAAGCAAAACGGAACATTCAATATTTTGTAAATAAGGCGAAAAACTAAATATTATTTATTACCGCAAAAAATAAAAACCAAATTCAACCCAAAGGCCGAATTTGGATTTTTGGTCGGAGTGACAGGATTCGAACCTGCGGCATCCTCGGCTACGCCGCCTCTTGCGGTGCCCAAAGTTTATAACGCTCACGCGCCTATAAACTTTGACCGCTGCGCCATCCTTGCCTTGCTGTATCGTCCGCAGGACGCGCTTCGGCAACGATGCCCAAAGCAGGCGCCTGCTTTGTGAGAAAATCCATAATCAAATACTATTACTGCAAAAAGTAAAAACCCAAATTCAACCCAAAGGCCGAATTTGGATTTTTGGTCGGAGTGACAGGATTCGAACCTGCGGCATCCTGCTCCCAAAGCAGGCGCGCTACCAACTGCGCTACACCCCGATAGGTACGGGTTAAATTATACTATACTGAACCAAGAATGTCAACTTTTTTTAAAAAATAAGCGGTGCAATTTTTTTGCACCGCTTATTTTTTATTTAGATTTGGGCTTTTTAATTTTATTAAGTTTTGCGTTAAGGTCCAAAAGTTGTTCTTTTGTCATTTTAACACCTGCTGTGCCCATAAGACTTGTTAAGCGAAGAACTGTGAATCCGTTTAACATTTGAAGCATTTCGGCTGTTGGCTTAAAGCCCGCAAAACTTGCGCCTTCTTCGGAATCTTTATTCTTTTTACCAAGACTGCCCATCATTTTTGCCATCATTCCGGTAAAGAGTAATTTGCCCTGAACGGTAGCAGCAATATCGCCAAGTTTATCATTTAACGAGAAGTAACCATCGGGTGCATCAATATCAAACCAGTTAAGAATAGCGCCTTTTTCTTTTAAGCGGTAATCTTCGTTAAAAGTATCTACCTTGCGAATTACACTGTGGTCGGTAAATTCACCTGCAACAGCGGTAAGCTTTGTTTCGCCTTTGTTTTCTACTTCAAAATAGAAGAAGTGGTCTTCGGCGGTTTTTTTGCCAACGGATTTGCCGTTAGCAAAAAGTTCAACTTCTGGCATATTTGAATAAACGGTAACTTTGGTTACATCTTCAACGCGGTCAATATATCGTTTACCGCAAAGGTGAACGAATTTTTCATCGGACAACCATGCCTTGTAAGCATAGAACGAATCTTTTTTGTACTTGCGGTCAAAGGTTACAAGACCTTTATGGTTTTGACCGTTTTCACCGCCTTCGTTTCTTGCGTCGGCACCAAAGTCAAACATATTCCAAACATGAGTAGCCCACATATATTTACGTGTGAAAAGTTGTTTAATAAGTTCTTCATGGTAAAACGCCTGATATTCTTCGGTGTAGTCGCCCTGAGTTGGTTCTGAAGTGTGCCAGTTAAGCGCTTCGCAACCGTATTCACTGCAACCAATGGGAATATTGTGATGTTTTTTATGGAAGTTATCAAACCATGGGCCGTTCATTGTTGTATCGCCGCCGTACCAACCAAAGTAATGGTTGTAAGAAACAACATCGGGAATTTTAACAATGTCGGCATCAATTTTGCACATTGAAAGGCAAGCCATTGTGGTAAGGCGTGTTTTGTCCATTTCGTGAGCAAGGTCGTTAAGAATGTGGTGGTTTTCAAGCAAATCGGGGTCGGCTTCGCCACCCATTGTAATTTCGTTTGAAAGGGCCCAAACAACAATAGACGGGTGGTTGTAGTTTTGGGTAATAAGTTCTTTCATTTGGCTAATGGTGTTTTCGCGGCCTGTTGCCATGTGGTTTGAAATATAAGGGATTTCAGCCCAAATTACAAGACCTTTCTGGTCGCACAAATCATAAAAATATTGGTCGTGCTGGTAGTGGGCAAGGCGAATTGTGGTAGCGCCCATTTCACAAATAAGTTCAATGTCTTCTTCGTGGTGTTCTTTTGTAAGAGCGTTACCAAAGCCCCATCTGTCTTGGTGGCGCGAAACACCGCGAAGCGGATATTCTTTGCCGTTTAAAATAAAACCGCGTTCTGGGTCAATAGAAAAAGTTCTAAAACCAATTCTTGTAGAAACATTGTCAAGAACAACACCGTCTTCAATAAGTTTTGCGGTTACGGTATAAAGGTAGGGGTTATTTTTACCGTCCCAAAGAATAACATCTTTAACCTCTAATTCAGTGGTTGTATCGTCGGCAGTTTTTGTTGCAACAACTTCACCGTCTTTATTTAAAACGGTGTATTCAACCTGCTGACCAAGTTTAGAGTTTGTAAGGAAAACCTCTATTTTAGCGGTTGCCTTGTCGCCGTCTAAAAGGGGAGTAACGGTAATGCCGCTTCCGCCAAAGTAATCAAGGTCAAAGTGTGAATTGTTTACTGCAATAATGTTTACATCGCGATAAAGACCGCCGTAAAAAGTAAAGTCGGCAGTTTGGGGGTACACGGTTTCGTTAGCCGAGTTGTCAACTGTAACAACCAAAAGGTTTTCGTCTTTTGTAAGGTAATCGGTCATATCAGCGCGGAAGGTAGAATAACCGCCGTCATGATGGCAAAGTTTTTCGCCGTTTAAATAAACATCGGCGCTTGAGTTTGCACCTTGAATTTCAATATAATAACGGTCAGCTTTAGGAAGTTCGTGTTTGTTAATAATTTTAGCATAGTAACCCGTACCGCGGTAATAGTCGTTACCGCCGTCTTGACCGTCAATAGCGTTCCAACAGTGAGGCAAGTTTACAAAATCCCATTTGTTGTTAATTTCGGTGGGAATTTCGTTTGCCAATTTTGTGAAAGCCCATTTGTCGTTAAAATTGATAATTTGTCTCATTTATAAACCTCCGAGATTTAAGTATCACCCTGACAAAGATATCAGGGTGATGTAAAAACAATTATTGGTTTGCCGCGCGGCGTTCTGCTAATTCTGCGTTCATTTTTGCCATTGTTTTCTTATCAAGATTATAAATAACAGCAATTCCAATAAACTGCATTATTGCGCTGAACAAGTAAAGACCTGCAACCAACCAGCACATATTGTAAGATGTTGCAGCCGACTGACCCGCAGTTCCTAAATCGGAAACATAGCCGAGCCAACCCATAATTAAAAGAACCATAGAAGGACCAACGCCCTGTGCTAATTTACGGAAGAAAGAGTGAAGTGAATAAACAGTGCCTTCTTCACGTTTGCCAGTTTTCCATTCGTTGTAGTCAATAGCGTCAGCCATTAAAGCCCAAGATACGCAAGTGTAAACGCCCATACCAAGACCAAAGATAACTAAACCAACAAGGTAAAGAACCAAGGAAATAGATTTGTTGGGAATCATGGGGAATACAAGCATAAATGCGCCGCCAACTAAAGAAACAATGGTACCTGCAACAGATGCTTCTTTTTTGCCGAACTTATTAACAATTTTTTTAATAAAGGGCATAAAGAGGAACATTGGCAAGAAACCAACCATTTGAACAACGCCCGAAAGTTGAGCCATACCGAAGTATGTAGCAAACATAATAGCAACTGCGGTTGTAGCGGCATTCATACCAAGGAACATACCCATAGCAGCAAGTGTTGCGCCAACAGCAGGACGGTTTTTCATAAAGTTGCCAAATGCCTTAATGACATTGAACTTTTCACTTTCGTTTGTTTTAACAAGGCTTTCGTCAACACGGATTGTTATGGTTTTAATCATAAACAAGAAGCATAAGAAACCAATACCACCCATAATTAAAGCTGCCAGGAACACGCGGTCGCCAAGTAAAGTTTGAACCTGAACGCCGGTTTCAGGGTTAATCATAGGAGTGCCGTCTGCGTTAAACATCTTTTTCCAAATTAACATGGGCAAAATAACATTAGGCAAAATGTTACCAACCATAGAACCAATAGAACGCCAAGTAGAAAGCTGAGCGCGTTCGCCAGCGTCTTCGGTAACCAAGGAAAGCATTGAACCGTAAGGAACGTTAGCAATGGTGTAAAAAGCATCCCAAACAATATAACCAAGAATAAATAAAGCCGCTTTTACAACTTTGGAAGCGCCGGGGAAGGGAAGGAAAACGGCTGCGCCGCCAACCAAAAGACCAATAGCACCAATTATAATGTATGTTTTGAATTTGCCAAGTTTATATTTTCTGCGGTCGGCGTCAATTAGTGAACCAATCATTGGGTCGTTAATTGCGTCCCAGATTTGAACTACCAGCAATAATGCAGACAGTAAACCTGTTTCCATCATCATATAAACCAACCAGAAAGTCTGAACTGTGCCTTTAAGTGCAAAACTCATGTTGCAACCAAGGTCACCTGCGGCATAAGCGAGTTTATCACGCATACCGAACTTGCGATAGCCCTTGCTATCTAAGGCAATTTGTTTTTTCATTTTTTACAGTCCTTTCTATACTTAACTGACATTTATATTATAATTCAAAAGTTATATGCGCTGTTAGTAAAATTTTGTGTTATAGTAGTAAAATTTTTATATTTAATGATGAAAAATGTTGATAAATAGAAAATTATATACTATAATACTGTTAAGAAAATTAAAAAAATTGTGCAAATCACTGGTTTATGGGGTGTGTGGTTGTTGTTTTACGGTAAAGAACTGGATTTTCTTTGCTCATTTTTAGAAAAATGTCACATAAATGTTTCTCTTGCAACCGAAAATGATGTTTTAAATTTGGGGAATAAGGAAATTGCTTTTAATAGTATAACCGAAAAAATTAGCCATGAAACAGTTTATTATTTTTCAGGCCTTTTTAACTCAAAATATTTGTTTTTTCTGCTTCCCGGACAAAGTGAAAAAAAGAGACTTTTGATTGGCCCGTACTTAACAAAGGAAATTGATGAAAAAAGTATTATTGAATGGTCGGACAAGCAGGGACTTGATGCAAAAGGGCAAAAAGCGATAAATGAGTTTTATTTGTCATTACCTATATTATATGAATATGGCGTTGTGTTTACGGTTCTTGAAACTTTTTGGGATACAATATGGAAGAATAAACAATATTCAAGTGTTGAAATAAACCCTATAAATTCGCACGATTTTGTTGCTACAATACAAAACGCATCGTTTTCGGGTGAAGATGCAACCGCCCAAATGGAAATGATGGAAAAAAGGTATAAATTTGAAAATGAAATGATGAATGCGGTGGCAAATGGTCAAATTCATAAAATTGAAGCAATATTTACAAACTTTTCGGAATCACTTTTTGAAAAGCGCGTTGCCGACCAGTTGCGTAATTTAAAAAACTATGCGGTAATAATGAACACCTTGCTTCGTAAAGCGGCCGAAAAAGGCGGCGTTCATCCTATATATATAAACAGTATTTCAAGCAATTATGCTGTTAAGATTGAAAGCGCATCAACAAACACCGCACTTCGCGGTTTAATGAGCGAAATGTTCAGAGATTACTGTCGGCTTGTTCGCAAACACACAATGAAAAATTTTTCTCCGCCTGTGCAAAAGGCAATTGTGTGCATTGATACCGATTTAACGTCTGATTTAAGTTTAAACCGTCTGGCATCACTGCAAAACATTAGCCCATCGTATCTTTCTTCGGTTTTTAAAAAGGAAACAGGGGTAACAGTTACCGAATTTGTAAACAACCGACGTATTAAAAATGCTATAAATTTGTTAGAAACCACAAAAATTCAAATTCAAACGGTGGCTCAATATTCGGGAATAGATGATGTAAACTATTTTATTAAACTGTTTAAAAAATTTACAGGTATGACCCCAAAACAATATAGACAAAATTTTATAAATAATGAATTATAAGGAGAAAAGGTTATGAAAATGACATTCCGTTGGTACGGCGAGGGAAACGACAACATTAAACTGTCGGACATTAAGCAAATCCCCGGTGTTGATGGCATTGTTTGGGCACTTCACCACAAAATGCCGGGCGAAATTTGGGAAGAAAACGAAATCGCCGAAGTTAAGCGCCAGTTAGATGAATACGGCTTTAATATGGACGTTGTTGAATCGGTTAATGTGCACGACGATATTAAAATTGGTTTGCCAACGCGTGACAAATATATTGAAAACTATAAAACCACCATTAAAAACCTCAGTAAATTTGGTGTAAAGGTAATTTGTTATAACTTTATGCCTATTTTTGACTGGACAAGAAGCGATTTATTTCACCCCGTGGGCGACGGCTCTACTGCACTTTTTTATGAAAAGAATATGATTCAAGATGATTACAATGCAATGGCAAAGTATATTCTTGATTTTACCGAAAAATATAATATGTCTTTTCCCGGTTGGGAGCCCGAGCGTATGGCAAAATTAGATGAACTTTTTAAGGCATATGAAGGGGTTGACCACGAAAAATTATGGGCAAACCTTAAATATTTTCTTGAAGCCATTATGCCCACCTGCCGTGAGTGCGATATCAAAATGGCTATTCATATGGATGATCCACCATGGGATATTTTTGGGCTTCCTCGGCTTCTTATTAACGAAGAAAATATTGACCGTTTCTTAAAAATGGTTGATGACCCTTATAACTGCTTAACACTTTGTTCGGGCAGTTTAAATGCCGACCCCAATAATAATGTGGCAGATATTGTTAGAAAACATTGCGACCGCATTGCTTTTGCACATATTCGCAATGTAAAGCATTTCCCTAACGGTGATTTCCAAGAGGCAAGCCACCGCGACTCTGACGGCGATACAGGTATTCTTGAAATTCTTAAAGCATATCACGATTGCGGTTTTAATGGTTATATTCGCCCCGACCACGGCCGACACCTTTGGAATGAGGACCCCGGCAATGTTCGTCCCGGTTATGGGCTATACGACCGAGCACTTGGAATAATGTATATGCTTGGCGTTTGGGATACACTAGAAAAAGATTATAAATAATTTTAGGAGAAAAATATGAAAACTAATGTTTTAAACACAAATTTAAACGGCAAGGTTGCCGTTGTAACAGGCGCAGGCGGTGTTTTGTGCAGTTATTTTGCAAAGGTTTTGGCACGTGCAGGTGCAAAGGTTGCTTTGCTTGATTTAAACGAAGAAGCCGCAAATGCTTATGCAGAAGAAATTATAAAAGAGGGCGGTATTGCCAAAGCATTTGCTTGTAACGTGCTTGATAAAGAAATTTGCGAAAATGTAGCAAAAGAAGTAGAAAAAGAATTTGGCCCTTGCGATATTCTTATTAACGGTGCAGGTGGTAACAGTCCCAAAGCCACAACCGACAAAGAATATTTCCAGATTGGCGATATTGATGCTGACACAAAAAGTTTCTTTGATTTAGACAGCGCAGGCGTTGGCTTTGTCTTTAACCTTAACTTCCTTGGAACCTTAATTCCTACACAGGCATTTGCAAAACAAATGGTGGGAAGAAGTGGCTGTAACATTTTAAACATTTCTTCAATGAACGCATATACACCGCTTACCAAAATTCCTGCATATTCGGGCGCAAAGGCGGCAATTTCAAACTTTACACAGTGGTTGGCTGTTCATTTTTCAAAGGTTGGGATTAGGGTTAATGCTATTGCTCCCGGTTTCTTTTCAACCAAACAAAATGCAAAACTTTTGTTTAATGAAGACGGCACACCAACAGCTCGTACAGGCAAAATTCTTGCCGCAACACCAATGGGACGTTTTGGCGAAAGCGAAGAACTTGAGGGCGGACTTCTTTTCTTAATTAACAACGAAGCTGCAGGTTTTATTACAGGCGTTGTGCTTCCCATTGACGGCGGTTTTTCGGCATATTCTGGGGTTTAATGTTCTATTATGGGTTTTTAACAAAATAAATACCGCAGAATATACTGTACTGTATGTTTGCGGACAAAATATAGCCAAAAACATAAAAGAAAAATGAAAAATTATATTGATTTTTTTTGTAAAAAATAGTAAAATATTGTATGTTTATAATATTAAAGTTTAGGATTGTGTTTTATGGCAAAGAAGTTGATTTTGGTCACATCTCCGCCCGCTTGCGGAAAGACCTTTATTTCACAAATGATTTCAAAAAATTTAGACCAGGTTGTTTACCTTGATAAAGATAATCTTGTTCCGCTTTCTAATGTTGTTTTTGATGTTGCGGGGGAAGAACGAAACCGCAGTTCTGCTTTCTTTGAAGAGAAAATCAGAAACGTTGAATATGAAGTTATAATGGATATTGCTTTGTCTGCTCTAACGTATGCAGATAGGGTGCTTATAAACGCCCCGTTTACAAGGGAAGTAAGAAACCCCGAATATATGCGCAACCTTAAAAAGTTACTTGCTCAGTATAAAGCAAAACTTGTGGTTGTTTGGGTTGATACCAAACTTGAAGTTTGCAAAAAACGTATGATTGAGCGCAACTCCCCGCGTGATACTTGGAAACTTGCTAACTGGGATGAATATATTGCTACAAGGGATTTTTCAATTCCCGAATGTTTAAACAGCACAGCAACGGTAGATGAACTTATTATCTTCAAAAACTCTTCTTCCGAAGAATACGAAGAATCAATGAAAAAAATCATACCGCAACTTATGGATTAAAAAAACTGACCAAGAATTCCTTGGTCAGTTTTTTGTTTAGTTAAATGCTGCAACTTCGGGGTCGGCAGGGGATGTGTGCGCAACCGAAATTGGCGTTAGCACAGGTCCTGGGGTTTGGTAAGCAGCGTGTTTTTTTATTTCAATTTTAGCGGTAAGCATTATCCATGATTGGTGTTTTAGCGTGTGGGCTTTGTCATAGTCGCAAATAAGACCCGAATAAGAAATATCATCAACACAGCAGGTCATAATGTGACGTCCTGCCACAAAACTGTTTTTTGGTAACATTCCGCCCACCGCAATTACCGCCTTAAACTTAACGGTTTTGCCGTTGTATTTTGGCATATCTTCAACAAGGTCGCGGTAAAAATATGCAAAATCACGGTCCTTAATTTCAATAATGTCGGCGTTAATATCGTAAGGAAGCGGGTCGGGAATTTCATCGTATTCAATAGATTTATCATTGTGTTCATAGGTTATTTGCGCCACACGGCTTACACCGCGCACAATTTTGTGCAGTTCCATTTGGTCAATTGGCGGGTCAAAACGGTTAAAAATAATCATTTCACAGGTTTGCAGTTTGTCAACTACAAGTGAACGCATATTGGCGTTGTAATTTACAAAGGTTTCGGCGTTGGCAAAACAAAATTCCTGCGCAATAACCATTTCTTTTGGCATTGCGGTATAAAAACTGTTTAACTGCCACATTCCGTTGTATTCAACAATAACGCGTTTAATTTTGTGCTTTTTGCAAAGGCATGATAACAGTTCTTTTGTTAAATTGCTTTCTTCTTCAACCGTTTCTATAATAACGTTTTTATCGGCAAAACGGGAAGTATCGTATTCGCTAAAACCTTCTTCGCAAACAAGTAAAAGGGTGTTGCCGTTTTCTTTAAAACGCGGGTCTTCAAAGGTTTCTTGTATAAATGTTGTTTTTCCCGATTCTAAAAAACCGGTAAAAAGGTAAACAGGAATGTTCATATTTTAGACTCCAAAAAGGGAATATATTTCTTGCTCATTAAGGTTTGACCCAATAACACAAATTTTACCGTTTGTTGCGCTTTTGCCACTGCGAATATCAATTTCGGCGGGTACATAGTCAAAGTGAATAAATCCACCGTCTTTGTCTGCAACAATTCCTTTACAACGAAGTATTGTGCCAAAGGAAGAATCGGTATCAAATGCATTTAAAATTTCTTTTAATTCATCTTTTGTAAAGGGCTTCGCGGTTTCTTTGCCAATACTTGCAAACACTTCATCGGCATGGTGGTGGCAACCGCAGTCACAGTCTTCGCCGTGCTCGTCGTGGTGTTCGTGGCAACCGCGGTCGCAATCCTCATCGTGTTTATGATGATGTTCGTGACAGCCACAGTTACAGTCTTCATCATGGTGATGGTGGTGATGGTGCGTTTCGTGCTTTAACTCCATCAATTCTTTTTCTAATGTGTTACCGCTTTCCATTGCGCTAACAATTTCTTTGCCGCTTAATTCTTTCCAATCGGTTGTAATAACCGATGCAAAACTGTTTTTAGCGCGAATAAGTTCAACAACATTATCAATTTTTTCGTGGCTTAAATTGCTTGTTCTGCTTAAAATAATGCAGTTGGCGTTTTCAATTTGGTTGTTATAAAATTCGCCAAAGTTTTTCATGTAAACCTTTGCCTTTTGCACATCAACAACGGTGGTAAAACTGTTTAAAACGGCATTTTCAAGGTTTGCTTCTTTAACCGCTTTTATAACATCGCTTAATTTACCTACACCCGATGGCTCTATAATAATACGCTCTGGGGAATAGGTTTTTATAACCTGTAAAAGCGCCTTACTAAAGTCACCTACCAAACTGCAACAAATACAACCCGAATTCATTTCGGTAATGTTAACACCGGCTTCTTTTAAAAATCCGCCGTCAATACCAATTTCGCCAAATTCGTTTTCAATAATAACAATTTGCTCTTTGTAAAATGCTTCTTTAACAAGTTTTTTAATAAGTGTGGTTTTACCGGCACCCAAAAAACCCGAAAAAATATCAATCTTTGTCATTCTGTTCACTCTTTTCTATTATGTTGGTTACAGTAAGCGTGTTTTCGTTTACCGTAAATTTTACTGTGTATTTATTAAAATCAAAAGCATAAATTCGCTCACTGTCGTTTTGGTAAGACGGCCTTGGGTCGTAACTTAAAACACCAATAAGCTCTTCTAAAACATTGTTTTCAACATTTTTAAAATCTTTATTAAAAACAACTTCAACCCGTTTTTCATCTGCTGTTTCGGTAAAACCGCCAACCGCGTCTTTTATGCAGTCGGAATATGGCAAATATGGCTTAATATCGTAAATCGGTGTTCCGTCAAGCAAATCGGCGCCTGAAACAGTTATTATGGGGGCGTTTTTGCAGTTTAAATCAATTTTTTCTAATTTTACGCAAGAAAGCCCAATGGGGTTTGGCCTAAAGGGTGAGCGCGTTGCAAAAACACCCATTCGTTTGTTTCCGCCAAGCCGCGGTGGCCGCACAGTTGGTGAAAAGTTTTCGCGTTTGCTTTTTGAAAATTCCCAAATTAGCCAAATGTGTGAAAAGTCACTAAGTCCGCGAAGTGCTTCGGGGTTTCTGTACTCTTTTTCAAAAACAATGGTAGACTTTAAGTTTGATAACCCGCTTTGGCGTGGAATTGCAAATTTTTCTTTAAAATTATTGTGTATTACGGCAATTTTTTTCATAACTTCACCGCTAAATCATTCTTTTAAAAATTTCCAAATGGCGTTTAAGCGGGGCAACGGGAAGCCCAACAATATTGTTGTAGTCGCCGTTTATTTCTTTAACAAGCAAACAACCCTTGCCTTGAATGCCATATGCGCCTGCCTTGTCAAACGGCTCTTTTGTTTCTATATACGCTTTAATTTCTTCATCTTCTAAAGAAAAAAATGTAACGCTTGAAGTTACCGAAAAACTGTAACTTTTTTCACCGTAACATAAACAACAACCCGTAATAACTTCGTGTGTTTTGCCCGATAACATTTTTAACATTTTAAATGCTTCGTTTTCGTCTTTGGGTTTGCCCAAAATTATACCGTCAATAATAACAACGGTATCGGCACCCAAAACAATAGCATCGGGGTATAAACCGCTTACATTTTTTGCCTTTTTGCAGGCAAAAAATTCGGCAGAGTTTTCGGGGTATATTCCGTTTGGTAAAATCTCTTCAGCGTTTGATGGAACTATAACGGCGTTTTCATCGATAAGTTTAATAAGTTCGCGTCTTCTTGGCGAAGCCGATGCCAAAATAAATTTCATAAAATCACTCTTTTATATCTTCAATAGTAGTTTTGCTTTTGTGGGGAATAGGTTTCCATTCAACCTTTAAAAACATTGCCAATACCAATGTAATACGGCCAATAATATTAAACCAAGGCCACATAAAAATATACCAAATGCGCTTAAAAAAGCCAATTTTTTGCAGTTCTTTGCGTTCCATAAACAAAACATAAATTGCCATTATTGTTTCTTTTAAATAATCAATAATAAAATCGTAAATTAAGAACAAAAAAAGCAAAAGAATGGTAAAAAGGGCATTGTTTTGCGGTGTTTGTAATTTAAAAATACCAAAAACAGTTTTTTGAAGCGTTGCACCGCTATACAAGGTGTAATAAAATAATCCGCTAATAAAAACAGTAATTTTAACAAAAAACTTTAAAATGGGGGTGGGGGTAATTTGGGAAAGCATATCATAACAAGCAAAACGGCGTTGTTTAAATATGCCAACAAACAGCCCTGCCGCTGACTCTAAAAACGCAAGAATGTGGCCTTTAGACCAACGAAGACGTTGCCGTAAAGCAATTTTTAAACTTGTGGGTTGTTCATCGTAAAACTTTGCGGCTTCGCAGTAAGAAATATTGTAACCGTTTTTTACTGCATCGGCAGAAAATGCGCGGTCTTCGGTAAAAGAAGTGTACTTCCAACCGCTTTTAACAAGTTCACTCGCAAATAAAAAGCCGGTGCCTTGAAGGTTTGTTGCAAGGCGGAATATTGACCTTGGCCTGTGGTTTACAAGGCAACATTTAAGCCAATGAATTGCATAACTTGCGGCAATCCAACCGTCTTTAAAGTTTTTGGTGCCTCTGTAAGAAGTAATAATTTTTTCGCCCGAATCAAACGCTTCGTTCATTCGGCTAATGTAATCACTGCTTAAAAGGTTGTCGGCATCAAAGACAAAAAAGCCATCAAAACTTTGTGTGCCAAAATCCCTTTCAATGCACTGGAATAAGTATTTAAGCGCAAAACCTTTTGTGCGGTTTTTATTATCACTTCGCTTATAGCAAATTGCACCGTTTTTTTCGGCAACAAGCGCGGTGTTATCGGTGCAGTTGTCGGCAACAACAAAAACGGTAACAAGGTTTTTATCGTAATCTTGCTTGTTTATACTGTCTATTAAATTACCAATAACATCTTCTTCGTTCCTTGCGGCAATAACCACAGCGTATTTGTGCTTGTTTTGGGTGCTTTTGAATTTTCTGGTGGTAAAAAAGCCCACAACCTTGTAAAAATGTTTATAAAACAAAAGCACAGCCAAAGCGGTACTAATAACCTTTGCCACAAGTGTAATTATTTCATAAAAGTTCAAATTTTTGTATCCTCACTTAAATTTGAAAAAATATATAAATATTATATCATATTATTACCATCTTGTCAAAACAGGTTGATTATTGTATAATAAATTAAAATAAAATAAAAGGTTGAAAAAATGAAGTTATTTAAACATTTTAATACAATAACGCGCCACCGCCACCAAGTAATAAAACATTGTTTTAAAGCTGGTATTGGTTTTCAGGGTCTTTTGCACGACCTTTCAAAGTACAGCCCTGTTGAATTTATAACCGGTGTAAAAAATTACCAAGGCAACCGAAGCCCCAACGAATACGAACGCGAAACCAAGGGCTATTCATACGCTTGGCTTCACCACAAGGGCAGAAACCGCCACCATTTTGAATATTGGACCGATTATAACCCAATAGAAAGGCGGATACAGCCAATAAAAATGCCCCTTAAATATGTTGCCGAAATGTTTTGCGACAGGGTTGCGGCAAGTAAAATTTACAAGGGAAAAAACTATACAAATTCAAGCGCATTAGAGTATTTTATAAACGGTAAATCTAACCGCTTTATAAACAAAGAAACAAGTGATTTTCTTGAAAAACTGCTTATAATGTTAAGTGAAAAGGGCGAAAAAGAAACATTCCGCTATTTAAAACAAAAGGTTAAAGAAAAAAAGGAATATTAAGTTTTTATGTATAACGAACTTACAAAAGTTGATATTGAACAAATGCAAAAAGAACTCGATTGGCGAATTGGTGTGTTAAGACCAAAAATATTAGACGAGGTTAAGTTTGCACGAAGCCACGGGGACTTAAGCGAAAATTTTGAATACAAAGCCGCAAAGCAGGAACGCGGAAAAAACGAAAGCCGAATAAGGTTTTTAAAAAATATGATTAAAACCGCCGTTATTGTTGAAGATATTTCAGCCGAAAACGAAGTTGGTTTGTTTGATACCGTTACATTTTTAATTGAAGAAGACGGCGAAGAAGAAACTGTAAAAATTGCCACAACAATGCGCCAAGACCCGCTTGTAAATATTATAAGCAAGGAATCTCCCATAGGCAAAGCCATTTTTGGCAAAAAAACAGGGGAGAGGGTGCTTGTTGAACTAAACAAAAACGATGGATATTACATTGTAATTAAAAAAATAGAAAAAGGAAACGATGATGCTTCAATGAAGCTTAGGGCATATTAAAATTATGAAAAAGTTGTTTAAAAGAATATTGGCTTTACTGGTTTTAGCAGTATTTCTCTTATCGGTTTATTTGGGGATTGAATTTGTTTTGCCGGGGTATAACGCTTATAAAGAAGCGGTTGGTGAAAAACCCATAACCGAAATGGTTGAAGAAATAAGAAGCCGCGAAGATTACACAAAACTAAATGAAGTACCGAAAATTTATAAAGACGCGGTTGTTGCGGTGGAAGACCACAATTTTTATTCGCACGGCGCGGTAAGTTTTGTGTCTACATTTAGGGCAATTTTTGTAAATCTTAAATCAAAGGAATTAAAAGAAGGCGGCAGCACCATAACCCAACAGGTTGCAAAAAATCTTTACTTTGAGTTAGATAAAACAATAGAGCGAAAGGTTGCCGAAATATTTTTGGCAATAGAACTTGAAAAACTTTATACTAAAGATGAAATTTTAGAAATTTATATTAACAGTATTTATTACGGAAGCGGGTATTATTGTATATACGATGCGGCAAAAGGGTATTATGGGGTTGAGCCAATTGATTTAACCGATTACCAAGCCACCATTCTTGCGGGTGTGCCAAATGCGCCGTCGGTTTATTCGCCCGATAATAACACCGAGTTAACCTATCAGCGTCAGCGTCAGGTTATTGATGCTATGGTAAAATACAAATTTATAGATAAAAACAAAGCTGAAGAAATATTAAAACAAGGTAACGAGCAATAACTCGTTACCTTGTTTTTTATACCTGTCATAATTAGTCACTTATATAGAATTTTACAAGATTTTGAAGCAACACATCGCGGTCAACACGGCGTATAAGGTTACGGGCGTTGTTATGCGTGGTTATATAAGTTGGGTCTTCCGAAAGAATATACCCAACAATTTGGTTTACAGGGTTATAACCTTTCTCTTTTAATGCAGAATAAACCAAACGCATTATGTTGCGAATTTCAAGTTCTTCTTCATTACCAAGTGAAAATTCCATTGTCTTATCGTTCATAACTAACACCTCTTCTCTTTAATTATATAGGAAAATTTCAAAATTACAAGTAAACTTTTTGTTAATTATCGGCGAAGTTCGGCACCAAGTGTAGTAAGTTGCTTCAGTACGCGTTCGCAAACCGCTTCAACTTGGCTGTCGTTAAGTGTTTCGGTTAAAGAACGAAGCGTAAGGGTTAATGCAACACTCTTTTTGCCTGCTTCAATTTGGCTGCCTTCGTAAACGTCAAAAAGTTCAACGCTTTCGCAAAGTTTACCTGCCGCTTTTTCCATTGTATCAACAATTTCACCAACAGGCAACTCTTTTTTGCAAATAAATGCAAAATCGCGGGTAACAGAAGGATATTTAGGAAGCGGTTTGTAAATTTTGGTTTCGGTTTTAATGGTAAACAGTTTATCAATATAAACTTCGGCAACATAAATGCGGTCACTAATATCATACTTTTTGGCGGTTTCGGGGTGAACTTCACCAAACACAGCAACAGTTTCACCGTCAATAGTTGCCATTGCCTGACGTCCCGGGTGTAAAAACGGCTCGTTTGCTCTTGTGTAACTTGCTTCTTGGGTATAAAGAGCAATAATTTCTTCAATCATACCTTTTAAGGTAAAGAAATCTTCATTTTCACCGTAAATACCAATGCTCATTGTGGGAATTTCTTTGGGCGCTTCAACCAAAGGCAAACTGTCAGTAATAAAGCGTTTGCTGCATTCAAAGAAACGTGCACCGACGTTTTTGCGGTTAATGTTTGTTGCCAAAACGGTAAGCATACTTGTTATAAGTTGGGTACGAAGGGTTGAATACTCATCACCCAACGGGTTTAAAAGGGAAACAGCAGTTCTGCGTTTATCATCAGCCGAAAGCGATAAACTGTCAAGCGCTTTAGAAGAAATAAAGGAATATGTTGTTATTTCCTTTGCGCCCAAGTTAATCATTTTGCTTTTTAGCAAATCAGTTTTAACTCTTTCAGGAAGTTTTTTACCGCGCTTAACTTCACCGCGCATTGCAGTACTCTTAATGTGGTCATAACCGTAAATTCGCATAACCTCTTCGGCAATATCGGCACGGCTTTCAACATCGTCGCGAATAGACGGAACGCTAACCGTCATAACACCGTCGGTAAGTGTGGTTTTTAAATCTAAAGCATTTAAAATTCTAACCATTTCGTTTCCGTCAATGGTAAGTCCCAAAAGTGCATTAACTGAATCAACCGTAACCTTTAAAATGCGGTTTTCGGGTAAGCCCTGATTCTTGTCAATTACGCCGTCAATAATATCACCTGCATTAAGGTCGCTAATAAGACCCAACGCGCGTTCCATAGCATAAGCGGTGTTGTTAATATCAATACCTTTTTCAAATCTTCCGCTTGCTTCGGTGCGAATACCAAGGGACCTGCCTGTTCTGCGTATATTGTCGCGTTTAAATTTAGCAGATTCAAGGAATAAATCTTTGGTGTCATAAGTAATTTCGCTTTCAAGACCGCCCATAATACCCGCAAGGCAAGAGGGCTTAACACCGTCGGCAATAACAAGCATTTCTTCGTTTAAGTTGTGCTGTTTTTCATCAAGCGTTTGAATACTTTCGCCTTTGGTTGCGTTTCTAACAATAATGTGTTTATCATATAGTTGGTTATAATCAAAAGCGTGCATTGGTTGGCCTGTTTCAAGCATAACAAAGTTGGTAATATCAACAATGTTGTTAATGGGGCGCATACCGCAGGTACGAAGAACCTGTTTAAGCCATTCGGGCGAGTCATTAACCTTTAAGTTTTTAACAACTCGGCCAATATAGCGTGGGCAAAGGTCGTAGTTTTCCACATCAATTTTAATATAGTCGTTTATATCTCCACCAACAGTTTTATATTCTGGTGCAGGGGCGGTAAACTTTGTGCCCAAAACAACCGAAACTTCCTTTGCAATACCCAAAATGCAGTTGCAGTCGGGGCGGTTTGCGGTAATCTTAAAGTCAATAACATAATCGTTAAGGCCCAAAATTTCGCGCATATCAATACCAACGGGAGTGTCATCCTTTAAAATTAAAATGCCGTAAACCGAAGCGCCTTTATAATCGGCTTCGGTTAAGCAAAGTTCTTCTCCCGAACAAAGCATACCGTTAGATTCAACACCGCGAAGTTTACCTTTGGTAATTTTCATACCGTTTGGTAAAACACTTTTGTGAAGCGCGGCGGGAACAATAGCACCTTCAAAAATATTACTTGCGCCTGTAACAATTTGCACAAGTTCACCGCTGCCAACATCCATTTGGCAAATTTGCAAATGGTCGCTGTCTTGGTGGGGAGTAATTTTAACAATTTTAGCGGCAACAACGTTTTCCATTTTTTCGCTTAAATTTTCAATAGATTCAACTTCAAATCCCGCAAGAACCATTTTATCGCAAAGTTCTTCTACAGAAACGGGGATATCAACATAATATTTTAAAGTATTAAGTGCAACTTTCATTTTTTTTGCCTCCTAATTAAAACTGGTCAAGAAAACGTTTGTCGTTTTCAAACAGTAAACGAATGTCGCTAATTTTGTGGCGGGTTGTTGTAAGGCGGTCCAAACCAATACCAAAAGCAAAACCGCTGTAAACTTCGGGGTCAATACCGCAGTTTTTAAGCACATTGGGATGTACCATACCTGCACCTAAAATTTCTATCCAACCGCTGCCTTTGCAAACACGGCAACCTTTTCCGCCGCATTCACTGCAAGAAACATCAACTTCAACGCTGGGTTCGGTAAACGGGAAGAAAGAGGGACGGAATTTAATTTTTGTGTCACTTCCGTAAATTTCGTGGGCAAACTGTTCAAGTACGCCCTTTAAATCGCACATAGTAACATTTTTGTCTACAACAAGACCCTCAATTTGATGAAAAACGGGAGAATGTGTTGCGTCAACTTCGTCGGCACGGAAAACACGGCCGGGGCAAATAATACGAATAGGGGGCTTTGTGTTTTCCATAACACGCGCCTGTGCCGCACTTGTTTGTGTTCTTAAAAGCAAGTTGTCCGTAAGGTAAAAAGTATCTTGCATATCTCTTGCGGGGTGGTCGGCAGGAACGTTTAACTGTTCAAAACAGTAATGGTCGGTTTCAACTTCAGGGCCGTCAACAACGTCAAATCCCATAGATTGAAAAATATCTATCATATCATTTAAAACCGAATTAAGCGGGTGCAAAGAACCAACCTTTCCGGTTTTGCCGGGCATTGTAACGTCAATGGTTTCGGCTAATAACTTTTCTGCTTGTTCTTTAACCTTTAACGCATCGGTTTTTTCGGTTAAAACTTCTTCAATACTTGCCCTAACTTCGTTTGCAAGTTTACCAATAATGGGGCGTTCTTCGTTCGTTAGTGAACCCATCATTTTTAAAATAGAGGTAAGTTCGCCTTTTTTACCTAAATATTTAACCCTGAGTTCTTCAAGGGCTTCTTTTGTTTCGGCGTTTTCAATTGCTTCTTTTGCTTCGCACAAAATAGCATTCAGTTTTTCTTTCATCGCTTTTCTCCTTAAAAATAAAATAACCCTCATCCCAAAAGGGACGAAGGCAAAACTGTCAGTTTTATCTCCGCGGTACCACCCACGATTTTTACCAAGAGCAGAAAAATCTGCATCCGAGCAAACACTCTTTCGGTATGTAACGGAACCGTTCCGACACCGCCTACTTTTTTGTTCAGCAATGCAGCTGGTAAGGGAACTTCGGCAAAATGGTAATACCGTGCTTTCAGCCAAGGCACGTGCTCTCTGAAAAAACTTGATTTTGCTTACTTTTCTTACTTCAAAGCTTTTAACAACAAAACAATTATACCACGAAGCAAAAAAAAATCAAGATTTTTCTTTAAATATAAGATAAAATGTGTTAGAATATATATAATTTAATAAAATAAGGGCGGATATTATGCTTGAAAAATTAAAAAATGAGGCGGTTTGTGCTACAGAAGAACTAATAAATAAAGCGTCGCTTAAAAAGGAAAGTATACTTGTTATAGGTTGTTCAACAAGCGAAGTGCTTGGTGAAAAGATTGGCAGTGCATCTTCACCCGAAGCCGCAAAGGCGGTGTTTGACGGAATTTACGAAACCGCACAAAAATACGGTGTGTATGTTGCTGCACAGTGTTGCGAACATTTAAACCGCGCAATTGTTGTTGAGGCAGAGGCAGTTGTGGGGTATGAGGCAGTAAATGTTGTACCGCAGCCAAAAGCGGGTGGCAGTTTTGCAACAACTGCATATAACACCTTTAAAAACCCCGTTGTTTTAGAAGAAATTAAGGCAGACGCAGGACTTGATATTGGTCAGACTTTAATTGGTATGCACTTAAAACGCGTGGCTGTTCCCGTAAGGTTACAAACTAAAAAAATAGGCAGCGCAATTTTGTGCGCCGCAAGAACAAGGGCAAAATTCATTGGTGGCAGCCGTGCTGTGTACGATGAAGAAATAATGTAAAAAAACGGAGGAAATTTTCCTCCGTTTTTTGTTTTTATTATTCAAGTTCAAAGGCGCCTGTATAAAGTTGGTAATAAACACCTTTTTGTTTAATTAAGTCGTTATGCGTTCCGCGTTCAATAATAACGCCTTTATCAAGCACCATAATAACATCGGAATTCATAACAGTTGAAAGGCGGTGGGCAATTACAAAAACTGTTCTGCCTTTCATTAAATTATCCATACCTTTTTGAACTATTGCTTCGGTACGGGTGTCAATAGAACTTGTTGCTTCGTCAAGTATCATAGCAGGTGGAGAAGCCACAGCAACACGCGCTATTGCAATAAGTTGGCGTTGACCTTGCGAAAGGTTTGCGCCGTTGTTGGTAAGCATTGTGTTATATCCGTTTGGTAAACGGGTAATAAAGTCGTCGGCACCCGAAAGTTTTGCCGCTTCAATACATTCCTTATCGGTTGCATCAAGTTTGCCGTATCTAATGTTATCCATAACCGTTCCTGTAAACAGGTTGGTTTCTTGCAAAACAATACCAAGTGATTTTCTTAAATCGGCTTTTTTAATTTTGTTAATGTTAATGCCGTCATACCTTATTTTGCCGTCAGCAATATCGTAAAAACGGTTAATAAGGTTGGTTATTGTGGTTTTACCTGCACCCGTTGCACCAACAAAAGCAACCTTTTGGCCCGGTTCTGCATAAACCGAAATATTGTGTAAAACGTCTTTTTCGGGGGTATAACCAAAATCAACATCGGTAAGCCTCACATCACCCAAAAGGCGAGTGTAGGTAACGGTGCCGTCTTGGTGGGGGTGTTTCCACGCCCAAATTCCTGTATTTTTTGCGGTTTCTTTAATTTCGCCGTTTTTTGTAATTTCGGCGTTTACAAGCGTAACATAACCGTCATCAACTTCTGGCTGTTGGTCAATAAGTTCAAAAATACGCTCTGCACCAGCCATTGCCATTGCAATAGAGTTAATTTGTTGCGAAACTTGGTTAATGTTGCCCGTGAACTGTTTGGTCATATTCAAAAACGGAATCACAAGCGAAACATCAAGCGCAAGACCCGAAATGCTAAAGTTTTTCACCCCAAAAAGTACAAACAAACCGCCAACCGTTGCGCACAAAACATATAAAATATTGCCAATGTTCATAATAACAGGACCCAAAATGTTGGCATAAGCATTTGCCCTGTAAGCATCATTAAACAGTTCGTTGTTAAGGGTTTCAAAATCTTTAATGGTTTTATCTTCGTGGCAAAATACCTTAACAACCTTTTGGCCGTTCATTGTTTCTTGAATATAACCTTCGCATTTTGCAATAGATTTTTGTTGGCGCATAAAGTACTTTGCCGAACCGCCGCCAACAGTTTTAGAAACGTAAAACATTGCAACAACACCAAGCAAAACAACCAAGGTCATCCACACGCTAAACCAAAGCATAATTGTAAGCACACTTGTTACAATTATGGTAGATTGCAAAAGGTGGGGAATAGACTGCGAAATAAGTTGGCGCAGGGTGTCAATGTCGTTGGTGTAGTAACTCATAATATCGCCGTGTTTCTTTGTGTCAAAAAAGCGAATGGGAAGTGTTTGCATTTTACTGAACATTTTGCAGCGCATTTTAGAAAGAAAACCTTGCGTTACTTTTACCATTATTTGATTGTAAAGGGTAATTGAAATTGCGGCAAGTAAATAAAGCGAAGCAAGAATGGCAATAAGCGGTAAAATTTCGCCTTTTGCTGTTTGCCAATCAAAAGAACCGCTGCTTACGTAACCTTCAATAATTGCAATAACCTTTTGTGTGAACAAACTTGGAATAGAAGAAACTACCGCCGAAAAAATAATGCACAAACAGGTTAAAGGCAATAATACTGGGTAAGACTTAAATAAAAGTTTTACAAGGCGAATAAGCGTTCCAAACGGATTTTTTGCTTTTCCGCGGTAAGTAGGTTTAGGCATTTTCTTCACCTCCGCTTGTTTGCTGTGTATAAACTTCTTTATAAATTTCACTTGTTTTAAGAAGTTCTTCGTGTGTTCCCGCGGCACTAATTTTACCGCCGTCTAACACCAAAATTAAATCGGCATCTTGAACCGATGAAATTCTTTGGGCAATAATAATTTTTGTAGTTTCGGGCAAATATTCTTTAAGCCGTGTACGAATCAGCATATCAGTTTTTGTGTCAACCGCACTTGTTGAATCGTCTAAAATAAGAATTTTTGGTTTTTTAAGCAAAGCCCTTGCAATACAAAGACGCTGTTTTTGACCACCTGAAACATTAGTACCGCCCTGTTCAATTTTGGTTTCATAACCGTTTTCGAAGCCCATAACAAAATCGTGCGCTTCGGCAATACGGCAGGCATTAACAATTTCTTCTTCTGTTGCGTTTTGGTTGCCCCAACGCAAATTTTCGCTAATGGTGCCCGAAAACAAAAGATTTTTTTGAAGCACCATTGAAACGGCGTTTCTAAGGGAGGCTAAATCATATTCTTTAACATCAACTCCGCCAACCTTAACGCTTCCTTTGGTTGCATCGTACAAGCGGGGAATAAGTTGCACTAAGGTAGATTTACTTGAGCCCGTACCGCCAATAATGCCAACGGTAGTACCCGATTTTACATTAAGGTTAATGTTGCTTAAAGCGGGTTTCTTTGCTTTTTCATTATAGCTAAACGAAACGTCGGTAAATTCAATAGAACCGTCTTTAACTACGGTCACACCATTTTCTTTGCCAACAAGCGAAGAAGTTTCGTTTAATACTTCACTAATACGTTTCATTGATTCGCTTGAGATGGTAAGCATAACATAAATCATTGAAAGCATCATAAGTTGCATAAGAATTTGCATACCGTAAGTAAGCATTGCCGAAATTTGACCAACATCAATAAAGCGTTCGGCAATAATTAGTTTAGAACCAACCGTTAAAACAAAAAGCATATTAAAGTAAATACAAATTTGCATTAAAGG
This sequence comes from Acutalibacteraceae bacterium, assembly GCA_045655165.1. Lineage (GTDB taxonomy): Bacteria > Bacillota > Clostridia > Oscillospirales > Acutalibacteraceae > SIG607. Next base: position 22,698 of record JAZOOT010000043.1, read on the forward strand.
TGCGTTAAGTGCAACAATTCGTTCGGCTTTTGTAAAATCAACCTTAATATTTTCCGATGCTTTGCTGAATTTCTCTTTTTCATAGTCTTCTCTTGCAAAACCTTTAACCACACGAATACCGCGCACATTTTCTTCAATAGATTCGTTTAAACGGTCGTACTTTTTAAAAACACGGCTAAATGCGGGCATTGCAAAACGGCTTATTAAAAATAAGCCAAACGCTAAAAAGGGAATCATAATAACAAACGATGCAGCAAGTTTTCCTGCCATGGTAAATGCCATAACAATAGAAAAAACAAGCATTAAGGGTGCCCTTACCGCCGTTCTTATAATCATTAAATAAGCCATTTGAACGTGGGTAATATCGGTTGTAAGGCGGGTAACAAGAGAAGCGGAAGAAAACTTGTCTATGTTACTAAAACCAAAACCCTGCACTTGTTTAAATACATCGTGGCGCAAATTTTTTGCAAAACCGGCACTTGCTTTTGCACTTGTAAAACCTGCCGCCGCACCGCAGCAAAGAGATAACATTGCCATTAAAACAAGTATAAGGCCGGGTTTTAAAATGTCTGATAACACCATGTTTTCGCCAATGCTGTTTACAAGACGGGCGGTAATAGTAGGAATAACAGCTTCAATGGCGGCTTCCAGCAGTAAAAACAAAAATGTTAGCAGGGTGGGCAATTTATATTCGCGAATACAACCCAAGAATTTCTTAAACATTATGTAAAATTCTTCCTTTCAAAAGTATATCTAAACAAATATTATATACTTTTAAATTACTTAAATCAATAGCCATAGAAAATTTTTACATTTTGTTAAAAAAAGCTTCGCACTTTTAATTGTTCGCTTTCTTTTAGGTGTATTATTTTTAATTTTAATTCCTGAAGTTCCGAATAAAAATGGGCGGAATCTTCTTCTTTGTTTAAAGCTGAGATTCTTGCAAAACTTTCCTCTATTTCCTCAACAAAACTGCGGTTTGCAAAAAAGCAAAAAAGGTTTTCGTTTTTTAAAAAGACTTCTTTCGCTTCATCAATTTGGCTTTCTTGCTCAAGCAAGGTTAAAAGCTTGTTGCAACGATTTTTTGTAAGCAAAGCCGAAGAAACACAGGCAGTGATTAAAAAAACAAATACCACAGCCGCCGCAATTAAACGCTTCATTTAAAAATTCTCCTTTAATACAACTGTTTTGCTTCCGTTTTGGTCTAATGTCATTAAAAATATATTTTTTTCGCTTTTTTCACCCGAAATTTCAACAATTTTTTTCTTTGTTAAATTAAGGGCTTTTATTGAATCATCAATAAAAATACCGTCACTTATAACAGGCAGAGGCATATAGGGCTTTTTCTCCTTTACTTTGGGTATATCGCCTACTTCTAATGGCTTTTTATACGCTTTTGGTATAACACTTAAATTACCGTTTACTTCTAAAATTGCCCACGCTACTTCGCTTGTGTCAAAATACCCTTGCGAACGCAAAAGTTCAACCAGTTCAATAACTGTAATTCTAACCTTTTTCATGGCTTTTTGGTCAATAACACCATTTTTAATTATTAAAATACTGCTGCCGTTTAAAACATTCCTAAGCGAAGCGAATTTCATTACAAGCACCGAAATTACAATTTCTAAAAATACAAGCAAAAACACCGCCAAAATACCGTTTAAAACGGGTTGGCTTGAATCTTGTAAAGGAATGGCCGCAATTTCTGAAATAAGCAAAGTAATAACCAATTCGTTTGGTTGCATATCGCCAATTTGCCGTTTTCCCATAAGCCGTATTGCAAGAGTTACAAAAAAATAAAGCACGGTTGTGCGAATCAAAGTTGATATCACAAAAATCACCGTGCTTATTTTTTACTAATTATTTAGAATTATGTATGTTATACGATAAAGTCATAAGTTGGTCGCCAAAATGAACATTTTCAACAACAATATCGGGGTAATTAAGCGCTAAATCATAATGGCTGAAATTCATAAAACCTTTTATACCAAGTTTTACAAGTTTATAGGCAATTTCTTTTGCCGAATCTTCCGAAATGCAAAGCACCGCGGCTTGCGGGTGGTATTCTTTACAAAAATCATCAACGGTGTTAATGTTCCTAACGGGAATACCTTTAACGTTTTGGCCTATAATGGTTTCCTTGTTATCAAAAAGACCTACAAGTTCATAACCTTTTTTAGAAAAATCAATGTGGTTAGTAATTGCTTTTCCAAGGTTACCAATACCAATAATAATAAGTTTTTTGTGCTCGTTTAAATGCAAAATTTTTCCAATTTCTTCCTTAAGGTAAGGTATGTTATAACCGTAACCTTGCTGACCAAAACCGCCGAAACAGTTAAGGTCTTGCCTAATTTGACTTGCGGTTATGCCCATTTTTTTGGCAAGAGCAGCAGAAGAAATTCGGCTTATTTTGTTGTTTTCAAGATTTTCTAAAAAACGGTAATACCGAGGAAGTCGTTTAATAACCGAGGGTGAGATATAATTACCCATCCGTTTCACCTCAAAATTAAATTTCTGCTACTATATAATACACCAAACATAATAAATTTGTCAACAAATAGTAGATAAATTAAAAATTATATGTTAAAATAGGTAAAACAATGAAAAGAGGTGGAAAAATGAAACTGATTATTGCCGAAAAACCCAGTCTTGCCCGCAATATTTCTTCGGCCATTGGCAATTTAAAACGGTGCGATGGCTATTTTGAGGGCGAGGGATATATTGTTTCTTGGGCATTTGGCCACCTTTTTTCGCTTTGCGATATTGAAGATTACACAGAAAACCCCACAGGCAGATGGACAATGGAAAATTTGCCTTGTTTTCCAAATGAATTTAAGTTTAAATTGCGTAAAGACACAAAGACAAACCAAGCGGATTCTGGTGTAAAAAAACAGTTTGACATTATTTCCGCTTTGTGCAACCGAAACGACGTTACCGAAATTATAAACGCGGGGGACGCCGACCGCGAAGGTGAAATTATTATTCGCCTTTGCGTAAACCACGCCTTAAAAAGCCAAAAACCGTTTTTGCGCCTTTGGCTGCCCGACCAAACTGCCGAAACGGTTAGACAGGCACTTACTGAAATGAAGGATGAAAGTGAATACCAAAACCTTGCCGACGAGGGTTTTGCAAGAACCTATATTGACTGGCTTTACGGAGTAAACCTTACAAGGTATTGCACACTTAAAACAGGAGTTTTGCTTCGCGTGGGCAGGGTAATTGTGCCAATTGTTAAGGCAATTTACGACCGCGATTTAGCAATAAGAAACTTTGTGCCCGATATTTATTATGCCATTACAAGCAACGAGCAAACCAACGGCGAAACTGTTGAACTAAACAGCAAAAAGAAGTTTAGCAAAGAAGAATTTGAAAGGGCAAAAAAATTATGCCAAGAATATAATGCTTTACCCGCCGTTGTTAGCGATAAAAAGACCAAAAAGGACACACTAAACCCCGGCAAACTTTATTCTCTTTCTAAACTTCAAAACGTTCTTGGCAAAAAATATAAAATGTCAATGGATGAAAGTTTAAAACTTATTCAAGGGCTTTACGAAAAGGGTTATTTAACCTATCCAAGAACCAACTCGGAATATTTGGCAACTGCCGAAAAAGGCAAAGTTTCTAAAATAATAGATAACTTTAAAGCCATAGGTTACCCTGTGGTTATGAAAGATAAAAAAACCATTTTTGACGACAGTAAAATTGAATCACATTCGGCACTAACCCCAACTTATAAAGTGCCTAAAAAAGATTCTTTGACCGAAGAAGAATTTAAGGTGTACCAAACGGTTGTGCGCCGTTTTGTGGCGGTTTTTTGCAGTGAAGAATGTGTTGCCGAAAAAACCGAAATTAAAATTAAGGTTGGCGAAGCAGAAGAGTTTACATTAAAGGGCACCGTAATTTTAAAAGAGGGATGGACCCGTTTTGATGACAGCGGTGCAAAAAACAAAATTTTGCCCAATTTACAGGTTGGCGACAGCGTGAATACCAACTTTGTTCCCAAAGAAAAAGAAACTTCACCGCCAAAGCATTACACCATTGAAACCCTGAACAATTACCTTAAAAACCCTTTCCGCGAAGAAAAAGCGGCAGCGGCAGAAAGCGAAAACGAAGACGATGCCGAAGAATACCGCGCAATGTTTGAAGGTCTTGAACTTGGCACCGAAGCCACAAGAACTTCAATTATTGATAACGCCATAAAAAGCCGTTATATTTCGCTTCAAAAGGATGTTTATAAAATACTGCCCGACGGGGAATATTTTATTGAATCACTTGTTCGGCTTGGTATAAATATGGATAAATATAAAACAAGCACGCTTGGCAAGGCACTTAAAAGCGTTTTTAAAAAGGAAATGACGGTTGAAAACAGCGTTGATATTGCAAAAGGAGAAATAAGCGAAGTATTTAACCGAAAACCAATGCCCCTTGAACATGATACCGATATGGGCTTTTATATGGATATTGTTGGTAACTGTCCAATTTGTAAAAGGGAAGTAGTACGAAATAAATACGGTTACGGTTGCACAGGTTATAAAGAGGGCTGTAATTTTAAAGTTTCGGGAGTTATTTGCGGCAGGGTAATTTCGGCGGCAAATGTTAAACTTTTATTAGCAAACGGCGAAACCGCCCAAATAAACGGTTTTATTTCCAAAAACAATAAAGAATTTAATGCTAAACTAGAGCTAAAAGACGGTAAAGCAGTTTTTAAATTTTAAAAAGGAAGTGTTTTTTTGAAAAAGAAATGGGTTTATAACTCTTTAATAGTTGCATTTTCACTTGTTTTTGTGTTTTGCATTTACAAAATTGCCTCTTATTATATACAACTTGGCACAACAAATAAGGTAAAAGATGGGCTTATTGAAGAAGTGGTTACTTATGAAATAAATGAAGAAACCCAGGAAGAACAACCAAAAGAAGAAGAAAAGGGTTATTATCACGCTCCAATTCCAAAAGGTATAAATTTTAATTCTTTAAAGGAAAAAAACCAAGAAGTTGTTGCTTGGATTTTTAATGAAAACGGCGTTATAAATTATCCTGTTATGCATACCGATAATAACCAATATTATTTAAACCACTTAATTGACGGCAGAAAAAATGTAAACGGCTCAATTTATATTGATTACCGTAACAGTGGCGATTTTACCGATTACAACACCATTTTTTACGGCCATAGCATGAAAAACGGCACCATGTTTGCTTCGCTTCTGCGGTACCGCAACCACGCATATTTTGCCGAATATCCAAACTTTTATTTATATACGCCAACCGTTAATTACAGGGTAGAAATTGTATCGGCTTATGAAACCAATATCGATGATTTAATTTATAATACTGTTACAAGCGAAGAACAGTATAAATCGTTAATTAGCCACGTGCTTTCCCGTTCAAGATACAACACAAACTCAGATGTAACTGTTAGCGACACCTTGGTTACTTTTTCTACCTGCGCATATTCAAGCGATAACGCAAGGTTTGTTGTTGTGGGAAAACTTTGCCCAATGGGTTGATTTTTTAAAAGTTATATGATAATATATTAAAGTAAATTTAAAAACTGTGACGGAGAGAGTAGTTTTTTTACAAAATTCAAAGCGAGCCGAAGGCGGTGTAAGTTCGGCAAAAGTAGTAATTTAACGAAAATCACTCCTGAGTTGTAGGCCGAAGCATTTTTGCTTAAGCTGTGCCGGTTGTTCGCCGTTATATGAACCGCATATGTTAGTATACGTAATAGGTGGTAACGAATAATTTACGGCTTTCGTCCTATTAGTAGGGCGGAAGCCGTTTTTTTTAAGAAAGGGTGTACTTTTATGTATAAAAGTGTGTCAACAAATCTTAATTTTGTAGAAGAAGAAAAGAAAATTGAAAAATTTTGGAGTGACAACCAAATTTTTGAAAAAAGCATAGAACAGCGTAAAGACGGCGAACTCTATGTTTTTTATGACGGTCCTCCAACCGCAAACGGTAAACCCCACATTGGCCATGTGCTAACCCGTGTTATTAAAGATATGATTCCGCGCTACCGCACAATGAAAGGTTGTATGGTGCCAAGAAAAGCGGGTTGGGATACCCACGGTTTGCCTGTTGAACTTGAAGTTGAAAAGAAACTTGGAATTGACGGCAAAGAACAAATTGAAAAATACGGCCTTGCCGAATTTATTTCTCACTGTAAAGAAAGCGTTTGGCAGTACAAAGGTATGTGGGAAGATTTTTCTAAAACCGTTGGCTTTTGGGCCGATATGAATGACCCGTACGTTACCTATGACAATAATTTTATTGAATCAGAATGGTGGGCACTTAAAGAAATTTACCAAAAAAATCTTCTTTACAAGGGCTTTAAAATTGTACCTTATTGTCCGCGTTGCGGAACACCGCTTTCTTCTCACGAGGTAGCACAGGGATATAAAGCAGTAAAAGAACGTTCTGCTGTTGTTCGTTTTAAGGTTGTTGGCGAAGACGCTTATTTTCTTGCTTGGACAACAACACCTTGGACTTTGCCTTCTAACACCGCGCTTTGCGTAAACCCAAATGAAGAATATGTTAAGGTTTTGGCAGCCGACGGTTATACCTATTATTTGGCATCTGCCCTTGCCGATACCGTTTTAGGCGAACTTGCTACCGAAGAAAAATCGGCATACACAGTAATAGAAACCTATAAAGGTACCGACCTTGAATATAAAGAATATGAACCGCTTTATAAGTGCAGCGGAGATGTTGCCGAAAAACAGCAAAAGAAAGCGCATTTTGTTACCTGCGATAATTACGTAACAATGAGCGACGGTACAGGTATTGTTCACATTGCCCCTGCGTTTGGTGAAGACGACGCTAATGTAGGCAGAAAATACGATTTACCTTTTATTCAGTTTGTTGACGCAAAGGGTAATATGACAAATGAAACACCTTTTGCAGGTCTTTTTGTAAAGGATGCCGACCCCAAGGTATTGGTTGACCTTGACAGCCGTAAACTTCTTTTCAGTGCGCCCAAATTTGAACACGATTATCCGTTTTGCTGGCGTTGCGATACACCGCTTATTTACTATGCAAGGGAATCTTGGTTTATTAAAATGACCGCGGTGCGTGAAGACCTTATTAAAAACAACAACACAGTAAACTGGATACCCGAAAGCATTGGCAAAGGCCGTTTTGGCGATTGGCTTACCAATGTTCAAGATTGGGGACTTTCGCGTAACCGCTATTGGGGTACTCCTCTTAACATTTGGGAATGTGAATGCGGTCACCGCCACGCCGTAGGCAGTATTGAAGAACTTAAAAGTATGTCTGATAACTGCCCCGATAATATTGAACTTCACCGTCCGTTTATAGATGCTGTTACAATTAAATGTACTGCTTGCGGTAAACAAATGAAACGCGTTCCCGAAGTTATTGACTGTTGGTTTGATTCGGGCGCAATGCCTTTTGCACAGCATCATTATCCATTTGAAAACAAGGAGCTTTTTGAATCGCAGTTCCCCGCAAACTTCATTTCGGAAGCGGTTGACCAAACTCGCGGTTGGTTCTATTCGCTTCTTGCAATTTCAACTCTTCTCTTTGATAAATCTCCTTATAAGAACGTTATCGTTCTCGGTCTTGTTCAGGACGAAAACGGTCAGAAGATGTCAAAGTCCAAGGGCAATGCGGTTGACCCGTTTGACGCTCTTGAAAAGTACGGCGCTGACGCTATCCGTTGGTATTTCTACACTAACTCAGCACCCTGGCTTCCCAACCGTTTCCACGGCAAGGCAGT
>JAZOOT010000044.1:0-10621 GCA_045655165.1 Acutalibacteraceae bacterium
GTATCGCAATCTTTGTGGGCGTATAAGACGGATTTTAATTTCGAGTTGTAAAACTTTGAAGGAGAATTCAAAATGAGTAATGCAAAATATATTAGCAGTATTCTATTTGATAATTCCTTAAGTGAGAACTCCTATCTGAATGATTTACCTATTATTAAATATCTTGCTGCTAATAAAGAACTAAAGCTTTCTTCTAATATCACTTTTTTTGTGGGCGAGAACGGTACAGGTAAGTCCACATTGCTTGAAGCAATTGCAGTTGCGTTTGGTTTTAATGCTGAAGGCGGCACAAAAAACTTTTCTTTTTCTACTAAAGATACCCATTCGGAACTTTCCGAGCATTTAACTTTAACTAAAAGAGATTATGCAAAAGACGGTTTCTTTTTAAGGGCGGAAAGTTTATATAATGCTGCAACATATATTGACGAGGTCAAAGCAACTCACAACTATGGGAATGTTTCTTTGCACAACCAATCGCACGGGGAAAGTTTTCTATCTATAGTACAAAATCGCTTTAGCGGGAATGGTTTATATATTTTAGACGAGCCCGAAGCGGCACTTTCTCCTATGCGTTTAATGACCTTAATTGTTGAAATTGATAGTCTGTTGAAAAACAATTCTCAACTTGTAATTGCAACCCATTCACCGATTTTAATGGCATTTCCAAATGCAGAAATATTGCAGTTTTCTGAATCGGGAATTGAAGAGGTGAAATATTATGAAACTGAGCATTATAAAACAACAAAGTTTTTTATTGAAGAACCCGAGAAAATGATTAATCATTTAATTGGTTCTAATAATTGAAAACACAATGGTTTTCAGGCACATTTCATTCGTGTCATTAAGTTTAAACTACCAAAACAAAGCACTGCATTTGCAGTGCTTTGTTTTTATCCAATCCGAATGTTAAAGCTTAACAATATTGCACTAAATATAAATATGTGTTATAATGTTAAAAACCTATTTTAAGGAGTTTTTATGAAATCGGTACGAAATATTTATAAAATTGGCATTGGTCCGTCAAGTTCGCATACAATGGGCCCCGGCTTTGCGGCTAAAAAGTTTCTTGATAAATTTCCTATGGCGGAAAATTACGAAGTAACTTTGTTTGGCTCACTTGCAAAAACCGGCAAGGGCCACGGTACTGACCGCGCTATTTTAGAAATATTTAAAGATAAACAGGTAAATATTGTTTTTGATGAAGAAACCGGTAATTTACCTCACCCAAACACCATTTTATTTAAGGCAATTAACGGCGGTAAAGCCGTTGGCGAAATGACTGCGCTGTCGGTTGGCGGCGGTGAAATTCAAATTGTTGGCGAAGAAACTGCAAAAAAGCAAGAAATTTACGCCGAAAAAAACTTTTCCCAAATTGCCGAATATTGCAAGGCAACAAACAAACGCCTTTCAGATTACGTTTTTGAGCACGAAGATAGCGGTTTTTTTGAATTTTTGCACGAAGTTTGGAAAACAATGTGTAACAGTATTCGTGATGGTTTAACCCATACGGGCAAACTCCCGGGCGAATTAGGTGTTGAACGCAAGGCACAGTTTTTACACGAACAGCGCCATATTGATGAAAGCCCCCAAACGCGGGAAAACCGTCTTGTTTGCTCTTACGCTTTTGCGGTAAGCGAACAAAATGCCGATTGCAAGGTTATTGTTACAGCGCCTACCTGTGGCAGTTGCGGTGTTGTTCCTGCCGTACTTAAATATATGCAAGAAAAGAACAATTTTTCAGATAACGATATAATTCGTGCTTTGGCGGTTGCTGGTTTAATTGGCAATATTGTTGCCACAAACGCATCAATAAGCGGTGCTGAATGTGGTTGCCAAGCGGAAGTTGGCACTGCTTGTTCAATGGCTGCCGCCGCTTTGGCTGAACTTTTTTATATGGGTGTTGACCAAATTGAATACGCTGCCGAAGTTTCAATGGAACACCATTTGGGGCTTACCTGCGACCCTGTTTGCGGTCTTGTTCAAATACCATGCATTGAACGTAACGCCGTTGCCGCCATGCGCGCAATAAATTCGTTAAGTTTGGCGAATTTTTTGTCGGGCAGCCGTAAAATTTCATTTGATTTGGTTATAGAAACAATGTATCAAACAGGCAAAGATTTAAAGGGGCTTTACCGCGAAACAAGCGAAGGCGGTTTGGCTAAACTATATAATATTTAAAGGAGAAAAATAATGTCTAATATTTGGCACGATATAAGTAAAGAAAGAATAAAAGCCGAAGATTTTGTTTGTGTTATTGAAATAAGCAAGGGCAGTAAAAAGAAGTACGAACTTGATAAAGAAACAGGTTGCATTATTTTAGACCGTATTCTTTACACTTCAACCCAGTACCCTGCAAATTATGGCTTTATTCCGCGTACTTACGCTTCTGATGATGACCCGCTTGATGTTTTGCTGTTGTGTTCTGAAACTCTTGAGCCACTAACATTGGTTAGGGCTTTCCCAATTGGTATGATTTCAATGATAGACGGCGGTAAATCAGACGAAAAAATTATTGCTGTTCCGTTTAACGACCCCAACTATAACGTGTATAGTGATATAAGCCAACTTCCAACACACATATTTGATGAAATGCGACATTTCTTTAGTGTGTATAAAACCCTTGAAAACAAGGATACAGCCGTTGAAGAAATAAGCGGAAGAGAAGTAGCCATTAAAACAATAAACGAGTGTATAGCAAATTATAACGAAAAATTCCCCTACAAAAAGTAGGGGAATTTTTTTAACAAAATCTAACGTTGCGTTCGCCTTCAAAATAAAGCGCCAACGAATCGGGGCCTATGTGTGAACCGGTTGCGGGTTCGTGCATTACAGTTACAATTTGTTTGGGCGGCATTTCGGCTTTTATAAGTTCTTCTAAAAGTTTTGCATCTTCTTCACAGTCGCAGTGCGAAATACCCACAATTTGTTCTTCGGGTTTTTTAACAAGCTCAAAATATTTTTCGGCAAGTGTGTAAATTGCTTTTTTTCTGCCTCTAACCTTTAGCGATTCAACAATTTTGCCGTCCTTATCGCCCTTTAAAATTGGTTTAATGTTAAGTATTGTACCTGCAATTGCCTTGGCACCGCTTATTCTGCCCGTTTGTTTTAAATATTTAAGGTCGCCAACTGTAAATACTTGGTAAATGTAGCGTTTGCTTTTTTCAAGCGTTTCTGCGGCTTTTTTAATATCGTAACCCTGTGCTCTTAAATCGGCGGCTTTGTAAACAAGCAAACCTTCTCCAAGTGACGCTCCAAGTGAATCAATTATTTCAATTTTTGCGTTTGGGTAACTGTCTAAAAGTTCTTCTTTTGCAATAAGCGAACTTTGGTAAGAACCGCTAACGCCCGAAGAAAGAGAAATATAAATAATATCTTTATTTTGCTTTAAAAAGCTTTCAAAAACTTCTTTATACCTTTGTGGTGCAACCTGAGAGGTGGTAACCTTTTCGCCATCGCGAATTTTTTGGTAATATTCAGATGAGGCAAAAGATTCAAAATCTATTGTTTGGTGTTCGTCACCGTTTAAGTAATAAGGAAAGGGAATAACCGTTATATTTTCTTGCTTTGCAAACGAAAGCGGAATGTTTGCAGGGGTATCGGTAATAATTTCAAATGACATAAAACTGCTCCTTGTAAGTTTTTCACAATTTGATTTTACCCCAAAACAAGAAAAAATTATACCTACCGCCTTTATTTCTTATTCTATTGTTATTCTACCGCAAAAAACTCATAGTAGAGTAACTCTACCACCGGTAGAAAAAGCGCCAAAAACCGCTTGAAATCAACAAAAAATAATGGTATAATATAGAAAATACATTTAAGAGGGCATTATGTACGATTTAAAACCAATAATTGCAAAAAACATATCCGCGCTTAGAATTAAATCGGGAATGACGCAAAGCGAACTTGCCACACGGCTTAATTATTCCGATAAAGCCGTTTCAAAGTGGGAAAGGGCAGAGTCAATTCCTGACGTTTGCGTGTTAACCGAAATAGCCGATATTTTTGGTGTACCGCTTGATTCGCTTGTAAGGGAACCTTCGGTTACCGTAAACGAAAAACCTACAAAGGTTGCCGTTAATAAGGCAATGATAACCTTAATGGCTATAATTGCAGTGTGGATAATAGCTGCCTTGGTTTTTGCAATTGCCGATATGATAATAGATGGTACTAATTTGTTTTGGTATTCGTTTGTGTGGGCAGTGCCCGTTTCGGCAATTGTGTGGCTTGTATTTAATTCTATATGGTTTAATAAAAAACTTAACTATTTAATAGTTTCGGTTATTATGTGGAGCATACTTACTGCATCGTTTTTTACAGGCCTTAGTTTTACAAAAAGTTTTTGGCAAATGTTTATAATTGGTATTCCTGCACAAGCATTAGTTTTGGCATGGTCAAAAATTAGTGTTGTTAAGAAGATTAAAAGAAAAAGAAAGAAATAAAAAAAGAGAGCCGTTGGCTCTCTTTTTTTATTTTAGTTTAAATGAAATCGGCTGATATTGCGGCGTCATCAACATATTCAAATGCGTTATTTTCATTGTATTCACCGTCTTCGTCATAAGTAGCCATACCCGGTCCAAGGTTGTCAAGCGAAGGTCTTGCGGGAACAGCTTTCATAAACAATGCAAATACTGAAATCAATAAGGCAAGTATAAGCGGAACAACAACTGCGCAAACAATTATTGCGGCAATATTTGTCTTTTTCTTGCGTTGGGCAGAAAGTATACGCCTAATTTTAAATACACATTCTTTAATAAGCGCGCTTTCATTTTCATTAAGTGTTACGCCGTCTTCTTCTAAAAGCATTGAATATCTTACTGCGGTAACAAGGTCGTCAAGACCTAAGAATTTCTTTTCATCAGCTTCTAAACCGCTTGTTGCAAAACATTTCATTTCTTGCTTAATTGCAAATGAATGTCCGCGTTTTGCTGCTTCTATAACCATATTTGAGTTTTCTTCGTTAAGTTCAAAGTTTTGAATGTAAAGGTTCATTGCAGGGCCAAAACCCTGTTCAGCCGAAGATTTTAAGAAAGAAGCAAATGGTTCTACCAGGTAATTGCCATTTGCATAGCGAATTGCGTATTCATACTGTGCGGCGCGGTTAGAACTGTTTGCAAGGGCAAGTAAATCGTTTTCGCTTGTTGAATCGGTAATGCCGCTTTTTACAAGTTCCATTTCATCTTCAACACGGTATGTTTTAAAAGTAGCAGCATCGGTATGTAAATTTGTGCGGAATTCACTTTGTTTCATAAGCGCTTCGGTTGTGTTTTCGTTGTCAATTGTGTTTTCGGTTTGCCAACGAAGTTCTTTAACGGGTACAAACCAAGCAAAAATACCAAAGGTAATAATGCTTAAAAAGCCCCAAAGCAAATATTTAACAAAAAGGTTGCCAACACTGCCAACAAATACTAAACGGCGAGAATCGCAAACAGTGTGTTCGGTTTCCCATTTTATTAAAATAATGGTTGCCCAAGCAGGACCAACAAAAGGAATTAAAGCAACTATAAATGAAAGAATAGATGTACCTAAAAGGCCTAAAACACCGCCGTCAAAGTAACTGTTGTTATCTTCTTCGCCTTCAAAATGGGTGTGTTTAGCAAACCATTTTGCAATGTTTATTGTCATCCAAAATCCGTAAATACCAAGTGTAATTATGGTTAAAAACAACCAAAGCAAGTAACTGCCCAAAAGGCCAATGCCTTTGCCGTCAAAACGCATACGTTTTCCGCAAATAACGGTGTGTTTTGCAATCCATCTTTGAAAAAGACAAGCCATCCAGGGAAGTGCAATACCCAGTGTAATTACTGTAACAAACCCAACCAAAAGCGAATAACCAATAAAGGCAAAATAACCGCCGTCGAAGTAAGATTTGTTGTTTTGATTTTCATTCATTTTTAACCCCTCCTTTAATAAACAGCAATGCTGTTTATTTCATTATAAAACAAATTACGACAAAAAACAACAAAAAATTACCCCTACCAAAAGGTAGGGGTAAAAAAAGTTTAATTATTCTTCTATTTTTGTTTTGCTTTTTCTAACCAAAGCACCAATAACCATAATTACTGCATAAACAATAACATAGAAAAGAACGGGGAACGAGAATTTGCCATCGGCTTTTGCTGCAAGATAAGGTGTAATGCCGTGCGCGTAAATAGCGGCAAATACCATAAACAAGCAAGCAATAATAGAGGCAGAGGGTAAAAGGAAACGTTTTACAAAACCAAGTTCTTTTTCCTTAATCATCCAAGCAATAATAATGGGAACATACATACCGTAAATTGTTACGATTGGAAGTTCAGAAGAGTCAAAGTTAAAAAGACCGAACCAACCGCTTGTAAGGTTTGCGCCATAGAAGTATAAAAGCCATGCAGCGCAAATAAGTAATCCATAAATAGAAGAGTTAGTGGTCATGTTTGTTTGTTTGTCAACTTGGCTGAAAATCTGAGGTGCAGGACCTTCATCGCGCGAAGCAATAGCATACATACCGCGAGTAGCAGCAACCATAAGACCGTTAAGTGTGCCAAGGCAAGAAATAACAATGCAAACATTAAGAATTACTCCGCCAACCTTGCCGAAAATATTAGAGAAAGCAACGGTGGCACCATCGTTCATAAGAACTTCGTTTGTAGCACCGCCTGCAACACCAATATAGTAAAGAATGTATGTAGCCACAACAATGAATGCGCCTATAATCAAAGCAAGAGGAAGATTCTTCTTGGGGTTTTTAAGCTCAGCGTTAATAGAAGTTGCAACAATCCAACCTTCATAAGCAAAAACAGTAGCAACAATAGCAGCAAAAAGACCTGCGCTTTTACCACCGGCAACTTCGGTAACAACAGTGCTGAAGTTTTGGGGAAGTGTGCCGTTAACCGTACCCACGATTGTACCAACAATAGCCATAAGGAAAATTGGAACTAATTTAATAAATGTTGCGCTGATTTGGAATTTACCTGCAAGTTTCGGTGAAAATGCGTTAAGCGCGAAAGAACCAACAAGGAAGAAGCCCGAAAGAGCCATAACCTCGGGGCCAACCATATCCCAACCAAACAAAACGCCAAAATATCTTGCCGAAACCCAAGCAAGAACGCCTGTCATTGCGGGGTAGTAAATGTTTACCATAAACCAAGCAAGATAATAACCGTAACCTTTTCCGCAGGTTGCTTCTGCATAGTCAACAACACCGCTAACTTTTTCATATTTTGTTGCCATTACAGCAAACTGTGCCGAGCAAATAATCATTATAAGACCTGTAATTGCCCAAGCAGCAATACCAAGGGGCATATTGCCACCGGTAGCGTTCAAAACGTTTTGTGCTTTAAAGAACACGCCTGAACCAATAACGGTACCTACTACCATGCAGATGGCAGTAACAAGACCGTATTTTCTGGTAAGTTTTTCCATAACTTATACTCCGTTTCAAAATATTTAGTACCAGTATATACTATAAAAAAATATTAACATAAAACAACTAATATGTAAAGAAAAATGTTAAGGAATTTAAAAAAAACACAATATTTTGTAAAAAAACAGCAGAATTCAATAAATTTTTAAGAAAAATTCCATATCAAAATTTTATAAGCAGTATAATAAAAATAAATTCAATACAGTTAATTTTAAGATAATTATTTTAATGCTTTTTTGAATTGTATAGTAAAGAGAATAGCGGTAAAGGTTACGGCTATTACGTCGGCAACCGGCTCTGCCGTATAAACGCCTAACGTTTTGTCTGCGATGAATTGTGGCATAATGTAAATCAACGGCAACAATAAAACAAACTTGCGAACAATGGCAACTATAATAGAACAGGGTGCATTGCCAATGGAAACAAAGGTCATCTGGCAGGCAATTTGAAGACCGAAGATGCACATCACACCGCAATAAATACGAAGCGCCGTTGCGGTAAACGCAATGAGTGCCGTGTCGGGTGTGAATATGCCGGCAAAGATTTGCGGAAACAGCATAATCGCGCCCCAAACAATAAACGAGAAACTCAAGCAAGAGATAAGCAAAAGCTTAAAGGTTTTCTTTACACGCTCAGCATTTTTTGCGCCGAAGTTGTAACTAAGTATCGGTTGTGCGCCCTGTGCAATCCCTTGCATCGGGAGCATTGCAAACTGCATCACGCTTGTAAGAATGGTCATAGCACCAACGGCAATATCGCCGCCGTATTTTAAGAGCGAGGAATTGAAACAGACTGAAATCACGCTTTCACTGCTTTGCATAATAAAGGTTGCCGTTCCCAGCGCAATACAAGGGAAAACCAGCTTCCCGTCTATGCGAAGATTGTGCTTTTTGAGTTTCAGATAGGTTTTCTTTCCGCAAAGGAAGGTAAGAACCCAAATGCAAGAAACAGCTTGGGAAAGAATGGTGGCAAGTGCCGCGCCTTTGACACCCATCTCAAAGCCGAAAATAAAAATTGGGTCAAGAATTATGTTGCTGACAGCACCGATCAGTACTGTAATCATACTGATTTTTGTGTAGCCCTGTGCCGTGATAAATGCACCCATACCGAGCGTTAGCTGAACAAAAACCGTGCCGATCGCATAGATGTTCATATAATTGGTAGCATAACCGATGGTGTTTTCACTGGCGCCGAACATCAAAAGTAAATCTTTATTCCAAATCAGTAAAACAGCGGTCAAGACGGCAGAGATAATAATCTGCAAAGAAAAGCAACCGCCCATGATTTTTTCGGCGGAATCGTTGTCGCCCTTGCCCATAAAGATAGATGCTTTCGGCGCGCCGCCCGAAGCAATCAGCGCCGCAAAAGCCGAGATAATCATAATAATCGGCATACATACACCGACACCCGTAAGCGCAAGACTTCCGATATCCTTTATATGACCGATATAAATGCGGTCAACGATATTGTATAGCATATTGATCAGCTGGGCAACTACCGTCGGAACGGCTAACTTAAAAAGCAGTTTACCAATCGGTGCCGTGCCGAGCATTTCTTTGTTATCGCTCATATTTTCGCTCCGTAAAATTAAAAATTGTAACATATATTATATAACATTTCACCATTGTTATCAATGATTTCGTAATATGTTTGTTTAATTACAATAACTTCATTTATTTTTCTATTAGTATCAGTCTTATAAATATAATTTAACTTTAATTTTTTGGCATTATTTCCTTAAAAGGTTAACTTACAAAAACAATTTTGTCAAGCGTTTAGCATATCAAAATTTGATACGCAGTAAACAAAAAACAAGAAAAATTATCAATTTTTATACATCAAAGTCCGTTTTATAGTACAGTGATTATGTTAAACTTTAATCACAGCAGAAGAAAGGAAGTAAATTATGAAACAAGAACAAAGAATATTACCGTCACAAATCATTAAAACGTTTTTGGATTTTGTTGATAACGCAAAATCCGACTACAATTATAATCTTGAAGCAATGAAAAACGAGGAAAGAATTACCTAAGATTATCTGCATAAATTGGAACTTGAAGGACTTAACTGCCGTGAGCGCAGTAAAATCGCAACGCAGCTTGTTGCTAACCGCCAAGCGCGTAGGAACTATAAAGATGCGGTTGAAGAATTAGAACCTATAGTAGATTTTTTTGAAGACCCGCAAAATAAAAATTTAATGAAAAAGATGTCTGAACTTTTAGGTCAAATACGCAAAGTAGAAAGTTACCACCAAAGGCGCTTTTATGTTCCCAAAGTAATACCGGGAGAAACAATTAAAACCAATAACGAAATAAGCGTAATGGCTGAAGTTTCATAAGGAGAATAAAAATGAGTTTTAAAATTGGATTTACAGCAGAAACAAATAAAAAGGAAAAGGGCATTTCTGAAAATGAGCAATGTAATAAGGAAATCACAAACAACGCAAGAAAATCGGTGGTTGATGTTTTCTTTCCTGATAGACATCTCACCTGCTCTTATTATAATGATAGGTTTGATTTGAAGTGTGGCGATATCGTTTATGTTGACGGTAAACTTGAAGGATTGCGTGGTAGGGTAGTAGATATAAATTACACCTTTAAAATTAAACTATCAGACTATAAGCGTGTTATCGGTGTTGCTAATACAAATGTTGTTGGAGAGTTCCGCTTGGCAGGTTCTCACTTTATTACAACCGATGAAAATGCTTTAAATTATGAGCAGATTATCACTTGGTTTAAAGCACCTACACCCGAAAATGAGGAGTTTATTTCATCAAGCGATGATGAATCATTTAATCTTAATGACCTCAGCAGAATGAAAATTGATAAGGTGGCTGCAGATAAAGGTCACGAATACTACATAGAAAATCAGGTGCAATATATTGAACTGAATAACGGTAGAGGCAGAGCAATTGTAACAGGCAGCAAACCTTATGAAATTGAGTTTAATTATGATAACGGTCAAATCAGTGGACTTGTCTGCAACTGTTACTGTACAGGTACCTGTAAACACGAATTTGCAACAATGCTTCAACTTAAAGAAACTTTAGACCTTGTTGAGAAGGAATATATCAATGTAACTCCCAACACCTACCTCGCCGCCGTTAGTAAAACAACATTTTTGGAGTTTGCTATAGATAATAAGCAAAACGGAACATTCAATATTTTGTAAATAAGGCGAAAAACTAAATATTATTTATTACCGCAAAAAATAAAAACC
>JAZOOT010000045.1:0-28367 GCA_045655165.1 Acutalibacteraceae bacterium
CGCCGAAAAAGCGGTTGCATCGTTTCTGTTAAAGACGCGCGTTACAATTTTGACAGTAATTTAGCAAACGCTATTATTGTATAATTATAACAGCAATTTATATTGCTGTTTATTTTTGACAGTCAGTTAGCAGTGGCTAACCGCGAAAGGGGAAACTTATGAAAATTGCACTGACAGGAAACCCGAATTCAGGCAAAACCACTATGTATAACGCCTTAACCGGCCGCAACGAAAAGGTTGGGAACTGGGCGGGCGTTACGGTTGACAAAAAAGAACACGCCGTAAAAAAGGCGTTTGCAGGGGCAACAAAAATTACCGCTGTTGACCTGCCGGGCGCTTATTCGTTATCGCCCTTTACAAGCGAAGAAAGTATTACAAGTTCTTATGTTAAAGATGAAAATCCCGATGTTATTATTAACATTGTAGACGCTGACAATTTAAGCCGCAGTTTGTTTTTTACCACCCAACTTTTAGAACTTGGTGTTCCAATGGTTGTTGCTTTAAACAAAAGCGATGTAAGCAATAAAAAAGGAAACCGAATTGATATAAAATTATTGTCAAAAAAACTTGGTTGCCCTGTTGTAAAAACCGTTTCTACAACTGACCTCGGTTTAAAGCAACTTATTGAAACTTCTATTACACAAGCGGGCAAAACGCAAACTGCACCTTACATAGAAAAAGATGTTGATTTAACCAACAAAGAGGCGGTTAATTTGGCCGACCGCAAACGGTTTAATTTTGTAAACGACCTTGTAAAACAGGTTGAAAAACGCAAGGTTTTAACCAACCAAAAAAATTTTGGCGACAAAATTGATGATATTCTTACAAACAAGTGGCTTGGTATACCCATTTTTGCCGCCGTTATGTTTTTGGTGTTTTATATTTCGCAAACCACGCTTGGCACTTGGATTGCCGAAGGTGTAGAGGTTGGCGGTACCTTTATTCCCGGTCTTGTTCCACTTCTTGAAATTTTTCAAAACTGGGTGGGCGGTCTGTTAGAAAATGCCAACCCCTTAATTTCGGCAATTTTGGTTGACGGCGTTATTGGCGGTGTTGTTGCTGTTGTTGGCTTTTTACCGCTTGTTATGGTAATGTATTTTCTTATTGCGCTTTTAGAAGACTGCGGATATATGTCGCGCGCGGCGGTTGTTCTTGACCCCATTTTTAAAAGAGTTGGGCTTTCGGGAAAATCGGTTATTCCTTTTGTTATTACTGTTGGCTGCGCTGTTCCCGGTATTATGGCAAGCCGTACAATTAAAAACGAGCGTGAACGCCGTGCAACAGCTATGCTTGCGCCCTTTATGCCTTGCGGTGCAAAAATTCCTGTTATTGCTTTGTTTGCAGGCGCATTTTTTAAAGATGCTTGGTGGGTTAGCGCGTTAATGTATTTTGCAGGAATTGCCCTTATTTTTATTGGCGCTTTGCTTATTAACCTTATTACAGGTTACAATGCAAAAAAATCATACTTTATTATTGAACTGCCCGAATATAAAGTTCCGTCTTTTTGGGGGGCATTTAAATCTATGTGCAGCCGCGGTTGGGCTTACATTGTAAAGGCGGCCACAATAATTTTGCTTTGCAATATGGCGGTACAACTAATGCAAACATTTAATTGGCGTTTTACGGTTGCCGAAAGCGCAAACACTTCTATTTTGGCGTCGCTTGCTTTGCCCTTTGCTTATTTGCTTTACCCGCTTGTTGGCGTTCTTTCGTGGCAGTTGGCGGCTGCCGCAATTACCGGTTTTATTGCAAAAGAAAACGTTGTGGGCACTTTGGCGGTTTGCTTTGTTGGGCTTGAAAACCTTATTGATACCGAAGAACTTGCTATGATGGAAGGTGCCGGTGCAGAGGTTGCGGGAATTATGGCAATAACAAAAGTTGCGGCTTTGTCTTACCTTATGTTTAACCTTTATACCCCTCCTTGCTTTGCAGCAATTGGCGCAATGAACGCCGAAATGAAAAGCGCAAAATGGCTTTTTGGCGGAATAGGGCTTCAGTTTGCAGTTGGCTACACCGTTTCTTACCTTGTTTATACCGTTGGCACCATTATTGTTGGCGGCGCGCTTAATATTGGCGCGGCATTTGCGGGTCTTATTGCGGTTTTAATTATGGTTGCCGTTGTGGTTTATATGATTGTTAAAAATAAAAAGTAGGTTTTTATGGAAGATATAATTGTTATTTTAATATTAATTTTAATTGCGGCGGGTATTGTTTTTTATCTTGTTAAAGCAAAAAAACGCGGTGAAAAGTGTATTGGGTGTCCTTATTATAAACAATGTGAAAACTGTTCTAATAAACAAAAGAAATAGCAAACGGCGGTAAGAAGAAAAATTTTTTCTTTTTGCCGCCGTAGAAATTTTATTAAATTTGTGGTATAATTGTTACAACAAAGGGGGTTTTGCCGTGACAAAAAAATATAACGTGCAAGGAATGAGTTGCGCCGCGTGCAGCGCCCGCGTGGAAAAGGCGGTACAGAGCGTAAACGGCGTTGTTTCTTGTTCGGTAAATTTATTAACAAATTCAATGGTTGTTGAGGGAACGGCAAACGAAACAGATATTATTAATGCCGTAAAAAAAGCGGGGTATTCCGCCTTAGTGTCCGAGCAAAAAAATGACCCCAAAATTTTAAGCGATACCGAAACCCCTTTGCTTTTAAAAAGATTTGTTTTTTCTGCTTTGTTTTTGGTTTTGCTTATGTATTTATCTATGGGATATGTTATGTGGGGATTCCCTTTGCCCTCTTTTTTAGAAAGCAAACCAATTATAATTGGAATTTTGCAAATGCTTTTATCAATAATAGTAATGGTTATTAACCATAAATTTTTCATAAACGGCTTTAAAGGGCTTCTTCATCGCTCGCCAAACATGGACACACTGGTTTCGCTTGGGTCTTTGGCTTCTTTTATATATAGCGTGTGTGTGTTAATATCTAACAAAAACGGTTTTCTTCACGGGCTTTACTTTGAATCGGCAGCAATGATACTTACCCTAATTACACTTGGAAAAACCCTGGAAGCGCGCTCTAAAGGAAAAACAACCAACGCTTTAAAAGGGCTAATGGAACTTGCACCTAAAACCGCAACCGTAATACGCGAAGGTTTTGAAGTTTGCGTTTCGGCAGACACCGTAACGGTGGGTGATATTTTTGTTGTACGTCCCGGCGAAAACATTCCTGTTGACGGTATTGTTATTGACGGAAACAGCGCGGTAGATGAATCGGCTTTGACCGGTGAAAGTATTCCTGTAGATAAATTTATTGGCGATACCGTAAGCGGTGCGACCATAAACCGTTCGGGTTTTTTAAAGTGTAAAGCAACACGCGTTGGCAAGGACACAACTCTTTCTCAAATTATTAAAATGGTAAGCGAAGCAGCGGCAACAAAAGCCCCAATAGCAAAAATTGCCGATAAGATTTCGGGGGTTTTTGTTCCTGCGGTTTTACTTATTGCGTTGTTTGTTTTTATAATATGGCTAATTTGCGGAGAGACAACGGATTTTGCTTTAGCGCGCGCAATTTCGGTGCTGGTAATAAGCTGTCCCTGTGCGCTTGGGCTTGCTACCCCCGTTGCTATTATGGTTGGCAGCGGCAAAGGGGCAAAAAACGGCATTTTATTTAAAACGGCAACTTCGCTTGAAATAGCGGGTAAAACGCAAATTGTTGCTCTTGATAAAACCGGAACCATTACCACGGGCGAACCCAAAGTAACCGATATTTTAGGAAACGAAGAACTTCTTCTATTGGCTTACAGTATTGAAATTAAAAGCGAGCACCCTCTTGCAAAAGCCATTATAGAAAAGGCGAAAAACGATGGTGTTAAAGCATTAAAAACAACCGAATTTGAAGTTTTTTCGGGCGGTGGTTTGGTTGCAAAAATAAACAACTGTCTTGTTTGTGGCGGAAACGCAGATTTTGTAAAAAAATATGCAGAAATTCCTTTTGAAACTTTAAAGAAGGCAGAAGAACTTTCTTTAGACGGCAAAACCGTTATGTTTTTTGCAAAAGAAGGCCGTCTTATTGGCATTATTGCAGTTGCAGACACAATAAAAACAGACAGCAAAAAGGCGGTTTCTGAACTTAATAATTTAGGCGTGCGTGTTGTTATGCTTACGGGCGACAACAAAGCAACCGCCGAAGCAATTGCCACACAAACGGGCATTAACGAAGTTGTTTCTGAGGTAAAACCCGACGGAAAAGAAGAGGTTGTTCGTAATCTTAAAAAAATTGGCAGAGTAACAATGGTTGGCGACGGTATTAACGATGCGCCTGCTTTAACAAGTGCCGACACAGGAATTGCAATAGGAGCCGGAACGGATATTGCTATTGATTCGGCGGATATTGTTCTTTTAAACAACACCCTTTCTGATGTTGCCGCAGCAATTCGTTTAAGCCGCGCAACACTTAAAACAATTCACCAAAATTTGTTTTGGGCTTTTCTTTATAACATAATTGGTATACCCATTGCCGCAGGTGCTCTTATTTGGGCAGGGGTAACGCTTAACCCAATAATTGGCGCAGCCGCTATGAGTTTATCGAGTTTTTGTGTGGTAACTAATTCGTTAAGATTAAATTTGTGTGATTTACATTCCGCAAAAAAAGATAAAAAAAGAAAGTATAAAGTAAAAAAAGAAGGTAAGAAAATGAAAAAAACAATAAAAATTGAAGGTATGATGTGTCCTCACTGCGAAGCAAGGGTTAAACAGGTTTTGGAAGAAATTAACGGAATTGATGAGGCCGTTGTAAGCCATTCTTTAAAAACTGCTGTTGTTTCAATGGAAAAACCAGTGGCAGATGATGTTATTTTAAAAGCAATAACCGATAACGGATATAAAGTAATTGAAATAGAATAAAAAAACACCCAAACGGGTGTTTTTTTATTTGTTTAAAACGAACACGCGAATTGGGTGCTTTTCTTTTTTACATTTTTCTATTACATATTTTGTTCCGTGGCTTTGTCTATCCCAAAAAGCATAAACTATATCGCTTTTTTTAATAATTATATCGTTTCGTTTTAGTGGGGCTGCTTTTCCGTATGTATTATAATCGGGAAAAATTTCGGTTAGTTTTATGTTGTTTTCAATTGCGTAGTTGCGGGCACAGGTGTCTACCCCTTTTGCGCCGCCGCTTATAATTTCGGTTATTTCGCCTTCTAAAAAATATTCAAGTTTCACAAAAAGTGTGCGAGAACCGATAACTGCAACCTTCATTTTATCACTTCCTAAACCCATTTTAACTTTTTTTACCTTTTTTTGCAAGTTTTTTCGATATATATTTATATATATTATAAATAATATATTGAATTTTTAGAATCTGTATGTTATAATATAGGTGATATTTTGCGCGTATTGCTTTTTTACGGTGTTTTTGTGGTTTTTCTTTTATTAACCTTAAAAATCACAACACAGGCCGTTTTTTAAGATATTTTAGCGTTTAGAAGGGAAGTTTAATATGAAAATTGATTCGCCTGCTGATATTTGGGAAGTTGTTTGCGAAGACCTTAAAAAGCAAATTACCGAAATTTCGTTTAATGTTTGGCTTAAAGATTTAAAGCCGGTTGAAATGCGACAGGGTGAATTTGTTTTAAGCATTTATTCGGAATACAAAAAACAAATTGTTGAATCTAACTATTTGGGTATTATTAAAAAATCTTTTGAAAATTTAATGGGTATTGAAATAAATGTTGTTATTTTAGTTTCGGATGAAAACGGCCAAATTGTTGAAAACAAACCTATTTCTGAAAACCCGTTTGAATTGGAACTTACCTTTGATAACTTTATTGTTGGCGCAACAAACCGTTTTGCGCACGCTGCTGCCATGGCAATTGCCGACAACCCAAGCGTTATTTATAATCCGCTTGTTATTTACGGCCGAAGCGGTGTTGGCAAAACCCACCTTTTGTTTGCCATTAAAAACCATATTCAAAAAAAACACCCCGAAAAAAGAATTGAGTATATTCGTTGCGAAGATTTTACTAACCAGCTTATTTCGGCTTTGCATGAAGGCAAACTTGGTTCCACCGGCGATATGAACGCGTTTCGTAACCGTTTTAGAAACACCGATGTTCTTTTGATGGACGACATTCAGTTTATTGCGGGTAAAGAATCTACCCAGGAAGAGTTTTTTAACACCTTTAACTCACTTTACCAACAGCAAAAACAAATTGTTGTTACCTGCGACCGTCCTCCTAAAGACATTAAAAGTTTGGACGACCGTTTGCGTTCGCGTTTTGAAGGCGGTTTGGTTGCCGATATTATTCCGCCCGATTTTGAAACAAAGGTTGGTATTCTTTTAAAGAAAGCACAGCAACTTAACATTAAAGTTCCCGATAACATTATTTATTACATAGCCGAGCACATTCAAGATAACACAAGACAGCTTGAGGGTGTTATTAAAAAAATTCAGGCACTTGTTTTTATTGAACAAAAAACACCAACTTTATCGGCTGTTCAGGGCTTTATTAAAGAGGTTGTTTCTGACACCCGCCCCGAACCAATTAAGGTTGAACAAATTATTTCGGAAGTTGCAAGAACCTATAACATTAGCGAAAACGATATACTTTCTACCAGAAGAACGGCAGAACTTGTTAAGGCGCGCCAGGTAGCAATGTATATTGCGCGTGAAACAACCGAACTTCCTTATAACGCTATTGGCGAAGCGTTTGGTAAAAACCACACAACCGTTCTTTACACCGAAAAGAAGGTTAAAGAACTTATGAAAAAAGACCTAAGCGAAAAAACAATTATTGAAGATATTATTAAAAACTTAAAAGCAGAATAGTTATGAACAAAATTAACACAAATTAACAAAAATTTTATTAACACGGTGTTAGTAAAAAAGTTTATAAAAATGTTATTAAAAAGTTATTAAATTTTTATAAACACAAGTTTTTCTTTGTTGATAAGGCATTTAGTGGGTTTTGAACAAAACTGACAGCCCTAATACTACTGCTTATATTTTTAGTTTTTATTTTAAATCGCGTTTTTTTAGAAAGGAAGGAATAAAAAATGATTTTTACAGTTGAAAGAGAAGCTTTTTTAGAAGCAGTAACAAAACTTTCGCGTATTGTTACAAACAAAACTGCCTACCCTGTGCTTGAGGGTATTTATCTTGCTGCTAAACAAGGTAAACTTACACTTATTGCTTATAATTTGGAAATGAGTTTGAAAAAAGAAATTTATGCAAGAACCGAAGAAGACGGCGAAATTGTACTTTCGGCACGACTGCTTGGTGATATTTTAAGAAGATTAAACGGACCAACTGTTTCTCTAAAGGTTGATGCAAACAAAAACTGCCATATTTCGGCAGCAAACGCAGTGTTTGATATTTTAACAATGGATGCTCGCGATTTTCCCGAAGTTCCTTCTTTTTCTACAGGCAAAGTTCTTAATTTAAAAGGAAAAGAAATTATTGAAATGACCACAAAAACTTCTTTTGCAGTTGCGCCGGTTGAAGGAACAAGACAAATTTTAATGGGAATTAAAGTTTCGGTAAAAAACGGTGTTTTAAAATTTGTTGCAATTGACGGTTTCCGTTTGGCAATTAAAAAAATTAGAATAGAAAACACCGAAGATATGGAATTTATAATTGCGGGTAAAAATTTAGAAGAAATTATTCGCCTTATTACAAATGAAGAAGAAATTGTGCCAATTACGGTTGGTAACAAAATGATTTCGTTTAACTGTGACGGTTATTCTTTAATTTGCCGTTTAATGGAAGGCGAATTTGTAAATTACAAAAAAACCATTCCCGAAAGTTATAAACAAAAAATTGTTGTTAAGGTTAATGATATTTTAAAAATATTCGACCGTATTTCGCTTTTAATTAACGATTCTTTTTCAACACCCGTTCGTTGCTTAATTGGTGAAGAACAAATTACCTTTAACTGTTCTACTTCGGTTGGTCGCGTTACAGAAACTTATGAAAGTGATTTAGAAGGCGAACCTTTTGAAATTGGTCTTTCTTCGCGTTATTTAATTGAAGCATTAAAAGCAGTTGATGACGATATGGTTCAAATTAAATTTGATTTTTCTAAACAGGGCGTTGTTATTGAACCTCTTCAGAGTGACGACTATATGTATATGGTAATGCCTATGAGGTTGAAATAATGCAAATAAAAATTAAGGAAGAATTTATTCGCCTTGATTCGCTTTTAAAACTTGCGAATTTGGTTAACACAGGCGGTCACGCAAAAATTGTTATTCAAAACGGAGAAGTTTTGGTTAACGGAATTGTTTGCACAATGCGCGGTAAAAAAATTAGAAACGGCGATATTTGTGAATTTATGGGCGAAAAAATAACGGTAAAAAATGAAAGTTAATAAATTAACTCTTCAAAATTACAGAAACATAAAAAACACCGTTTTTGTTCCAAAAGAAAAAATGAATGTTATTTGCGGAGAAAACGCGCAGGGAAAAACAAACCTTATTGAAGCATTGTGGCTTTTTACGGGCGCAAAAAGTTTTAGGGGTAACAAGGATTTTGAACTTGTGCAGTTTAACAGCGAATTTTCAAAATTAAAACTTTCCTTTAGTTCTTTTGGAACCGAAAAAGAAGCAGAAATTGTTATTGATAAAAAGAGAAACGCTTATTTAAACGGAAAAAAACTGTCAAGTGCTTCGCGCCTTTCGGGTGAATTTTGCGCAATTATATTTTCGCCTGATGACATAATGCTTGTAAACGGAAGTCCAAGTGAGAGAAGACGCTTTTTAGATATTGCAATTGCGCAGGTTTACCCAAATTATATTTCTTTTTTAAGAAAATACACACGCGCAGTAACACAGCGAAATGCTCTTTTAAAAGAAATTAAAAATGGAAACAAAGTAAATTCAATGCTTTCTTTTTTTGAAGAAGAAATTGCCCAAAACGGCGAAGAAATTATTAAATACAGAATTAAATATATTGAACTTATAAAACCTTTTTTAAAAGAAACTTATAAAGGTATTTCTGCAAGCCGAGAAGAATTTGATATTGAATACAAATATTCGTGCGAAAAAGGTTTTTTAAGGGAGGCCCTTATAAAAAGCCGTGAAAAAGATATTTTAATATCGGCAACAAGTGTTGGACCCCACCGCGATGATTTAGGTTTAAAAATTAACGGTAAAGAAGTAAAAGAATTTGGTTCGCAGGGGCAAAAGCGAAGTGTGGCGTTATCCTTAAAACTTTCACAAGCCGAAGTTTTAAAAAGCGTAACGGGTGAAATTCCGGTGGCACTGCTTGATGATGTTATGAGCGAACTTGACCCAAGCCGCCAAGAATATGTGCTTAACCACATAAACGGCTGGCAGGTTTTTATAACTTGTTGCGACCCAAGCAATACCAAAAACTTAAACGAAGGCAAAATTTTTAGTATTAAAGACGGAAGAATTGAAGAATAAATGTATATTCACATTGGTCAGGAAACTGTTATTAAAAAAAGTGAAATTGTAGGAATTTTTGATTTAGACAACACTACAGTAATGGCAAAAACCCGCGATTTTTTAAACAAAGCCGAAAAAAAAGGACAGGTAATAACGGTTAGTTACGAACTTCCTAAATCTTTTATAATATGCGAAAAAAACGGCAAAAAAAAAGTTTATATAACCCCAATTTCAACAGCAACGCTTTTAAAGCGAAATGAAACAATTATTTAACTCAAAAGAGAGGAAACTTATATGAGTGAAAACGTTATAAACATGGAAGAACAAAAATACGATGAATCTTCTATACAGGTGCTTGAAGGCCTTGAGGCAGTAAGAAAGCGCCCCGGTATGTATATTGGCTCAACCGGCGAGCGCGGTTTACACCATTTGGTATACGAAATTGTTGATAACTCTATTGACGAAGCACTTGCGGGCTACTGCGACAAAATAACCGTTACTTTGCTCGATGACGGCGCAGTAGAAGTAACCGACAACGGCCGAGGTATTCCTGTTGGTATAAACCCTCAAAAGGGTATTCCAACCGTTACAGTTGTATTTACCATTTTACACGCAGGCGGTAAATTCGGCGGAAGCGGTTACAAGGTTTCGGGCGGTTTGCACGGCGTTGGTGCTTCGGTTGTTAACGCGCTTTCCTCTTATTTGGAAGTTACTGTTAAAGACGGTAAAAATATTTACCGCCAACGTTATGAAAAGGGTGTTATTGTTTCTGATTTAGAGGTTATTGGTGAAACTACTGACCGCGGTACAACGGTTGTGTTTAAACCCGACCCAAATGTGTTTACCGACACCACAACTTATGATTACGATATTCTTTTAAAACGTTTGCGCGAACAGGCATTTTTAAATGCAGGAATTAGAATTGTTTTAAAAGATGCAAGAACCGATGTTTCGGCCGATTCTGTGGGCAAAGAAGACGATTTGTGCTTTGAAGGCGGTATTCGTTCTTACGTTGAGTATTTACTTGAACAATCTAAAAAAGAAAAACTTATTGATGAATGTATTTATATTTCGGGCGAAGCCAAAGATGAATCGGCTGAGATGGCATTTTTGTGGTCAACCGGTTACGATGTTAAGTTAATGTCGTTTGCAAACACCATTCACACGGTTGACGGCGGTACACACGAATCAAGTTTTAAAAACGCACTTGTTCGTGCGGTTAATTCTTATGCCAGAAAAAATCGTTATCTAAAAGATAATGATTCAAACCTTAAAGCCGATGACGTTTGCGAAAGTTTAATTGCCGTTGTTTCGGTAAAACTGGTTGACGCGCAGTTTGAATCGCAAACCAAGGCAAAACTTGGAAACACTTCTATTGGTAAAACGGTTAGCAACTTAATTACCGTTAAACTTGCCGAATATTTTGAAGATAATCCACAAATTGCAAAAAAAATTGTTGAAAAATCTATTGCCGCCTCTAACGCGCGTGAAGCCGCTCAAAAAGCGCGTGATGTTCAAAGAAGCAAAGCATCGCTTGGCGGACGTGTTCGTATGCCCGAAAAACTAAGCGACTGTATTTCTGATGACGCCACCAAAACCGAACTGTTTATTGTTGAAGGTGATTCGGCGGGCGGAAGTGCGGTTGAAGGCAGAAACGCAACCTACCAGGCAATTTTACCGCTTTGGGGTAAAATGCTTAATGTAGAAAAAGCACGAATTGACAAGGTTTACGGCAACGACAAACTTACCCCCGTTGTTGTGGCTCTTGGCACAGGGATTGCCGAAAACTTTGATATTGAAAAACTTAGGTACGATAAAATTGTTATTATGGCCGATGCCGATGTTGACGGTTCGCACATTAGAACACTTTTGTTAACATTTTTCTTCCGCTTTATGCCGCAACTTATTGAAACCGGGCACGTTTATTTGGCACAGCCGCCTCTCTACCGCGTTTCAAAGGGCAAAAAACATTACGATGCCTTTACCGATGAAGAAAAGGCGCAGTATATTGAAGAACTTGGCGGACAAGCCGACGTTCAGCGTTACAAAGGTCTTGGTGAAATGGACCCCGACCAGTTGTGGGAAACCACCCTTGACCCCGAAAACCGCACATTTTTAAAGGTTACAATGAACGATGCCGAAGAAGCAAGCAATACCTTTACAATGCTTATGGGCGATGAAGTTGAACCAAGACGTCAGTTTATTGAAGAAAACGCTGTGTTTGCCACAGATTTAGATATTTAAGGAAAGGAGTTTGACTTATTATGGGAAAACATGAAAACATAATTTGGCCCGAAGACGAAGCCACTAAAATTGAACCGGTTGAAATTGTTGATGAAGTTAAAAACAGTATGCTTCAATACTCTATGTCGGTGCTTGTGGGCCGTGCATTGCCCGACGTGCGCGACGGACTTAAACCTGTTCACCGCCGTATTCTTTACACAATGTATGAAAACAGTCTTACTCCTGATAAACCGTACCGCAAATGCGCC
The DNA here is from genome assembly GCA_045655165.1 of Acutalibacteraceae bacterium. GTDB lineage: Bacteria > Bacillota > Clostridia > Oscillospirales > Acutalibacteraceae > SIG607. Next base: position 11,847 of record JAZOOT010000045.1, read on the forward strand.
GACACAGTTGGTACTGTGCTTGGCCGATATCACCCCCACGGTGACGCCAGCGTTTACGATGCTATGGTGCGTATGGCACAGGACTTTTCGCTTCGCTACCCAATGGTAGACGGACACGGTAACTTTGGTAACATTGACGGCTACCCTGCCGCTGCTTACCGTTATACAGAATCGCGTATGAGCAAACTTGCTGTTCATATGCTTGATGATATTGAAAAAGACACTGTTTTGTGGCGCCCCAACTATGACGACCGATTAAAAGAACCCACCGTTTTGCCTTCGCGTTTTCCAAGTTTACTTGTAAACGGAAGCGACGGTATTGCGGTTGGTATGGCAACAAAAATTCCGCCCCATAATTTAGGCGAAGTTATTGATGCTATGTGTTATCTTATTGATAACCCCGAAGCCGATATTGCCGACCTTTGTGAATTTATTAAGGGACCTGACTTCCCCACAGGCGGTATTATTATGGGCAGAAGCGGTATTCGCGCTGCTTATGCAACCGGCCGAGGCAAAATTATTTTGCGCGCCCGTACCGAAATGGAAGAACTTAAAAACGGCAAAACCCGTATTATTATTACAGAACTTCCTTACAAGGTAAACAAAAAAGATTTAGTTAAAAAGATTTACGATTTGGCTACCGAAAAGCGCATTGAGGGTATTGACGACGTTGTTGACTATTCTTCAAAGCGCGACGGCGGTATTAGAATTTATGTTGATGTTAAAAAAGATGTAAACGCAACGGTTGTTTTAAACAAATTGTTTTCTTACACCGAACTTCAAACTTCTTACGGTGCAATTTTGTTGGCGCTTGTTGACAACCGCCCCAAAATTTTAACACTTAAAGAAATGCTGGGTCATTACATTGATTTCCAATGTGAAGTTGTTGAAAAAAGAACACGCTTTGATATGAACAAGGCGGCTGAACGCGCCCATATTTTAGAGGCACTTAAAACCGCGCTTGATAACATTGATGAAGTAATTTCAATTATTAGACATTCTAAAACAATTCAAGATGCAAAAGACGGGCTTTCTGAACGTTTTGGTTTTGACGACGTTCAAACCACCGCTATTGTTCAAACCCAGCTTGGTAAACTTGCAAACCTTGAAAAACAAAAAATCGAAGACGAACTTAAAGCAAAACTTGCCTTTATTGAAGACTGCAAGGATATTCTTGCCAATAAAGACAGGATTTTGGATATTGTTAAGACCGAAGCGTTAAATCTTCGCGATAAATTTGCCGACGACCGCAGAACCGAAATTACCGATATTGCAGGCGAGGTTGATGTTGAAGACCTTATTCCTGTTGAAGAATGTGTTATTACCAAAACCGTTAACGGCTTTATTAAGCGCTTACCCGCTGATACTTACGGTGTTCAGCACAAGGGCGGCCGCGGTGTGCTTGGTATGACCACGCGTGAAGACGATGTTGTTGACAATATGATGACCTGTTCTTCGCACGATAACATTATGTTGTTTACCAACTTCGGTAGGGTTTATAAGTTAAAGGCATACGAAATTCCGCAGGCAAGCCGTACGGCAAAGGGCATTAACGCGGTTAACCTTTTGGAACTTCAAAAGGGCGAAAAACTTGCAATGGTGCTTTCTTGCGCCGGTGCAGATGATGACTGCCATATTTGTATGGTTACAAGAAAAGGTACCATTAAACGCACCAAAATTACCGACTTTATGCATATTAGAAGAAGCGGTATTATTGCAATTAGCTTAAACGAAGGCGATGAACTTGCATTTGTTCAAATGACACGCGGAAACCAAGACATTTATGTTGCAACCAAAAAGGGTAAAGGTATTCGTTTTGAAGAAACTCAGGTTCGCGCTATGGGCAGAACCGCTGCCGGTGTTCGCGCAATTAAACTTGCTGAAGATGATGAAGTTGTGGCAATGGATATTTGCGGCGATAACGACATTTTGCTTACCGTTACCGAAACAGGTTACGGTAGAAAGAGTTTAATTAGCGATTACCGTCCGCAAAGCCGCGGCGGTAAAGGCACAACAAACTACCGTACCGCGCTTTACGGCGACGTTGCAAATGTTATTTGTGTAAATGATGATGAAGATGTTATTATGATTGCTTCAAACGGCGTTATAATTCGTATTCCCGTTGCCGAAATCAGCACCTTTACAAGACCTGCTAAAGGTGTTAGGGTAATGAGAATACCTGAAGGGGTTAAACTTTTAAGTGTGGCAACTGCGGCACACGATGATGCCGAAGTTACCGATTTGCCCGAGGCACCCGAAGCCGATGCGGGCGATGTTGGGGATTTAGGAGAAACTTCGGAAACCGAAGAAAACGATGAGGAGTAGTTTATGAATTCCTATTATGTTGACCCCGGTTATGATGTTCAGCAAGGCGAAAAAAAGGCAATAAGAAGAACCGTAAACCTTGTCGGCGGTGCATTTTTGTTTATGTCGGCTATTATGGTGCTTTGGAGTTTTCCTGCTGTTTTGCTTGCTACAATAATGGGATATGGCGAAACGCTTATGCAAATGGCAAACGACCCTGCGCTTTTAAATGTTTTGCAAATTGTAATATCTTCTGCTGCATTTTTGCCCGCTTATGCGGTGCTTGGCAAAATTTTAAAGGTTAATTTTGGCGAAGCCCTTAATTTAAAAAGCGAAACCAACTTTAAGCAAAATGTTGGGCTTTTGCTTTTGGGCGCGGGTTTTTGCGCTTTTGCAAACTTTGCAAGTTCGGTTGCGGGTGCAATTTTTGAAAGTTTTGGTTTTACCTACACCGCAAACATTCACCACCCGAACCCAACCGACCCGTTTGGAATTGTGCTAAGCATATTAGCAACTGCGGTAACCCCCGCAATTGTTGAAGAATTTGCTTTGCGCGGTGTTGTATTACACGCCCTAAAACGTTTTGGCAACGGTTTTGCGGTGCTTATAAGCGCAGTGGTTTTTGGACTTTTGCACGGTAATTTTGAACAAATTCCGTTTGCCTTTTTGGTTGGGCTTTACCTTGGCTTTTTAACCGTTAAAACAAAAAGTATTGTTCCCGCGGTAATTTTGCACTTTTACAACAACCTTTCAAGTGTTGTTCTTTCGCTTGTGGGCGACAAGGTAACACAAAATGTTATGCAGTTTGCGTATTTGTTCTATTTGCTTATAATGATTTGTTTTGGTGTTGTTGGGTTGCTTGTTTTAAGAAAAGAAAACAACGAATTTTTTGCCATAAAAGAAAGCGATGGTGTTTTGCCTTTTAAAACAAAGGTTTTAACTGCGCTGTTCTCCCCTGTTATGATTATTACTTGCGTTGTTGTACTTTTGGAAGCATTTTTGATATATGCTTAAAAATGTTTCACGTGAAACTTTTTGTTTTTGTTTCACGTGAAACTTTTTATTAGGAAGTGGTTTTTTGGAAAGAAAGTTTATGCAAATGGCAATAGAACTTGCCAAAGAAGCAGGGAAAATAGGCGAAGTGCCGGTTGGCGCCGTTGTTGTTAAAGACGGTAAAGTTGTGGGCAAAGGCGCAAACAACCGCGAAACAACAAACTGTGCGCTTGGCCATGCCGAAATTGTGGCAATAAAAGAAGCCAACAAAAACCTTAATTCTTGGCGGTTAGACGGGTGCACTTTGTATGTTACTCTTGAACCCTGCCCAATGTGCGCGGGCGCAATTATAAACGCAAGAATACCCACGGTTGTTTTTGGTGCTTACGATAAGGTGCAGGGCTCGTTTGAATCGGTTGCCAATTTTGCTAATATGCCCTATTCTTTTTCGCCCGAAATTTACGGCGGTATTTGTGAAAACGAGTGCAAAGAACTAATTACAAGATTTTTTAAAGAAGTGAGAGAAAAATGATAACCGCCGAAAAATTGGCATCTTTGCTTGGTGTAAAGGTGGGAGTTTGCGCTTTTAGTGAAATTAAAGACAAACTTTTGCCCTGCCGAAATTTAAGTTTAATACCAAAAGGCGCAAAAAGCGTTATTTTGTTTACTTTTCCATATAAAGTAAAAGAAAACGCACCGCAAAACGTTTGCCGTTATGCCGCAGTGCCCGATTACCACGAAGTTTGCAAAGAAATGCTTGATGGATATTGTAAAATTTTGTCGGAAAAATACGGCGGGTACAGTTTTGTGCCGTTTATAGACAACTCTCCTATTCCCGAAGTTCTTGCGGGTGCAGTAGCGGGTCTTGGCGTTATGGGCAAAAACGGGCTTTTAATAACAAAAGACTACGGAAGTTTTGTTTTTGTTGGCGAAATTGTTACCGATTTAGATGTTAAAACAAAAAACCAATATGCCGAATGTGAAAACTGCGGTCTTTGTGAAAAAATTTGCCCTGTGGGGCTTGATAAAGAGAAATGTCTTTCTGCCCTTACCCAGAAAAAAGGCGAATTAACAAAAGAAGAACAAAAACTAATAAAACAAAGCGAGTGCCTTTGGGGGTGCGATATTTGCGCCGAAATTTGCCCCATGAACAAGAGTAAGGGCTTAACCCAAATAAAACCGTTTGTAAAAGGTTACCGCGATTGTTATCAAGAAAACGAGGATATTACGGGCAGGGCGTATGCTTGGCGCGGTGAAAAGGTTATAAAAAGAAATTTAAAAATAGTAAACGGAGAGGAATAACCTCTCCGTTTTTATATGTAATCGTTTTTATCTATTGCCCCAAGCAAAATAAGCAAAGCGGTGTAAAGCAAAAGCGAAAGACCGCAAAACACCGCGCAAAAAACAATTTTGTTTGTTATAAAAAACAAAATTTCACGCACCGCAGAACAAACGGCAAAGCCAACAAGTATTGGCAAAAGTATTTCTTTAAAAAAAGAAAACGAAACTTTGGTGGTTTTAAGCAGTTTTGTGGTGGTGGCAAAGCAGGTGAAAACATTACTTGCTATCATTATAAGCAAAAAAGCGGTCATTGAATATTGCGGAACAAAAATCGCAATTAAAATTAGGCGGAACGATGAATCTAACAGGGCGATTTTAAAGCAAAATCCTTGTAAATCAAGCCCTTTTAAAATGCCGTCGGTTATTCCGTCTAAATACATTAGCGGAACAATGGGGGCTAAAAAGCGAATTAAGTAACCAACATAACCGTCCTTGTAAATAATATTGGCAATTTCATTTGCAGCAAAGAAAAATACAGAACCGAAAATCACGCCAATTAACCAGGTGGTTTTAAGGGTTTTCTTTACGGCGTTTTTAACCACATAAGGTTTGCCTTTTGCCACCGCTTCGCTCATTTCGGGCAAAAGCAAACTTGACAAAGCAGACAATATGCTTGAGGGGAAAAACAAAACAGGAAGCGCCATACCCTTAACCGCGCCAAAATGCGCAAGCGCGGTGCTTTTATTCATTGTTTTGGCAAGGCAACCGGGCGTTATAACACTTTCGGCGGTGCGAAGTACGGTCGTGGAATATCGGCTTGCCAAAATTGGCGAAGCAATGCGTAAAATTTCTTTTTGTTCGGTTTTGGCGTTTTCTTTTTCTATGTAAACCCCGTCTTGTTTTAAAAATATAAACAGACAAAACAAAAACGAAAAAATCTCTGAAACAGTGTCGGCAAAAACAACGCCGCAAAGGGTGAAAACTGCGCCTTTGTGAACAAAACGGCTAACAACAAAAAAGCAAATGCCAAGCCGTATTATTTGTTCAAGCAAAACGCGCAAACTATCTACCCCAATTCTGCGCTTGGCAAAGAAATATCCTTTCATTACCGAAGAAAATGCCACAAATGGTATACTAACACTCATTATTTTAAGGGGCAGCACCGTTCGGGTGTCGTTTAAAAGGGTACCCCCAATAAAGTTTGCGCCAAAGAAAACAAGGCAAAAACTTAATAGCGACAGCAAAAAAGCAATAAACAACCCCGCTTTTATTGCTTTCATTTCCCCCTTTTGATGTCCCAAAACACTGTTTTTAGAAACAAGGCGGGTAACGGCAACCGGCAAAGGCCCCATAGAAAAAGCAAACGCCAACGCACTTACTGAAAGCAGGAGTTGATAAAGCCCAATGCCCTCGCTTTTAATTGCGCCCGCAAGCCAAACTTTAAAAATAATGCCCAATAACCTTAAAATAAAAGAAGTTGCGGTTAAAAGGGCGGCATTTTTAACAAAAAGAGTTTTTTTCATTCATATCACCTTAAAAAAGATATATGATAAAATTTTCTTTGCTATTATAAAAAAGTGTGGTATACTTTAATTATTAAATAAAAAAGGAGGGGTTTTGTGAGCACACCGTTGGCAGACCGATTGCGCCCAAGCAATATAAACGAAGTTGCGGGGCAAAAGCAGTTGCTTGGCGAAGGCAAGATTTTAAGAAAAATAATTGAATCGGGCAAAATCCCTAATATGATTTTTTACGGCCCTTCGGGCGTGGGCAAAACCACCGTTGCAAACATTATTGCGGCGTCGCAAAACAAAAAACTTTTTTATTTAAACGCTACCGTTTGTGGGGCACAGGATATTAAAGATATTATAAATTCGCTTGACACAATTGAATGTGTGGGCGGTGTTGTGCTTTATTTAGATGAGATTCAGTATTTTAACAAAAAGCAACAGCAAATTTTACTTTCTTACATTGAAAACGGTGATATTACACTTATTGCCTCTACCACCGAAAACCCGTTTTTTTATGTTTACAATGCAATTCTTTCGCGTTCAAGCGTTTTTGAGTTTAAACCGCTTGAATACACCGATATAAAAGAACTGTTAACCCGCGCAATTGGTGTTGTTAGCGAAGAAGACGGCAAAGATTATAAAATTACAGAAGAGGCGCTTACCCGCCTTGCCAAAAGTGCTGCGGGTGACGTTAGACGCGCTATAAATATGCTGGAACTGTGCTTAATTACAATGCAAAGCACTGAAGCAGAAGAAATTACCGAAGAATTTGCCGAACAGGTTGCCATGCACAGCGCAGTGCGTTACGACCGCGACGGTGATGAACATTACGATATTGTTTCGGCTTACCAAAAATCAATGCGCGGAAGCGATGCCGATGCGGCAATTTATTATTTGGCGCGGTTGCTTGCGGCGGGCGATTTGCCAAGCGCTTGCAGACGCCTTATGGTTTGCGCTTGTGAAGATGTTGGCCTTGCAAATCCGCAAATAATACCCATTGTGAAAAGCTCGGTGGATATTGCTATGAGTGTGGGACTTCCCGAAGCGCGTATTCCTTTAGCCGATGCCGTTATTTTGGTTGCAAATTCGCCGAAATCTAATTCGGGTGAGGCGGCTATTGACAAAGCAATGGGCGAAATCAAAAGCGGCGGTACATACCCTGTTCCCCGCCATTTGCAAAACAAACATTACGACGGCGAAGATGCGCTTGTTAAAGGGCAACACTATTTATACCCGCATGAATATGAAAACGGTTATGTAAAACAGCAATATTTGCCCGACGCGCTTAAAAACCGCAAGTATTATGTGCCTAAAGACAACAAAAACGAGCAAAAATACAAAGAATATTTAGAAAAAATAAAAAAATAGCATAAAAAGAAATCACCGTCAAATAATAATGGCAAACGACAATCATTATAATGGCGGTGATTTTTATGTTAGAATATATAATAGCATTTTTGGCTGGCGGAATTATTTGCGTTGTTGGTCAACTTTTTATAGACCTTACAAAACTAACCCCCGCAAGAATTTTGGTGGGTTATGTTGTTGGCGGTGTAATTTTAAGCGGTCTTGGCTGTTACGGCCCGCTTGTTGATTTTGCAGGTTGCGGTGCAACGGTAGTGCTTTCGGGTTTTGGCCACCTAATGGCAACGGGAACAAAAAAAGCCGTTTTGGAAAACGGCTTAATTGGTGCTTTAACCGGCCCTTTAACCGCCGCTGCTGCGGGAATAACCGCCGCAATTGTGGCAGGGCTTTTAGCAAGTTTTATTTTTAAGGCAAAGGAAAAAACTTAAAAATTATTGCTGTGGCTGCTCTTCTTTTCGCCTTACAAGGTGGTGAACTTTGCCTGAATTGGTGCGAAGTTCCAAAGTATCGGTTGTAACGGAATAGTAAAGACGGGTGTTGCTTAAGGTTATTATTTTATCGGTCATATCAAACCTGCCCGAACGCGATTCTTCGCCCACGACAAGTTTGTAGCTGCCGCGTCCGTCAAAAATATAATAAGAATCTTCGTAGGTTACGGTTTTATTGTCATCGGTAATTTTTATAAGATCCCAGTACCCAATAATAAGCGAATCGGAATAAATGCCGTTAGCATCAATATCAACATCGGTTTCTTCTCTTTCGGGCAGTGATACAACTAAATCACCGTCTTCTGATTTTAAATAATCTTTATTGCCGCCACAGGCGCAAAAGGTTAAAAGTATTATAAGTGTTAAAATAAGGCAAACCGCCCTTTTCATTACCGAAACGCCTCCAAATTAAAGTTTTTTTAAATTATAACACAAAATCTTTAAGATTTCAAATATTGATTGTATTTATTATGATTTTTTGGTATACTGTATTTAATAAGATTTTTCGGAGAGTGAAAAATGGGGAAAATAATTTCTGTTGTAAACCAAAAGGGCGGTGTTGGCAAAACCACAACGGCGGTTAATTTGGCTGCAGGCGTTGGTCTTTTGGGCAAAAAGGTTTTGCTTATTGATGCCGACCCTCAAGGAAACACAACAAGCGGTTTTGGAATTAACAAAAAAGAAGTAACATTTTCAAGTTATAATCTTTTGGTGGGCGGTGCAAAGGCCGAACAGGCGGTTATACATACAAAATTTAAAAATGTTGATATAATCCCCGCAAGTATGGATTTAGCGGCTGCCGAAATTGAATTGGCTAACATTGAAAAGCGCCACGAAAAACTAAAATTGGCTTTGGCAATTTTGCGCGAAGATTACGATTTTATTTTTATTGACTGTCCGCCGTCGCTTGGGCTTATAACAATTAACTCGCTTTGCGCTTCTGATACCTTTATGGTGCCCATTCAGTGCGAATATTACGCAATGGAAGGGCTTTCGCAGCTTATTTCAACTGTAAGGCAAATTAAACGCCTTTATAACGACAGTTTAGAGCTTGAGGGTGTTGTGCTTACAATGTACGACGGCAGGTTAAACCTTACCCACCAGGTTGTAAACGAAATTAAAAAGTATTTTGCGCTTAAACTTTATTCAACACCCATTCCGCGCGGTGTTAGGTTAAGCGAAGCACCAAGTTTTGGTATGCCCATTCAGTATTACGATAAAAAAAGCAAGGGCGCAGACGCTTATAACAAACTTGCAAAAGAATTTATTAAAAGGAACAGGTAAGGTGAAAAGATATGGCTTTTAAAATTGGCGGTTTAGGCAAAGGGCTTGATGCTCTTTTAGATGAAAACGCAATGGACAGCAAGGGTGCGGTGGAACTTAACATTCGCGAAATTGAACCCAATGCTAACCAACCGCGAAAAGATTTTGACCAAGAAAGTTTAAACACACTTGCTGAAAGTATTGAAAAACACGGCCTTTTGCAACCAATTATTGTGCGCCCGAAATTAAACGGTGTTTACGAAATTGTTGCCGGCGAACGCCGTTGGCGCGCCTGCCGTATTGCAGGGCTAACAAAAGTGCCTGTAATTATTAAGGAATTTGATGAACTTGCAGGAAGTGAAGTTGCTTTAATTGAAAACTTGCAACGCGAAGACCTTAACGCTTACGAAGAAGCGCTTGGTTACAAGAACTTAATGGAAAAGTTTAATTTAACTCAAGAGCAAGTTGCCGAAAAGGTTGGTAAATCAAGAACAGCGGTGGCAAATGCTGTTCGTTTGCTTAATTTGCCCGAAGAAATTTTATACTGTTTAAGAAACGGTGAAATTTCGGCAGGCCACGCAAGGGCGCTTCTTTCCGCAAAAGACACTGCACAGCAAAAAACAATGTTGGCTTTGGCAAAAAGCGGCGCTTCGGTTAGAATGCTTGAAGGCCTTGCAAACAAAAAAGAAAAAGAGCCAAAAACAGCATCACCCGAAAACCGTTTTTATACCGAAGTTTCGTTGTCTTTAAAACAGGCGCTTCACCGCAAGGTTAAAATTAAATCTACCGGCAAACAAAAAGGCACAATTACCCTTGAATTTTACAGTGACGATGAACTTGCCGATTTTGCAAAACGTTTAGCGGGTGAATAAATGTTTGGGCTTTTTAAAAGGAAGCAAAATTCTACCTTGGATTCCCTTCACGGACAAGAGGTTAAGTATGTAACAAAACGCGTGACTGACCAAAACGGCGGTGTTAGCGAGAAAATTGTTGGCAAAAGCGGAAGAATTGTGGTGATAGATGGCGTAATTACCGTTATGTGCGGTGAAACCGATGTGTTTAAGGGCAGCGCCGACACAACCAACTGCTATACACTTCTTTCGGGCAACGGAATTACCGTTTCGGGCATAAACGAACTAAACGGTGAAAAGGCGGATTTTGTTGTTTATTACAAATACCACAGAAAATAATGATTGTTGTTTGTCGAAACGCTAAAAAGCGCTTCGACAAGCCGCTTTTCAAGTGGCTTCATGCAAAATTAAATCCTAACATTTAATTTTGCACAACACTAATTGAAATGGGATAGGACAAATTTTTTGAAATTTGTCGCAAAATCAAAGATTTTGTGGCGAAACAAGATTGTTTCGCATAACCTATACCATTATAAAAAAAGACGGAATTATCCGTCTTTTTTTAATTTAGCGGTAAAATGGTCGCCGGGTTAATTTGTTCGCCGTCTTTTAAAACCTCAATATGCAAATGTTCTTCATCGGCACATTCGTTTGTAACAATACCTACTTCGCCAAGTTTTTGACCCGCGGTTATGCTGTCGCCCGTTTTTACGGCAATATCTTTTAAACCGCAATAGCGAACAACGATTCCGTCGGCGTGGTCAACCGATACCACGTTGCCAAGTTCGGTGCTTTGGTCTACCCCTAAAACAACACCCGAAAAAACCGAACAAACGGCGGTTTCGTCGGTTGGAACAATATCGGTGCCAAGGTGAATTCGCATATCGCCAAGGGTTAAGGAATACTGCAAAGTATCGTTAGACCAAGGTTTTGCCACCGCGCCGTTTTTTAGCGGTGAAACAAAATATTTTTCTTCGGTTTCGGTTTCGGTGGGGGTAACTGTTATTTGCGGTGTTTCTTCTTTGGTTTCTTCTTTTATTTCGTTTTTTATTTCTTGCCTTATTTCGGCGGTTTCTTTTTGGTTGTCGTTAAGCCGAACGGCATCAAACGCGCTGTATGCTGCAAAACCTATTGCCACCATGCAAACGGCAAGAACCAAATAAAACCCGTTTCCGTTAAAAAATTTTGCGGTTTTAGATTTATAGTATTTCATTATTTTCGCCTCCATAAAAAGTGTTGACGAAAATAAAATTTTTATACTTGTTAAAATTTGTTCAAACAAAATTCACAAATTGGTGGTAAATTATTATTGCAAAGGAAGTCCGCAAGTTTTCTTTGCATTTCTCTTAACCCCTTTAAAAAAAGAAAAACCCTGCGAAAGCAGGGCTTTTTCTTTTTATTAGTTTAAAATAATTTCACAAGATAAAAGTGTGTAACCAAAAATGCTGTTTTGGTTTTGCGCAAAGCGGGAAATTGCGGTGCAGGGTGCTTCGTCATCCCCGTCAATTACCGCGTTTGAATATACCGTTAAGGTGCCGTCGGCGTGGGTGTAAATTTCGGTTACTGTGTGGTTATATTTAGAAAAACCTTTAGGTATAATTTGGTATACACCGTTTTCGGTAAGCGGTTCGCTGTTTGTGTCAGCCACGGTAAGTGCATCTAAGCCGTACATGTTGCGGACAAAATCAACAACAAGCGAATTTTTAAGTGTGCCGTTTTCGGCGTGGGACAAAAGCGAAATGCTTGCTGCGCCGATTAACTTTGAAACACTTTCAAAATCTTTGCCAAGGGCGTAGTTGTTGTTAAGCATTGTTTCAAAACGCGAAGCTGTTATTTTTTGTTCGTGCGTAACCACCGCGCCGTTTTCTTCGCCCTGAACAGAAAGCGAAGCCATACCTGCAAAAAGCAACAGTGACAATACCAACATTACCGATATAAATTTTTTCATACAGCTTCACCTCTTTCTATTTAGATTATATACAAAAAAACATTATAATTCTACATCAATTCGATTACAGTTTGATTACAAAGCGGTTACAACCTAAAAAATGTTGGTTATTCACAAATTTTTATAAAAAAGTTTAAAAAATATGTTGAATATAACAAAAACGCGTGATATAATCAAGTTATATTAAGGTGCAAAGGAGAGCTCCTAAAATGAAACAGTATAAAACCCAGGAAATTAAGAATATTGCATTGCTTGGTCACGGCTCAAGCGGCAAAACAACCCTTGCCGACGCACTGTTTTATTCTTATTCCAAAACCGACAGAATAGGCCGCACCGAAGACGGCACAACCGTTATGGATTTTGATGCCGAAGAAAAGAAACGCGGTACAAGTATTTACACATCCGTTTATCCTTTGGAAGCAAACGGGCTTAAAATAAATTTGTTGGACACACCTGGCCTTTTTGATTATGCCGGTGAAGTTTGCAGTGCGGTTTCGGCGGCAGACGGCGGCGTGGTTGTTATTTCGGGTAAATCGGGCCTTACCGAAGGCGCAAAACAAAGCGTGGCGCGCCTTAAAGCAGCGGGCAAAGCAATTTCGTTCTTTATTGGTAAACTTAATTCCACACACGCGCACTATTACCGCGTTGTTTCGGCTTTAACTGCAAATTACGGCCCTGTTGTTTGCCCTGTTGTTGTTCCGCTTGTTGAAAACGAAGCGGTGACGGCTTATTGGAATTTAATTGAAAACAAGGCGTATAAATATGATGGCATTAACGCAAAAGAAACAGTGTTTGAGCCAAGCGATGAAGCCAAGAAACTTTACGAACTTATGCTTGAAGCGGTTGCAAGTATTGATGAAGCGTTAATGGAAAAATATTTTGAAGGCACACCCTTTACAAGCGAAGAAATTATTACTGCAATTAAAAAAGGTGTTAAAAGCGGCGAACTTTGGCCGGTGTTCTGCGGTGTTCAGGCAAGCGGTGACGCCGTTAAAATGTGCGGTGACATTTTGTTCCAAATAATGCCGTCAAGCGATGAATGCGAATATGAAACCGAAGATGGTGCCCACGCATACGATAACGCGGGCGCGCCTGCGCTTTTGGTGTTTAAAACGGTTGCCGACCCGTTTGTTGGCAAACTTTCTTACTTTAAGGTGATGTCGGGCGAAGTTAAGGGCGATATGAAACTTAAAAACAGCCGCACCGGCGAAGAAGAAAAACTTGGCAAGGTTATGTACATAAAAGCGGGCAAACAAGAAGACGCCGAAAAAATTGTTGCCGGCGATATTGGCTGCGCCGCAAAACTTGGCGACGTTAAAACGGGCGACACGTTATCGCAAAACGGAATTGTTTGCAAAATGGCAGAGTTTCCCAAACCTTGTCTTTCTATGGCGGTTTACCCGCAAAACAAGGGCGAAGAAGAAAAGGTTGCCCAGGGCATTAACCGTATTGCCGAAGAAGACCCGACAATTTCCTTTAAATATAATAAGGAAACATTGGAAAGTGTTATTTCGGGACTTGGCGAACAGCATATTGATGTTGTTATGGCTCGTCTTGCCACCAAGTTTGGCGTAAAGGTGCGTTTGCAAAAACCAAAGGTTGCTTACCGTGAAACAATACGCCAGTCGGCACAGGTTCAGGGCAGGTACAAAAAACAATCAGGCGGACTCGGACAGTTTGGTGACGTTTGGATTGAGTTTGAACCGTATGACGGTGATGAACTAATTTTTGCCGAAAGGGTTGTTGGCGGTGCGGTTCCCAAAAACTTCTTCCCTGCGGTTGAAAAGGGCTTGCGTGACAGCGTTACAAAGGGCGTTTTGGCGGGCTTCCCAATGGTTGGCATTAAAGCCACACTGTATGATGGTTCGTACCACCCTGTTGATTCTTCGGAAATGTCGTTTAAAACGGCGGCGTCGCTTGCGTTTAAAGACGGTATTCCTAAATGCCGCCCTGTTTTGCTTGAACCGTTTGGCAAATTGCAGGTAACTGCGCCCGATGAACAGCTTGGCGATATTATTGGCGAAATTAACAAGCGCCGCGGCAGAATTATTGGTATGAACCCGCTTGCAAACAAAATGCAAGAGGTTGTTGGCGAAGCGCCAATAGCCGAAATGGCAGATTTTGCAACGGCAATGCGCTCAATAACCGGCGGTACTGCGGTATTCACACTTGAATTCGAGCGTTACGAAGAAGTACCTGCTATGTTAGCAACCAAAATAATAGAGGAAAACAAAGAATAACAAAAAAGCGGTTGGAAACAACCGCTTTTTTCTCTCTTGATAAATTTTTGTTTTGGTGGTATACTTAGGAAAAATAAAAAACTTGGTGGTATTATAATGTATTACAATAAACTTATTGAATTTATGCTTCCTTTTTTAAAGGAAAACGGTTTTAATGAAACTGACGGCGCTTTTGTTTGCGAAGACAAGCAGGTTAAGTTTGTTTATAACGAAGCCAAAAAGGTTTACGAACTTTATTTGAATGATAGCGTTGTTTCGGTTTACCTTTTTGATGAAACCCAAACCGAAAAAGACATTGAAAGCGTTGCTATTGATTTTACCGACACTTTAAAAAGCAAATTGGGCATTAAAAAAGCAAAGCCCACCGCAAACCAGGTTGCTTTGCCCGATGAATTAAAGGGCGAAAAGGTTGGTGTTGGCGGTTTAGCCCAAAAACTTCTTGCCATATTCCCTGTTCACAAAGAAAATTACAAAACCTTTGTTGCCGAAAAGGGTAAATTTTTGCCTGTGCAGTTTAGCAAGGAATATTTCATTCCCTCTATTAAAGAATTGCTTGGCGGGGGCAACAAAAAATCGGTTAAAAAGTTTTACGATGCCATGACCGATATATTCACCGCGGCCGATGCCGAAACTTCGGCGCTTGTGGTTGCAATTCTTTCGGCTTCGGTTTACGGTAATACCGAACAACTGGCAATACTTAAAGAACAAACCGCCGCTTGTGAATCGCTTTATACCTTTGTGCTTAATTTTACTGCTGAAATGAAACACAGTAAAAAATTGCGCGATTCCCTTTTAAAATAAAAACGTGAAAAACGCCGTTTGGCGTTTTTCTTTTAGGAGAAAATAATGGATTTATCGGATATTCGTGTGGTAAAACAAATTTTGTCCCAGCACGGTTTTACCTTTAAAAAATCGCTTGGGCAAAATTTTATAATAGATAAAACTGTTTGTCCCAAAATGGCGGAAGCCGCAGCCGATGGTGACACAGGCGTTTTAGAAATTGGCCCCGGTATTGGCGTTTTAACCTCTGCCTTGTGCGAAAGGGCAAAAAAGGTTGTTGCGGTGGAACTTGATAAACGCCTTTTGCCTATTCTAAAACAAACGCTGCATATATATAATAATGTAGAGGTTGTTTTTGGCGATGCTTTAAAACTTGATTTAAACGGGCTTATTAAAGAAAAGTTTAGCGACTGTAAGCGCGTGGCAATTTGCGCTAACCTACCTTATTATATAACATCGCCTCTTATAATGAAACTTTTGGAAAGCAAACTTAATGTAGATAGCATTACCGTTATGGTGCAAAAGGAAGCAGCCGAGCGCTTGTGTGCTACGGTTGGCACGCGTGAAGCGGGCGCGGTTAGCGTTGCGGTTTCGTATTATGCCAAACCCGAAATTTTGTTCGGTGTGCCGCGCGGTTGCTTTTTGCCAAGCCCCAATGTTGATTCGGCGGTTATTGGGCTTACACTTTTAAAAGAACCTCCAATTAAGGTAAACAACGAAGAAAAGTTTTTTGCATTTGTTAAGGCGTGCTTTGCCCAAAGGCGCAAAACACTTATTAACAGCGTAAGCAACACAATGGTCATAAACAAAGAAGAAATAAAGCGTGCGCTTTGTGAAATTGGCAAAAACGAAAATATTCGCGCCGAAAATTTAACAATTGATGAATTATGCAACCTGTTCTGTAGACTTTTTGTGTAAAAAAAACAAAAAAAGAAAAAAATGTCAGCAAAAAACTATTGACTTTTATTTTGTTTTAAGATAAAATAAACTCGTGATATTGTCACGAATAGGAGGAAATTTTTTATGAAAAAATTACTTAGCGTCCTTCTCGCACTCGTAATGCTCGTATCGGTTATTTCCGTACCCGCATTTGCAGAGGGAGAAACACCGTCTGTAGTATATCATTATACAGACGCTGCTACCGGCGAAGCTACAACGCTTCCTGTAACCGAAGGTGTTACTGCCGGTGAAGCATTCGCAATTAAGTTTGTTGCGCCCAACACAAGTGATAAATACTTTGTTGGTTGGTATACTAATGACCAGTTTACCGGCGAACCTGTTGCTTCAATAACAGCTGTTGATGGCGTAAATAATCTTCATGCGCGCTACAAAGATTACCCAACAAATGTTAATGTAAACTTTTTGGCAAGCCATGGTAACAACCATTATCCTTCGGCTTATTTGCCAACATTGAAAACCGATAAGTCTTTATATGCTGCAAGGGCAAAAATGGTTACATATTCCATTAACGGCGTTACCGCAAACGAAGATGCTGCC
>JAZOOT010000046.1:0-5937 GCA_045655165.1 Acutalibacteraceae bacterium
AAAGCCGTGAACTTCACGGCTTTTATTTTTTAATTTCTAAATCTTTTATATGCTGTTTTAATACAAGGTTTATATATTGCGACAGGGAACGGTCATCATATTCGGCTTTTTCTTTAAGTTTTACTAAAATATCATTATCAATAGTTATGCTTATCTTTTCTTTTAAGGGCTTCATTATTATCACCTCTAAAATATTATAAGATAAAATGCTGAAAAATATTGACAAGTAGCACAAAGTAGTATATAATAGGATTGAAGAAAGGGGAAATTTAAATGATTGATTTTAAAAACGCTAATTATTTTAAGTTAAAGTCAGTTGATAATTCCACATACGAATCCTTGATTTCTGCAACTTTTGCAGAGGGCGAAAGTGTATTGTCTACTTTCAAGGGTATTCGTGATGGTGTTGTATTTACAAACAAAAGGATTATTGCAATTAATGTGCAAGGTCTTACTGGTACAAAGAAGGATTTTACATCTTTGCCATATAGTAAAATTCAAGCTTTTTCTGTAGAGACAGCAGGAGTGTTTGATTTGGATAGCGAATTGGAACTTTGGTTCTCGGGTCTTGGAAAAGTAAAATTTGAATTTGTTAAAAACGCAAATGTTTCCGCAATTTGCAAAATGATTTCTGAACGAGTGTTATGATTATAGTAAAAATTTTCTGATTTAAGACACTTTTTGTACTTGAAAAAGCCACCATCCAAAAGGATGGTGGCTTTTTAATTTTATATATCAATAAACATTGGGAAGTGGTCGGAGAGTGGCATATAGTAGTTGGGGTAGTAGCGGTCAAAGCGTTTAACGAAGCCGTCGGGTGCGCCTTTAATAATTATTTGGTCAATGGCGTCTTTAAACTGCTTTTTATTTTCGTACATATCATAACCTTCGGCAAAGCAGAAATGGTGACCGTTGGTTTCGTCGCGGTAGTCGGTTGCCATATTATATGCGTGCTCATAACCCCTATTTAGTGCGGACTGAACAGCCATTGAATTGTACACTGCGTTAAAGTCACCCACAATAACGGCGGGGCAGTTGTATTTTTCCCTTATTTCTTCAACGCGGTCAATTAAAAGGTTAATTTGGTAAGCCCTTGCTTCATCGGAATGGGGTTGCACCGTTTCGGGTGCGAGATCGGGCGCGGGGTGGGAATTTTTCCACCACAAGTGCGTTGTTGCAAAAATAAGCATTTCACCGTCTTGCTTATCTTTAAAAACTGCAATGCAGTAAGATTTTGTTTTTTGGTTATTAAAACAGCCCTCATACTCCGGAACATCATCGGGGTAAATTAAATAATCGCTGTCAATAAGCTCCAACTTATCTCTGCGGTAGATAATTGGTGTATCGCGACCCCAAAGAAGCGAATATGGCATATTTTCTTGGCTGAAAAGTTGCATAAGATTATCGGCCAAGCGCGCGGTACATTCTTGCAAGCCAATTATATCGGGTTTAAGTTCTTTGTAAACACGAACAAAACCGGGGGCACGGTGTTCGGCAGAACAGTCTTCGCCTTTTTCTGCCCAAGCGGGTACATTATCGCCGCAACACCAAATGTTATTGCTTAAAATTCTTAAATTACGCATTGTTAACAATTTCGCCGCCTTTCATATAAATAATGCCGATACCAGCCAAGGGAATTTCGCCT
The DNA here is from genome assembly GCA_045655165.1 of Acutalibacteraceae bacterium. GTDB lineage: Bacteria > Bacillota > Clostridia > Oscillospirales > Acutalibacteraceae > SIG607. The sequence goes on from JAZOOT010000046.1 coordinate 1,646, forward strand.
TTTTCGGCACATTCGGCATAAACCCTTTGTAAAGTGTTGTTTCTTGGCAACTTGGAAGCATCTTTAAAGTCCATAGTGCCGAATATACGCCAAAAGTCGTGCTCGATATTTCCGTCACTTGGAATAATCTGAAAAAAGTCCATAAACTTAACAATGTTTGAAGTTGCGGGCAACAATTTTTTGTTATCGGGTGCCAACAACCACGAACCGCAGTGGAAAATAACCGTACCGTCTGGGAAAAGCGGTAAAAATTTTTCATAAGCCAATTTAAAGGATTTTTCACATTCACTTATATCAAGCGGTCCGCCCGAGGGAATATGTACGGCAATGGCAAGGGTGTTTTGCTTAAGTGTAGTGCCATTTATTGTAATATCGTTTGGTAAATAGCGGGTTTCAAACTGCAAACGTCCAAGAGCATATCTTGTCATGCTAAAGAATCTGCCAAACCATTCGGGAACAAAGGTGCCGTAAATACCGTAAACTTCGTAACATTCAAGAGATTTGAATTTTATATCACTTATAACGTCAAAGAAAAAGCGTTCTTCAATACCTGCTTTTTCATATTTTTCGCGAAGATGTTTGGTTAGGCAGACAATGAACGCAAGTAAGATTGTTTCTTGTTTTACACCTGCTGTTTCGGCAACTTTTTTAATAAGTTGCAAAGCAGCCCAAAAATCAGGCAATAAATCGTTTTCATACAAAAGAACTTGGTCTTCAAATAATTTGCTTGCTTCGGCATTGTTAAGCATAGTATTATAAGTTTCTAAAACGGCTTCAATTTCCGCTTGGGGAAATTCGCCCAACACCATAATTTCTTTTATGTAATTACTTCTATTCATCTTAAAACCTCCAAATTTTAATGTTATATTTATTATATAAATTTCATCAAGTGGTGTCAACCTAAAGTTGACAAAAATGATATTAGTAAAGCATTGTGTTTTTTTGTCTTTATGATATAATTATTTTGAGGTGGACAATATGTTTATTGATGAAAGCGGAAATAAATGGTACAAGGTTGGGCTTCATATTCATACAACACTATCTGACGGTCAAAAATCTCCGCAAGAAATGGCACAAATTTATAAAAATGCCGGTTTTGATGCAGTTGCAATTACTGACCATTGGAAATATTATCCCGAAGGCGAAATTGACGGGCTTAAAATAATTTCGGGCGCTGAATATAATATTGGCAGTAACAACTCAATAGGAGATACCATGCATATTGTTGGGGTTGGAATGAAAAAAGACCCAGTGCTTATACGCGGTAAAGTGGGACGTCAAGAAGCAATTAACGCTATTAAAGAATGTGGCGGTTATGCTATATTGGCACATCCGCATTGGTCGCTTAACAATATAAATGATGTAAAGGATTTAAACGGATTTTCGTTTGTTGAAATTTATAATACGGTGTCCGATGTTGGTATGTCTAACCGTGCCGATTCGGGCTGTATCATTGATTTACTTGCAAATGACGGTGTTGTTATTCCGCTTGTTGCAACCGATGACGCTCATTATTACTGCGGAGAAGATGAGTGTAAATCGTTTGTAATGGTAAAGGCAAAAAGCGGTAGCCAAGAAGATATTTTAACTGCCCTTAAAAACGGGGATTACTACTCTTCACAAGAACCGAACATTGAAGTAATAAAACAGGGTAATAAAATACTTTGCAAATGTTCACCTTGCCAAAAAATTGCCTTTATGTCAAACTGTGCTTGGGCAAACGACAGAATGGTAAGGGGCAACGATTTAAGCGGTGCCGAATATACCCTTAAAGATTTTGAAAAATGGGTTCGTGTTGAAGTTACCGATAAAAACGGAAACCGCGCTTGGAGTAATATAATAAAATTGTAATAAATCGCTTAATCTTGCAATGAAGGAACTTATAAACTCATATACTTTCGATGAAAAATCTGCCGTAATTGTAAAGGCAGAATACGACTGGGAATTGGTGCCCCATTATGTTGGACCTTGGCTATTGTTGAGGGTGGCTTTTTTGTAAAAACGGCGACCGACTTTTCATTATTTATTCGGCTAACGGTGCTTTTACTGCTCGTTATTGCTTGGGTGTTTTAGAGTATATGGGTGGTGATTTATGCAATGCATCTTAGTGAAAAAAGCACGAAAAACCGTTGTTTGTTTACGGCAACAAAGTTTATGCACCGGGCCACGCTTCTTTCTTTATTTACCCCAACGGAAGCTAAGTTTGGTGTGCTTACTATGCTATTAAAGAGTATGTTAACAATGCAATCCCCACAACCCGTTATATGAATATACAAAATATTGGTTTTTATGAAATAGGTTATCCTGTAATGGGTAAACCCGTTGGATTTAATATTTTACTTGACCCGCTATTTGGTGATGAAGTATAACTAATGTTATTAACTTTACTAAATACTTGCAACTTTTTGTTATTATGTTATAATTTAAAGAAAAAGGTTAAAAGATTATGGAGGGGCAGCTGTGAGGGAAATTAAAGCAGAACAAATAACCAAAACAGTTAAAAAATTGTGCGTTGAAGCCAACTGCCATTTAGGGTGCGATGTAAAAGACCGTATTTGCAAAATGAAAGAGGCAGAAGATTGGCAACCGGCAAAAGAAACCCTTAATACCATAATAAAAAATTACCAAATTGCCGAAGAAAGAAACCAACCCATTTGCCAAGATACAGGGCTTACTTGCGTGTTTTTAAAAATTGGGCAAGACGTTCATATTATTGGTAATTTGGAAAACGCGGTAAACGAGGGCGTTCGTCAAGGTTATAATAAAGGTTATCTTCGCAAAAGTGTTGTAGGTGACCCGCTTAACCGCGTGAATACAGGGGATAATACTCCTGCAATGATTTATACCGAACTTACTGACGGCGAAAATGTGGAAATTACCGTTGCGCCAAAGGGCTTTGGCAGTGAAAATATGAGCCAAACGGCAATGCTTAGCCCAAGTGACGGCGTACAAGGGGTTAAAGATTTTGTGTTACGGGTAGTAGAAAAAGCAGGACCTAACCCTTGTCCACCCATTGTTGTTGGTGTTGGCATTGGCGGTACCTTTGATAAAGCGGCATATCTTGCCAAAAAAGCACTTATTCGCGATATAAACAAAGAAAACAGCAACGCTTTTTATGCTTCTCTTGAAAAAGAATTGTTAGAAAAAATAAATGCTTTAGGTATAGGCCCACAGGGCTTTGGCGGTAAAACAACTGCGCTTGCGGTTAATATTGAAACCATGCCAACACACATCGCAGGGCTTCCTGTGGCGGTAAATATTAACTGCCACGTTTCCCGTCATAAAACGGAGGTGCTTTAATGGATATTAGTATTAAAACACCGCTTACTAAAAGTGATATAAATAAATTAAAAGCAGGAGATAGTTGTTTGATTTCGGGGGTTATTTACACCGCTCGCGATGCAGCACACAAACGCCTTTGCGAACTTATTAAACAGGGCAAAGAACTTCCGTTTGATTTAACCAATACAATAATTTATTTTGTTGGCCCAACACCTGCAAAACCGGGGCAGATTATTGGTTCTGCAGGGCCTACCACTTCTTATCGTATGGACGCTTACAGCCCAACCTTAATTGAACTTGGCATTACGGGAATGATAGGAAAAGGTAATCGTGGCGAAGAAGTAATAAATGCAATGGCAAAGCATGGCGCGGTTTATTTTGGCGCCATTGGCGGTTGCGGTGCGTTAATAGGTGACTGCATTAAAAAAGCCGAAGTTGTGGCTTTTGGTGATTTAGGCGCGGAAGCGGTTTTTCGCTTACAGGTTGAAAATTTCCCGGTGCGTGTGGTTATAGATACAAAAGGTAATAATCTTTATAAAACCGGCAGGGAAGAATATTTAAAAAGCAAAAAGATTTGAAGGTGTTTTCGTTGAATTACAATTATCATACCCATACCCGTTGGTGCGACCACGCAACAGGCGAACCAACGGAATATATTGAAAGAGCCATAGCAAACGGTATTAAGTTTATGGGCTTTTCAGACCACGCGCCCTATGAGTTCCCCGACGGTTTTCGTTCGCATTTTAGGGTAGCAATTGAAAAAGCAAGTGAGTATGTTTCTGAAATTAAAAAACTTGCAGGAATGTATAAAGATAGGGTAGAAATTAAAGTTGGTTTTGAAATGGAATATTACCCGTCGCATTTTGAAAAAATGCTTGAAAACGCAAAAAACAGCGGTGCCGAATATTTAATTTTGGGTCAGCACTATATATACGAAGAACACCCAAACGGTAAAAGTACGGGATGGGAAGAAACAAACAAAACCGAAGACCTAAAAGAATATGTAAACT
>JAZOOT010000047.1:0-30441 GCA_045655165.1 Acutalibacteraceae bacterium
ATTATAAAAACCCTTTTGAAAACAAACAGTTATTGGTAAATGAACTGTCTGATTTTATAAAACATAATTATGATAAGTGCTGTAAAGTTGTTATTAACGGAGATGTTATTACAAAGAGAAAATTCTCGTTTGCATATAATTCCTTTTTTCCAACTGTGGATATTAAAACGAGTGATGAAGATAAAATTAAAGCTGTTTATAAATTTCCGTCTAAATTTATTTTAAATTCTTTATGCATTATTTGTGTAATTTTCTTTCTTGTTTTGTTTGTTATAACTGTTTTTGATAGGAATGTTTGGGCTTTTTGTGCAATACCATTAGCAACACTATTATTTTTAATATCTTTATCATATCTTATGTTTTATTTATCGGTAAAATCTTTTTCTAAAAGTATTGAATATTTTCTAACAAGTATAAACAGGACAATCAGGGACAATCATAGAACCGTCCCCTGATTGACGAGAACCGTCCCCTGATTGCCCTGCGATTGAATGGGATAACGATAGCTTTAAAAATTATTACAATACTGATCCTGTTTATTTTGCAGTAGGAGGTTGAGTGTAATGATTATGAGAAACACATTTATTAGGATAACTTGTATAGTAATCCTTGCATTTTCTATGGTCGGTTGTGGTGATTTGAAAGTTGATAATGTAACAAGTAAAAATGACTTAATCACAAAAACATATTCAATTGATAAGATTCAAAATATGAAACAAAAAGTTGAGTCTGGTTTTATGGATTTTAAACAGTTTAAAAAAGAGTTTAAAATTCAATGTATGAGAAAAACGCATCAAGGTTATTACGTTGTATTGTTGCAAGATGATGGAAAAGATGTATTTGTTTTTATGAATAACGAGTTTAATTTACATAATGTTATGATTAAAGACAAATTTATTACAAGAGAAGAATTTGAGCAATTTTTATTAAGTGAACCTACCGTTTTGGAAGTGATGTTGTTTGATGTGGGAACAATACTTTTGCCAGTTTCAGCTGTAAACATGACTGCTCATCATGTTAAAGGGGGAGTACTTCTTGTTACCTATGAAAAGCAAGTTCCTCCGGTGCAAGAATACGAAGTTCCTAAAGTGAAATCTGTAGAATTTTATCAGGATGAAGATATTATAAATAACGATGATGATTTTATTAGATTAGTTGTCCCATATATTTTGGAAATTGATAAGGAACACAAGGAATGAACACAAGGGGACGGTTCTTTTGTGTTCATAATCGTTGGGGTGATGGCAATTTAGATTATACGAACCCCAAGGATTATGCTTCAAGATTTATCTGTGGATATTATTTGGGGTAAGTGTATGAAAAAACATAAAATAATAATATTGTTATTATTAACCGTTCTTGTATTTGCTGGATTTGTTTTTTACTCAACTATAAAAATAAATTGTGGATACTATTATTATTTAGAAAATAGACCGGATGCCCAGGAAAATACAGTATGGTCATCTGAAAACGGAAAAATTTTACTCTATATTAATGAGAAAAGTGACAAAAAAATTTCTTTTGAGGAAAACGGTGCTATTACAGAGTGCTATTTTGTTAGTGATAGAGGATATTTTGCGTATGTTTTTGATATGGAAGCTTTTGAAAAGGATAGATTAGGATTATATCCTGAAGAATGTTATGAAAAATGGGCTTATAAAAACGTGAGTGAAGATTCTTTTACTATAATGGCTGAAGAGACTGTTTTTTTGAAAGTTGGAGATGAGATAACCTTTCATAAGACAGGGTGAACAACACAAAGGTGACAAGGGGACGGTTCTTTTGTGTTAACTTGGCTCGGAACACAAGGGGACGGTTCTCTGTGTTGACAAATTAAAAGCAGTGAACTAAAGTTCACTGCTTTTTTATATTAGTTCTTCTATTTGGTTTAAAATTTCCTTTGTGCCGTTGCCATTTAGTGCTGAAAAGGGGATAATGTTTACACCGTCGGCGAATTTGCCTAACTGCTCTTTAATATTAGCAAGGCTTTGGTTAAATTCCGTTTTATTAAGTTTATCGCTTTTGGTAAGAACAATTGAATATGGAATATTCATTTGATACATAAAATCTAACATTGATATATCAAAATCGGTAGGATTATGGCGCATATCAATTAACTGAAAAACAAGTTTAATATTACGCCCCGAATTAAAATAACCTTCCATAAGGTCGGACCAACGGTCTTTTTCGGCAAATGGTACTTTTGCGTAACCATACCCCGGTAAATCAACAAAGCGAACATTATCTACTTTGTAAAAATTTATTGTAACGGTTTTGCCCGGTTTTGTGCTAACCCTTGCAAGATTTTTGCGGTTGGTTAGTTTGTTTATAAGCGATGATTTACCAACATTACTTCTGCCTGAAAAACAAAATTCGGGCAAATCGCTTACATCTAATTGGGCAAAAGTGCCGTACGCTTTTTCAAAACAAGCATTGTTTAAATTCATTTTTATACCTCACAGTAAAGCGTGTTCAATAACCTCGTCTTCGCTTTTAACAGGAATAAACTGTATAGCATTTTTTACAACGGGGTCAATGGTTTCAAGGTCGGGCAGATTATCAAAGGGGATAATTACCTTTTTAACACCGCCGCGGTATGCCGCAATAGATTTTTCCTTTAATCCGCCAATAGCCAAAACCCTGCCGCGAATTGTAATTTCGCCCGTCATTGCAATATCGCGCTTAATTTGGCGGTTGGTAAGGGCAGAAACGAGCGCGGTGGTCATTGTAATACCTGCGCTTGGACCGTCTTTGGGAATCGCGGCTTCGGTGGCGTGAATATGAATGTCTTTTTCTTTGTAAAAATCACTGTTTATGCCAAATTTATCACAGCGCGAACGAACGTAAGTTACTGCTGCCTTTGCCGATTCTTGCATAACATCGCCAAGTGACCCTGTTAAAACAAGTTTACCCGTACCGGGCACAGCCGTTGCTTCAATTTGCATAATTTCACCGCCAACGCTTGTCCAAGCAAGGCCGTTTATAATGCCAACTTCGTTTTCCTTGTTAATTACTTCGGGGCGGTATTTGTGGGCGCCAAGCATTTTAATAATCTCTTTGCTGTCTACCTTTACACATTCGCTGCTTTTTTCAACAATAAGTTTTGCGCATTTACGGCAAACCTTACCAATAGTGCGGTCTAAATTTCTAACACCTGCTTCGCGCGTGTAATAATCAATAATATCGTAAAGGGCACTGTCTTTAATTTTACAGTTGTCTTTGGTTAAACCGTGCTTTGCTATTTGCTTTTTAATTAAATGGCGCTTTGCAATATTAAACTTTTCTTCACGCGTGTAACTTGTAAGTTCAATAAGTTCTAACCTATCAAGCAAAGCGGGGGGGATGGTATCAACAGTATTTGCAGTTGTTAAGAATAACGCTTTGCTTAAATCATACGGCATATCAATATAATGGTCAACAAAAGAATGGTTTTGTTCGCCGTCTAAAACTTCCAAAAGCGCGGCGGCAGGGTCGCCCTTATAATCTTTGCCAAGTTTGTCAATTTCATCAAGCAAAATAAGCGGGTTAGAAGTTTTTGTGCTTGAAATTGCCGAAATAATTTTGCCCGGCATTGCGCCAATATAAGTTCTTCTGTGGCCGCGAATGTCGGCTTCATCACTTATACCGCCAAGCGAAACGCGTGCAAATTTTCGGCCCATACATTCGGCAATGGTTTTGCCAATGGAAGTTTTACCAACACCCGGAGGGCCAACCAAACAAATTATTTGCCCAGCGCTTTGTGGGGCTAAAGTACAAACGCTTAACATTTCAAGAATACGTTCTTTAACCTTTTCCATTCCATAAAAATCGCGGTCTAAAATTTTAGTTGAAGTTTTAATGTTAATATTTGTGTCGGTAGTTTCGTTCCAGGGCAAATTAAGGCAAATATCAAGATAATTTCTAACCACAGTTGCCTCTTGTGAGCCCTGTGGCATTTTTATTAGTTTATTTAACTCGTGTGTTAACTTTTGCTTAACTTCATCACTTGCCGATAAATTAGCAATTTTTTCAAAATATTCTTCATCTTCACCAATATCATCACCGTAAAGTTCGTTGTTAATGGCTTTAATTTGTTCGCGCAAATAATATTCACGCTGGTTTTCATCCATTTGGTGCTTTACGTTTTCGGTAATTAAATTGTCAATTTTTAAAAGCTGACATTCTTTTTCAAGCAGTTTTAAAAGAATTTTACCGCGCGAAACAGGGTTTGTTTGTTCAAGCACATACTGTTTGTCATCAATGGGCGCGGGAATATTGGCGGCAACGTAATTGCTTAAATGCGCAAGGTCATCATCTGCCGCAACGTTTAATATAATTTCATCGGAAATAGGCATTGGCAAAAGCGAAACGTAACGTTCAAACTCTGCCCTTATTTTTCTTGAAAGTGCTTCTTTATAAGTTAAACTTTGACGCGCTTTTGTGTCGTCAAGCAATACTGTTTTGCAAACCCAATATTTGCCGTTTTGGGTGCAAGAAACACGCTTTGCTTTGTAAAGACAATCGCAAAGAACCTTAATGTTGTTTTGTGAAACCTTTAAAATTTGCGAAATTTTTGCAACCACGCCAATATCATAAATTTCATTGGCTTTTGGGTCTTCGGTGCGAATATCTTTTTGCGCCGCTAAAAATATATACTGTTCACCGTTAATTGCGGTGTTAACTGCATTTACGGTAAGTTTTCTGCCGGCTTCAAAATGAAAGGGCAGTTTGGGAAAAGCAACCGTGCCGCGCAAGGCAATCATGGGCATGGTAACAATAGGGTTTTTGCCGGGAACTGACATTTATTTACCTCCAAAAGAGTTTTGGTTATCTTTTATTTCTTTTTTTAAAAGGGCAATGGTTTGTATAAGTTCTTTTATTTGTTTATGCTGTTTTGAAACAATAGCGGTAAGAGAAATTAAAATAAGTAAAATTAAAAAAATTGCCATTAAGAATACAGCATTTACAACGTATTCTATACCAAGCAAATGGGTAACTACTTCTAATGCTTTTGGAAAAAGCGCCATTAAAAACAAAACTACGGCTGAAAAAAGCCAAAGAAGTGTGTATTTTAAGTTTAAGGTCTTTTTTTGCAAAAAAACAAGAATAACTGCGGTGTAAATTAAAACACCTGCTATAAGCGAAATTCTAAGCGCTAAACTCATTTGTTTTTACCTCCGCTGAAAGTTAATCTAAAAAGAATAATGGTAAGCGAAACCTTAATCATATAGTAAATTGATTTTAAAGGGCTAATTGAAGAAATACCGCCTGTGCGTTCGTTCATAATAACGGGAATTTCTTTTATTTTTGCTCCGCTTAATTTTGCGGTTATAATTGCTTCGGGTTCGGGGTAATCGTCGGCATAGTTTTCGGAATAAATTTTTATAAGTTTTCTATTTACCGCACGGTAACCGCTTGTAACGTCCTTTACCTTAACACCGCAACAAAGTTTAATTAAAAAACTTAAAAACTTAATGCCAAAACGCCTTAACCCGCTTGACTGAAAACCCTCTTTTGTAATAAAACGGGAGCCAATAGTGGCGTCACACTCACCGCTTTCAAGGGGGGCTATAAGTTTATCTAAATATTCGGGGTTGTGCTGTCCGTCGCCATCCATTTGAACTGCAAAATCGTAACCTTTTTCCAAAGCGTATTTATAACCCGTTTGCACACCGCCGCCAATGCCCAAATTATAGGGCAGTGAAATGTAATTATATCCGTTTGCTTGGCAAATTCTTTCGGTGTTGTCGCTCGAACAGTCGTTTACAATAACGTAATCGTATTTTGGGTAATTTTTTATTAGGTTTTTTATTACCTTTTCAATATTTTCCTGTTCGTTAAAAGCGGGAATAATTATAAGAGTTTTCATTTTAAATCTCCTAAAATTTCTATAATTTTACTTGCAGTGTTTTTGAAAGTAAAATCACTAATTAAGCGGTTATAACTTTTTTCGGTTGCGGTTTTAATGTATTCAGTGTCATCAATAACTTCCGCCAAAGCGTCATAAATTTCTTCTTCGGTGTTGGATTTTGTTATAACACCAAAACTTTTATCGGTAATAAGTTCAACCGCACCGCTGTTTTGGGTGGTAATAACAAGCGTTTTTGTTGCAACGGCTTCAAGCACCGAAGTAGACATACCCTCAGAAACCGACGGCAAACAAAAAATATCGCTTTCCTTAAGTAATGAAATAACTTCGCTAAAACCTAAACGGCCAAGCAAAATAACATTTTTGCTTTGCAGTTTTTTTAGGTTTTCATATTCAATTCCGTCGCCTGCAATAAACAAATAAACATCGTTACGGTCAAGCGAATTTACGGCATTTATAAGTTGGTAAATGCCTTTTTCTTTTATAAGACGTCCGGTAAAGGTAATAACTTTGTCGTTTTCTTTTAAATTGTATTTACTTTTATAAGAAAGGGAGGTTGTATTAAGAATATCGTTAATTTCTTCAACATCAACACTGTTGTATAAAACACCCTTAGATTTAATTCCAAAATGACCGCTCCAAGCACCAGCTGTGCCTGAAACAGCATAATAATTTTTGCAGTAAAGTTTTAAAACAGCAGTATGAAGATGTTCATAAATACCGCCCAAAAAGTCAAACAGTTTGTTGTTTACCGAAAGGTGAGAAGAACCGTGTTCAATAACAAAGCACTTAATGTTTCTTTTCTTTGCAATTTTTGCGGCATAAATACTGTGAGTATAAAACCTGGCGTTAATTATAAATAAATCAAAATTTTCTTGGTTTAAATAGGCGTCAATTTCTTTAAACACTGCGTTTCTTTTGTGAATTGGGTAGCGCGCATTTAAAAGGTTAATGCAAGGAATTCTTAAAATTTTTAAGGCATTTTCCTGTGTTTCTTCTTTGCCTAAATTAAAAACATCGTTAGTAACAAGGGTAACCGTGTGACCCATTTTAATAAGTTCGCGCGATACATAATAACAGTATCTTTCTATACCGCCAATGTTTGGCAAATAGTTTGCGGCAAAAATGCAAATTTTCATAAATTTCTCCTGTTAAATGCAATAAATATAAGAAAGTGAAGTAAGCAAAATAATGGTATTTAAAAATACACCTAAAAACAGTAGTACGTTTTCACTGTTTTTCTTTAACGTCAAACTGTTGTTTCTTATTGCCAAGAAAATTAAGGGCAGGGCAGGAATAAAATATCTTCCCTGAACACCCAATACCATTCCGCTTCCTTTTGGCGTGTGGTCAATAAGCAAAAGCAGTTCAATAAGCAAAAATGCAATGCAGAACAATAAAACCGAATAAAGCCGTTCATAAACCTTAAGAGGTTTCGGCTCATCTTCTTTTCTAATAAAGCAAACAAGTAAAAGAATTAAATAGGGAAGTGCTAAAAGCCACGGCATTTCAAGTTGGAACCAACCGAAATAAGCCACCATTGATTTTAAGTAAAAATCACCTAAATTAACAATGGAATTGAAAATTAACAATACGGTTTCTTTTAGGTGGGTAAGTACATAGGAAATTGAATAGCCCTCGCTTAAACTGTTTGTAACCGAATCAGATGTTAATTTGCTTGTGTTTGCAAATTGCAAAACAAGAATGGAAGCGGCAGCTATGGTGCCAAGCAAAACCTTAAACAAGAAATGCAGTTTTGGCGTCTTAAAGTTCTCTTTTGGAATAATTAAAACTATTGCCGCTACCGCAATATAAACAACCTTGTGCGGTACGGCAAGGCAAATTAAAACGGCTAATAAAATCAGTTCTTTAAAACCAATCTTGTTTTCACCAAAACTTAATTTCATAATATAGGCAAATAAAAGTAAAACTGCAGAAAAAGTGAAAACGTCGTAAGAGTTAGATGCCATTATATGAAGGTTTACAGGCAGTAACGCAATTATTGACAGTGCCACCTTGCCAAACGGCATAATTTTTATGCTGAAATAAAGCGCCAAAACAAACAGCAAAATATTAAAAATTCTGCCCATTTGGAAAGTCCAATAAGCGCTAAGCCCTATAAGACGGGCAATTGTTATGCCAAAAGCATTTGCTGCATAAACAATATCTTTGTTTTCAATAAAGGTGTTTTCGGTGGCTATAATTTCTTTATTTTTACAAAGCAAATAATTGTTTTCTTCGGTGAAGTTGTATTCTTCGCTTGAAAGCGCAATAGAAGATTTTTTCACAAATTCGGCGTCTTCTGCGCGCATTTTAATTCCGCTTAGCGTGTCACCGCCGTTAAACATCATTACATTAGAAATGTGGTAAGCAGTGGTGTAATGAAGCGGTTCATCGGGTACTGATGACGGCGTAAATACAAAAATATAAAACAAACAAAGCACAAAAGCAGAAAAAGCCGTTTTAGCGGCAAAAGATAACTTTTTATAGTTAACTATAAAAGCAAAAGCCGTTAAAAACAAAACACAAACTGCAAAAATGCAAATGTAAAGTGCGGGGGAAGCGGCGCGTCTTTCGGTTCTTAAATCAATAACCGCATTTGTGCTTATTGCTTGTCCGTTAAGGGTTGCTACGGCATTTTCTATTTCTGCCGATTTGTTTGCGGCAATAACAAACCCCTCTTTTGTAAAATCGGTTATACGAACGGTTAGTTTGTTTTCACCCTCGCTTAAAATTTCATTAGGTAGTGAAATATATGTGTATTTATCTAAAACAACTTCTTGGCTTTTAATTGTTTTAGAAAATAACTTTTCACCGCACTCAATATCAATGTTAATAAAACCGTCAGCATCGTTTACATTGTTAAGGGTAAAAAGAAGGCCAAGTTTTTCGTAAGTGAAATCACTAATTTCATATTTTTGAACAAACAAATCGCCTTTTTTTAACCTAATTTCATCATCAAAAGCGGTAATGCCACCAATGGTTTCAGATTTTTTGGGAATATTAGCGCTGCCTTTAACTTTAAACAAAAATAATGCTGTTCCCAAAAGAACAACACAAAACACAAGCGACAAAAAACCGATAATAGTTTTATTTTTTTTAATAAAATCAAGCGTTTTCAAACAAACACCGCCTTTTATAAAAATATATATAAATTATAACATAATATATAATTATTTTCAATCAATTTAAATAAGGAATTTTGGTTGACACCGACATCTTTTTAAGATAAAATAAAATCAAATGTTTAAGGAGATGAAAAACGTGGTAAAAATATCGCCATCAGTGCTTTCTGCCGATTTTTTAAACCTTGATAAAGACCTTAAAAAATTAAAAGAAGCAGGGGTAGAAATGGTCCATCTTGATGTTATGGACGGCATTTTTGTTCCCAACATTTCTTTTGGTGTACCAGTAATAAAATCAATAAAGGAACACACCGATTTAATTCTTGATGTTCATTTAATGATTGATAGACCGCACCGCTACATAAAAGATTTTGCAAAGGTTTCCGATTACCTTGGTTTCCATTATGAAGCAGGCAGTGACGTTGCCGAAACACTTAAAGAAATTAAGTCACTTGGCTGTAAAACCTGTTTAACAATTAAGCCATGCACTGAACCTGAAGCGGTTTTTCCGTATTTGGAACTTTGTGATATGGTGCTTGTTATGTCGGTTGAACCCGGTTTTGGCGGTCAAAAATTTATGAATGACGCTTTAAGAAAAATTAAAATTTTTAAAGAAGAAATAAAAAAACGCGGTCTTAATACCGAAATTGAAGTTGACGGCGGTATAAATGCCGAAACCGCAAAACTTGCAATTGACGCAGGTGCTACCGTTTTGGTTGCGGGTAGTTTTATTTTCTCAAGCGAAAATATGGCTGAAAGCGTTAAGGCGGTTAAGGGCCTTTAACCTTTTTTAAAGCCGTACGTATTTCGCTATAAGGGTAGCAACTTATAAGAAGTCCGTATTCAAATAAATGGGCTTTTATATAGTCGCCTTTTTTAAAACTTTGTTTTTTGTTTTCAAATAAAAGACAAAACTTGTTATCACAGTAAAAAAGTTTACTTTTTGGCGTTAAATCCTGTTGATTTTCAATGTATTCAAACAGACTGTCGCAGTTTGAAAAAACAATTATTTTTTCGTGGCTGCCGTTGTGGTTTAAGTAAATTTTTGCTTTGTTTTTGCCTTTATAATAAATTATCATAAAACACCTTCATTATAATTTTTGTGTAAAGCGGGAAAATAAATATTGGGTGAAAATTTATGAAGCATATTAAAAAAGAAACACTTGAAATTTTTAAAAGAAGTGCGTTTTTTACGGCTTACTGTCTTGTGTTTTTTATGATAGGTTTATTTTTAGCAAAATTGATTTTGGAAAGATAGGGGAATATTATGAGTTATTTAAAATTAAAAAGCGGAACTGATGTTAGAGGTATTGCAAGTGATTTGGGCGGTAAACCCATTGATTTAACCGATGAAGCAATATACGATATAAGTGCTGCGCTTGTTTGTTGGCTTGTTGATAAACTAAATAAACCCGCCGAAGAATTGGTTGTTGCCGTTGGCCACGATTCTCGTATTTCGGCTAATAGAATCAGCAAGGCGGTTATAAGCGCTTTAACCGATTCGGGCGTTACTGTGCTTGATTGCGGTTTGGCTTCAACTCCCGCAATGTTTATGACAACCGTTCGCCTTGGTACCGATGCTTCGGTTCAAATTACTGCAAGTCATCACCCGTTTGACCGTAACGGCTTAAAATTCTTTACAAAACAGGGCGGTTTTGATAGCAGTGATGTTAAAGAATTATTGGTTTTGGCAGATGATAACACAAAATACATAAGTAATAAAAAAGGTGAAGTTAAACCCACCGATTTTATGAGCCAATACGCTGCAGATTTGCGTGAACTTATTTGTAAAGAAGTTGGCAATGCTCAGCCCTTAAAAGGTTATAAAATTGTGGTTGACGCAGGTAACGGTGCGGGCGGTTTTTATGCCGATGAAGTTTTAAAAAAACTTGGCGCCGATACTACCGGCAGCCAATTCTTAGAACCCGACGGAATGTTCCCCAACCATATTCCTAACCCCGAAAATAAAGAGGCAATGGAAAGCATTTGTTCGGCAGTTATTAAAAGCAAAGCTGATTTAGGCGTAATTTTTGATACTGACGTTGACCGCGCAGGTTGTGTTGATAGCTCTGGTAAAGAAATTAACCGCAACCGCTTAATTGCATTAGCGGCTTATATTGCCTTGCAAAACCGCGAAAACGGGACAGTTGTAACCGATTCGGTTACTTCTGACGGTCTTAAAAAATTCTTAAACGAAGAATTAAAGGCAAACCACTACCGTTACCGCCGTGGCTATAAAAACGTTATTAATAAAGCCATTGAACTTTGTGAACAGGGTATTGACTGCCCCTTGGCAATTGAAACTTCGGGCCACGCAGCACTTAAAGAAAACTATTTTCTTGATGACGGCGCATATTTGGTTACAAGAATTATTATTGAACTTGCGAAGGGCTTAGACATTGAAAAGTTTCTTTCAAAACTCCAGATGCCTGCCGAAGAAAAAGAATGCCGACTTTCAATTCTTACTGAAAACTTCCGCGAATACGGTGAAAAGGTTATTGAAGACTTAGAAGAATATTGCAAAAACAACACAGCATATAAAATTGCCGATGATAACCGCGAAGGTATAAGGGTGTCGGTAGAGGGCGGTTGGTTTTTGCTTCGTTTAAGCGTTCATGACCCCGTTATGCCAATGAACTTTGAAAGCAATAATGTTGGCGGAGTTCAAAAAATGATTCATGAAATTAAACCGTTCTTCCAAAAATACGACCAACTTGATATTTCTTCGTTAAACTAAGTTTTAAAAATCGCCCCATAAAGGGGCGATTTTTTATTCGTTACAACCGCAGTCGTCGGGTGTGCCTTTTGGCGGGAAGAAATCATCGGTTGGGAATTTTATTTTTCTAAATACGTCGCAGGGTTGGTCGCAAGCGTCGTTGCACTGCTTATCGGGAATACAAAAATCGTAAACAGGAATAAGCATTTGAACATTTCTTATAAGTTGAACAATAGAGAACAAACCAAGTGTAACGTAAACTGTTTTACAACCGTCTTCAAGTTCGCTAACAATATTTCCGCCTAAAATTTTGCAAACGCAATCGGGTACAACTCCAATTGAACAACAACTGTTGCCAACCTTTGCAAGTTTTGCGCCCAAAGCAATGGGCTCAACAGTTTGAACAACACATTTCGGGGTATTTAAAATGTTGTTCCCGCAACTGTCGGTAATGCTGTCTTGTGTGTTAGAGAAAACTTTTACATTTCCTTCGCTTCCAAAAAGAATAACCTTTTTGCTAAACACGGCAATACCTTTTACGGTAATGGGGCAAGCGTGGGGTGCGGTGAATACTTCAAGATTAACAAGGAAAAAGAAGGTTAAATCGCAACTGTAATAACCTCTGTTAAAGTTTACTTGTTCTACGTCTACAAAAACGTTAAGTACTTCTGCGCTTTTTAAACGAACACTTACGGCTCGGTCAATTTCTAACTGCCCTTCACTTGAAAAATAGCATCTTAAATCTTCTAAACAATCTCTGTCGCAGCAAGAGTCATATACTCTGCCAACGTCAATACAAACTGCTTCATTAAAGTTTGTGCCGGGTGCATTGTTATCTGCCATTAAAAAATCCTCCTTAAAATATTAAGTACGGCATTTTACCGCAACTTTAGTACATTTTATGATTGATTATGTGTTTTGTGAATAAAAAAAAGCACCATACGGTGCTTAATTAAAGAGTATATTATAAATTTCTGAGTACATATAAAGCGAACCTAAACATATCAAAGGAGTGTTTCTTTTTGCACTTTCTTTAACTGCGGTATTAAAGGCAGTTTTTATGGTGTCAAAAGCAAGTGCGGGTATATTAAGGTTTTTAAAAATATCGGCTAAATCTTTGCTTTTTAATGCGCGTGGGTTGTTTGGGGTTACACAGTAAACATTATTTACTGCTTGGCTAAGCGCATTTGCCATAAAGGTATAATCCTTATCAGCCATAACACCCATTAAAATATTTACCTTTTTATTACCAAAGTATGTTTTAATGCTGCTTAGCGCGGCAGATATACCTTGTGGGTTGTGGGAACCATCAAAAATAATTAACGGGTCTTTGCTTAACACTTCAAACCTTGCGCGCCAAACTGTGCTGTTTAAACCGTTTTTAATGTTTTTTTCGGTAATAGGATAACCTATGCTGTTTAGATATTGCGCAGCTTCAATAGCATTTGCGGCATTCCTTGTTTGATATTCGCCAAGCAAACTAAGGGTTATATCTTTATAATCTTTGTAATCGAATTTTGTGGTTTCTAAGCTTAAATTCTTAATGTTAATGCTATTGTAACAAGGTGTAATTAGCTTTGAATTTTTGCTTAGCGCGGTACTCTCAATTATGTCTTGAGCGGTTTTGTTTTTGCCGCACCAAAGGCAGGGGGTATCTTCCTTTATAATACCTGCTTTTTCGACTGCAATTTTTTCTATTGTATTGCCTAAAAAGTTTTCGTGGTCAAAATCAACCCCCGTAATAACCGAAAGACAGGGGGATTTTATTATATTTGTGGCATCAAATTTACCGCCCAAACCGCATTCAAGCACAACAATATCACAGTTGTTTTTGTAAAAATAATAAAATGCTATTGCGGTTATAACCTCAAATTCGGTAGGGGAATCACTCATTTTTTCGGCTAATGGCTTAATTTTTGTGCAAATTTCAGCTAAATCGTTGTTTGCAATCATTTTTCCGTTAATGCAAATTCTTTCGCCAAAGTTTAGTATATAAGGCGAAGTAAATGTGCCCACCTTAAAACCGGCTTTAATAAGAATGTTTGAAAGCATAGCGCAAAACGAACCTTTTCCGTTAGTGCCCGCAACGTGAACAAACTTTAATTTATCTTGAGGGTTACCAAGTAATGCGCAAAGTTCTGTAATTCTTTCAAGTCCGGGTTTGCAAAAAAAGTTAGAGGTTGAATGTATAAAGTTAATTGCTTGTGTATAATCCATAATTATTTCCCCAAAACAGATGAAATTTGACCTTTTAAACTCTTATTTTTAAGTAATATAACAAGGCAAAAATATTCAAAAACTGCTACAACAATATAATTTAAACTTCGTTGAAAAAGTAACGGCAAAAATGGAGAACCGTACCATATGTTAAGACCAACTGTTTTAATTAAAACCGAGCCGATAAAATGGCACACTGCAACATTTAAGGCCGTAGCAATATAAAAATTAAGTTTACTAAGCAGTTTTGCAAGAATTCCCGATGTAAAACCAATAAATACCGATGCAAAGGTGAGTATTGGGTTTATTGCGTAGCCCCTTAAAATACAACCAATAATATCTGCCACAAGGGCTGTAAGGGCGCCAATAGGTCCGCCAAAGAAAAATCCGCTTAAGAAAATTGGCAAATTTTCAAAACTAAATCTTAAGGTAACGCCAACATTAAAGGCCAAAAATTTGCCTAAAATAATACTTATTGCGGCAAACAATGCCGAAACTGCCAGAACCTTTAAATTTTTAATATTTTTAAAGCCAAATAAATTGTTTTGCATATAAAAATACCCTCCTTATAGTTGGCTACAAGCAGGGTAGAAAAATATAAACCTTGTTTGTAGCAGCGGGATGCGGACAATGTATCGCAATAAAATTTTCGTCACTGCGACAACTCCCCGTTCGCAGTGCACTTAACGCACAAGTCCTACTCTGCACAAACAAATTATATTACTTTGTTATAATATTGTCAATATTATTTTATTTTGCCTGAATAAACAATTGTTACAATTTTAATGCACTTTAAATCGCAAACAGCGGTGGAGACAGGGTTAGTGTTAAGTTTTAACACCACATAGCCCGCACCGACTTTAATTAGTTGCCCAATTTTTTCGGTTAATTGGTTGCCCATAAGCATTTCAATTTTCATCCATTTGCCAAGGTTTTTAGAAAGGTAGGCGGGTAAAAATAAATCGTTATTCATAATTTCGGTTAAGTAATTTTCGGTATTAACGGCTGTGTTTTCTTGCATTTCCATTTTTCTTTTAAATATGCTGTTTTCCATTGTTTCCAAAGAATAGTTGTTATCCATAAAAAAACCACCCAAACAGTATTTTATACATACTATTCGGGTGGTTGTATTTTGTTACTTTTAGCCGTTTATAAGGTCGTTCATGTTGTATAAACCAGCAGTCTTAATTTTGCTTAAATAAATTGCGGCTTTAAGTGCGCCTGTTGCAAATATTTTTCTTGAAGTAGCAAGGTGCTTAATTGAAACAATTTCATCTTCGCCTGCAAAAATAACTTCGTGTTCACCAACAATAGTGCCGCCGCGTACCGAATGAATACCAATTTCATTTGAAGCACGTTTTTGCCTTTTTGAATGGCGGTCATATTCATAAACCGAATTGCCTTTAACTTCGTCAATGGCATTTGCAATCATAATTGCGGTGCCCGAAGGTGCGTCAACCTTTTGGTTGTGGTGCTTTTCAATAATTTCAATATCAAAACCATCCCCCAAAATTTCGGTGGCTTTTTTTGCAAGGCCAAGAATTAGGTTAACGCCAAGCGACATATTAAAACTAAAGAAAACAGGAACAATATTTGCGGTTTCTTTAATTTCTTTAATCTGTTCTTCGCTGTAACCTGTTGTTGCCAAAACCAACGGTGTTTTGGTGTCTTTTGCAAAAGCAAGCAAAGCACCAAGGGAAGAAGGATTACTAAAATCAATTATAACATCAGCGTTTTCACTAACATTTGCTATGTTTTGATAAATAGGGAAAGAAGCGTTTTGCAAAGCAATATCAACACCT
Source organism: Acutalibacteraceae bacterium (assembly GCA_045655165.1). Lineage (GTDB taxonomy): Bacteria > Bacillota > Clostridia > Oscillospirales > Acutalibacteraceae > SIG607. Next base: position 15,709 of record JAZOOT010000047.1, read on the forward strand.
GCAACTACTTCTAAATTATCATTTATTGCAATCATTTCCTGAAGCGTTTTGCCCATTCTTCCAAAGCAACCGCTTAAAATAATTTTTGTCATTGATTTTTCACTTCCTAAAGCGGTTATTTAAATAAACCGCATTTTGTTAATTCATATCTTAATGCTTCTTTTTGAGCGTCAGCCATTTCAATAAGCGGCATACGGCAAGGTCCAACGCCGTACCCAAGCATATTCATTGCTTCCTTTATGGGAATGGGGTTTACGTCTGAAAACAGCGCTTTAATAAGCGAAGCATAAAAAATTTGTGATTTTGAAGCGGCTGTGGTATTTCCGCTTAAATAATCGTCACACATTTTGTGGGTTTCATATGGTAAAATATTGGAAATCACCGAAATTACACCGCTTCCGCCAAGCGAAAGAATTGGCACAATTTGGTCATCGTTGCCCGAATAAATTTCTAAATTATCACCGCACAACTGGCGGGTAAGGGCAACCGAAGAAATATCGCCGTTTGCTTCTTTTGTTGCAACAATGTTTTGGTGGTAAGAAAGTTCTTTATAAGTTTCGGGTAAAATGTTTACTCCGGTACGTGAGGGCACATTATAAAGAATAATAGGTTTATTAACCCTGTCAGCAATGTAATTGTAGTGCGCAACAAGACCCCTTTGAGATGCTTTGTTGTAATAGGGGGTGACAAGTAACAATGCGTCTGCACCGCAGTCAATCGCTTCGTTGCAAAGGCCAACAGTGTAGGTAGTGTCGTTAGAGCCGGCACCCGCAATAATAGGAACACGCTTGTTGCAAACAGCGGCGGCACGCTTTATAACCTCAACGTGTTCTTTGTAATTAAGGGTAGATTTTTCGCCCGTTGTACCGCAAATAACAAGGGCATCAATACCTGATTTTATTTGCTGGTCAACAAGTTGTTCCAACTTTTCAAAATTAACCGAATAATTATCTTTCATAGGGGTAACCAAAGCAGTGGCAGCACCTGTAAAAACTTTTTGCTTCATAAAATCACTCCTTAAAAATATTTTTACTTGCGATAATACACAATATGCAATATAATACTCTTGTATTAATATTATGATATCATTTTATAGCATTTTTGTCAATGGAGCATGTAATGAAAAAAAGCGATTTCTATTATGATTTAGATGAAAATTTAATAGCCCAAACACCAATATATCCGCGCAACTCTTCGCGCTTAATGGTGCTTAATAGAGGTGAACAAAAGGTAAGCCACCGCGTTTTTGGAGATTTATTAGATTATTTAAAAAAAGGTGACTGTCTTGTTTTAAACGATACGCGTGTTTTGCCCGCGCGTATAATTGCAAAAAGGGAAGATACAGGCAGTTTGGTTGAACTTTTATTACTTAAAAACAAAGGTGAACTTTTGTGGGAATGTATTGCCGGCCCCGGTAAAAAAGCAAGGGTTGGTCATAAATTTATAATTTCAAATAAGTTGTCTGCTGAAGTGGTAGAGGTTTTAGATGACGGTAACCGAATTGTTAAATTTTCTTGTGGGGGCGATTTTTACGAAGCGCTTGAAGAGGCTGGCAAAATGCCTTTACCGCACTACATAACCGAAGAACTTAAAGATAAAGAGCGTTACCAAACGGTGTATTCGCAAAACATTGGTTCTGCTGCTGCGCCAACTGCGGGGCTTCATTTTACCGAAGAAATGTTAGAGGAACTTAAAAACAAGGGCGTAAACATTGCTTATGTTACCTTGCACGTTGGGCTTGGCACGTTTAGACCTGTTAAGGTAGATGATATAAAAGAACATCATATGCATTCTGAACACTATATTATTACCGAAGAAACTGCTAATATAATAAACGAAACCAAACAAAACGGCGGCAGGGTGGTTTGCGTTGGCACAACAAGTTGCCGTACACTTGAAAGTGTGTGCACAAAACACGGCAAGGTTATAGCCACCGAAGACGATACTTCAATTTTTATTTACCCCGGTTATGAATTTAAGTGTATGGATGCTTTAATAACAAATTTCCATTTACCCGAAAGCACCTTAATAATGCTTGTTAGCGCATTTGCCGGGTACGATTTTACAATGGATGCATATAAAACCGCCGTTAAAGAAAAATACAGGTTCTTTAGTTTTGGCGATGCTATGTTTATTGAATAATAAAAGGAAGTAATAAAATGTATAAACTTTTAAAAGAAGAGGGCGCCGCGCGCCGTGCCGAATTTCACACTAACCGCGGTGTTGTGCAAACCCCTGCTTTTATGAATGTTGCAACAAGCGCGGCAATAAAAGGTGCTGTAAGTGCAGAAGACCTTAAGCAAGTTGACTGTCAGGTTATGCTTTCAAACACTTATCATCTTCATGTTCGCCCCGGTGATAAACTTATAAAAGAGTGCGGCGGTTTGCATAAATTCAGCACTTGGGACGGCCCAATTTTAACTGATAGCGGTGGCTTTCAGGTGTTTTCACTTGCTTCGCTTCGTAAAATTACCGAAGAGGGTGTAACCTTTAATTCGCATATTGACGGTAAAAAGATTTTTATGGGCCCCGAAGAAAGTATGCAAATTCAAAGTAATTTGGGCTCAACAATAGCAATGGCGTTTGATGAATGCGTTGAAAACCCTGCCGAATATAAATATGCAAAAGAATCGTGCCGCCGCACAACAAGGTGGCTTAAACGCTGTAAAACCGAAATGCAACGGCTAAATTCTTTACCCGATACCGTTAATAAAGAACAAATGCTTTTTGGCATAAACCAAGGTTGCACTTATAACGATTTAAGGGTTGAACATATGAAAGAAATTGCCGAACTCGACCTACAGGGTTATGCTATTGGCGGTCTTGCAGTGGGTGAACCGACCGAGCAAATGTACGACGTTATTGAACATGTAACCCCCGTTATGCCAAAAAACAAAATTCGCTATTTAATGGGTGTAGGAACTCCTGCTAACATATTAAATGCGGTAAGCCGCGGTGTTGATTTGTTCGATTGCGTTATGCCAAGCCGTAACGGTCGCCACGGTAATTTGTTTACTTGGCAGGGCATAATAAACCTTAATAACAATAAATACGAAAACGATATGCGCCCCATTGAAGAGGGTTGCGAATGCCCCGCGTGTAAAAGGTATTCACGCGCATATATTCGCCACTTAATTAAAAGCAAAGAAATGCTTGCCAACCGCCTTTGTGTGCTTCATAACCTTTATTTTTATAATAATTTAATGAAAGAAATTAGAAACGCGCTTGATAATAACGAGTTTATGAAATTTAAAAACAGGGTGGAAGAGAATATTTCACGAAGAATTTAATTGCTTTTTTGAAAATAATGGTATATAATCATATTATAAATTTTTGGAGGTAAAGAATATGCAGGAATTTTTGGCATCACCGCTTTTTAGTATTATTTGGTTCGGTGTAATTATCGTATTGTTCTATTTCGTTTTAATTCGTCCTCAGAAGAAAAAACAAAAAGAAGAACAAAAACTCCGCGATTCCATTCAAGTTGGCGATGAAATTTTAACCATTGGCGGTCTTTACGGCAAGGTTGTTTCAATTAAAGACGACAGTTTTGTTATTGAATCGGTTGCCGACCATTCTAAAATTAAAATTGCTCGTTGGGCAGTAAGCCAAAACTTAACCGTTCATGAAGACGTTTCGGCAAAAAAATAATGTTCTATAAAAAATCCCCCCCGAATAAAAATATTGCGGGGGGCTTTTTTATGCAAAAAAATGAAAACGAACTTTTTAATAAAAATTTTTTAATTAAATTTTTAATTGGAATTGCAATTTCTTTTGTTGGTACTTTTTTAATAAGCGGTTTATTTGCCGTTTTAATGACACTTTTTGAAATGGATACAGGGCTTTCAAGCCCACTTTCAACAGTTGCCATTGCGGTTGGTTGCTTTTTTGGTGCATATTTTACAGTTTTAAAACTAAAACAAAAAGGGCTTTTAATGGGCGCACTGTTTGGCGCGGTATTTTTTGTTTTAAAAACTCTTGTTTCTCTTGCGGTAATGGGTGGTTCGGTTACACTTGTAAGCGCTTTTCATTTGCTTTCGGCTGTACTTTCTTCTTGCATTGCGGGAATATTAGCGGTTAATAATGCAAATAAATTAAAGAATTACGGTAAATCGTTTTCTTGATTTTAAGAGGTATTTGTGGTAATATAATAGCAAAGACCTAAAAGGAGAAATTTAAGTGAAAATTTGTGTTTTTGGTGCGGCAAGCTTTGAAATTGATGAAAGCTATATTAAAACAACCGAAGAGCTTGGTAAACTTATGGTAAAAAGGGGACATTCGCTTGTTTTTGGCGCAGGTAATAACGGTGTTATGGGCGCAGTTGCAAGGGGCGTAAAAGCAGAAAACGGCGAAATAATTGGCGTTATACCCGAATTTTTTAAAGAAGATAAAATTGAACAAATTTATATGGGTTGTACCGAACTTATTTATACCGAAACAATGGCAGAGCGTAAGGCAAAAATGGAAGACATTGCCGATGCGTTTATTGTTGCACCGGGCGGTATTGGTACTTTAGAAGAGTATTTTGAAGTTTTAACCTTAAAACAGCTTGGCCGCCACGAAAAACCCATTGCGGTTTTTGATATTAACGGGTACTACAATAAACTTGAAGATTTTCTAGATTTTTCTATTAAAGAAAATTTCATAGCCGATAATTGCAAATCTTTATATTATTTTTCAAGTTCAGCCGAAGAAATTCTTTCTTATATTGAAAATGACAACGGCGTAGAATATAACGTTCACGAACTTAAAAAAGGTTAAAAAAGGCACCGTATGGTGCTTTTTTTATAATACTTGTAAATTTATTGCATTAAAAATATCTGTTGCTATTTGGTTGTTTAAAGCAAGATTTAATTTTTTGTTTATTTCGTTTGCATTAAATAAGCAACCAATAAGGCAACTGTTTATTTTTTCTGAAATTTTCCAATCAAGTGAATCGGTGAAAAATTGAGCATCACTTATTTTTCCGTTTTTAATGTTTAAAAGCAACTGAAATTCGCCCCAATCAAAACGGGCAGAAACTTCGCACGTAAAGGGAATTGTGTTGCCGTAAATAAAGTCCCAACCGCCAAAAAAATCGGTGGTTTCTTTTATTGTTTTTATATCGCTAATCTCTATTTTTTCTGCATTTAAATTTAAAACTTGCTCGGCTGATTTTATAAGCAAATCGGCCATTTTTTGCGGTGTCAAATCGGCATTATAAGAATTAAGGTTTACTGTTCTTGAATTAACCGATTTTACACCTTTTGAAACAAGTTTTTCGCGGCTTGGGGTAAGGTATTTTTTAATTTTTTCCATATCGGCAGAAATTAAAATTGTTCCGTGGTGATACGATTTGCCGTTTGAATTATAAAATGCGTTGCCCGAAAACTTTTTGCCACCCGCTAAAACATCGTTTCTGCCCGAAATTTCCGCTTTAATTCCTGCAAATTCACAAGCAAGTTTAATAATTTCAAAATTGCGTGAAATATCTTGGTTTTCGCTGTGCGAAATAAAGGTGAAATTAAGATTGCCTAAATCGTGATAAACTGCACCGCCGCCCGAAAGACGTCGCGCTAAATAACCACCGTCATTTTTTAGTTCTTCGCATAAACATTCTTTCCACGGGTTTTGGTTTTTTCCAATAACAACCGTGTTTTTGTTTTGCCACAAGTAAAGTACAAGACAGTCTTTTTGGGCGTTGTCAAATAAATATTTTTCAGTTGCTAAATTTTCATAAGGATTTGTTTGCATTGAAAGGTAAATTTTAAGGGCTTTTATCATACTATCACCGCCCTTATTATAAATAAATTCGTTTTATTAGTCAAATTTTTTTATAATTAACTAATTTCATTGACTATATTTACACTTTGTGATATACTTTATGTGGTTAAAAGTGTCTTCTTTCTATAGAAAGAAGAATTATTTTACTATTAAATTTGTAATTTTACATTTAAGGAGGGTTTATTTTGGCAAGTGCAGTAATTATGCCAAAAGCCGGTATAACAGTTGAAAGTTGTATTATCGGCACATGGGAAAAAAAGATTGGCGATGAAGTAAAAATTGGTGATATCCTTTTTACATACGAAACCGACAAAGCAAGTTTTGAGTGCGAATCAACCGCAGAGGGAACATTGCTTGAAATATTCTATCAAGAAGGTGACGAAGTTCCTTGTCTTTTAAATGTTTGCGCAGTAGGCAACGTTGGTGAAGATTGCTCTGCTTTGCGTCCTGATTCAGCATCCGCCGCAGAAGAAGCTCCCGCAGTAGCTCCCGCCGAAGAAGTTAAAGATGTAAAAGTAGAAGCAGTAGTTGAATCTACAGCAGTAAGCGGTGAAAAATCCGCCATTTCTCCAAGGGCAAAAAAGTTGGCTGAACGTACAGGTGTTGATGCTTCTTTGGCAACACCCACAGGTCCTAACGGCAGAATAATTGAACGCGATGTTAGAAACCTTATTGATAACCCGCCCTCAATGGTTGCTTCGGATCCTGCAGTACAAGCCGCAGTGGCAGAGGAAGATTATAAAGATGTTAAATTCAGCGGAATTCGCCGAGCTATTAGTAAGTCAATGTCTACTTCGCTTTCTACAATGGCACAGCTCACACACACCGTTTCGTTCGATGCATCGCAAATTCTTGCTTACAGAAAACAACTTAAAAACAGCGAAGGCGATTATGCAGGCATAACTTTAGGCGATATTATTCTTTACGCTGTATCCAGAACCTTGCTTAACCACCCCGACCTTAATGCAAATATGCTTGATGACAGCACAATCCGTTTGTTTAACCATGTAAACTTGGGTGTTGCTGTTGATACTCCCCGCGGCCTTATGGTTCCCACCATTTTTGGTGCCGATAAAATGAGTCTTTTAGAAATTTCAAAAGCCGTTAAACAGTTGGCTGCCGAATGTCGCGAAGGCAACATTAGCCCTGATAAACTTTCGGGCGCATCCTTTACAGTATCTAACCTTGGTAATTTGGGAGTTGAATCTTTCACACCTGTTATCAATCCTCCGCAAACAGGTATTCTTGGTGTTTGCACAACGGTTGACCGCGTAAGAAAGGGCAAAGACGGTTCTATTGAACTTTATCCTGCAATGTCTTTATCGCTTACATACGACCACCGCGCGGTTGACGGCACACCTGCCGCACGTTTCCAAAAAGAATTGTGCAAGAACCTTGAAAACTTTACAGTTCTTCTTTCTAAATAGGGAGGTATAATAATGGAAGTTTTTGATTTATTGGTTGTTGGCGGCGGCCCCGGCGGTTACTTGTGTGCCGAACGCGCCGCACAAAACGGAATGAATGTTGCGCTTTTTGAAAAGAAAGCACTTGGCGGTACCTGCCTTAACGAAGGTTGTATTCCCACAAAAACACTTCTAAATTCTTCTAAAATGTATCGCCACGCAAAAGAAAGCGAAGCATTTGGCGTTACTGCAAGCGACGTTAAATATGACCACGCTAAAGTAATTGACCGCAAGGATAAAGTTGTTAAAACTTTGGTTTCGGGCGTTGGCGCTACAATGAAAGCAAATAAGGTAAATGTAATTACCGCTAATGCTGTAATTAAAGGCCGCGCACAAAACGGCTTTGCAGTTGAGGCAGACGGCAATGTTTACGAAGGCAAACGCCTTGTTATTGCTTCGGGCAGTGAAACTGTTGTTCCTCCCGTACCCGGCCTTAAAGAAGGTCTTGCTTCGGGCTTTGTTGTAACAAACAGGGAAGTGCTTGACGCAAAAGAATTGCCCAAGAAACTTGTTGTTATTGGTGGCGGTGTTATTGGTCTTGAAATGGCTTACTATTTTGCAAGCGTTGGAACCGAAGTTACGGTTATTGAAATGATGCCTAAAATTGCAGGCGCAACCGATGCCGAAATTTGCAAAGTTCTTACCGATGCTTTCCAAAAACGCGGAATGGTATTCAAACTTTCTTGCAAGGTGCTTGAAGTTAAAGAAAAAAGCGTTATTTACGAAGAAAACGGAGAAAAGAAAGAAATTCCTTGCGATATGGTTCTTCTTTCGGCAGGTCGCAAACCTTCAACTGCCAATATCGGCATTGAAACACTTGGGCTTGATATGGACCGCGCGGCAATTAAAACCGACCGTCACCTTTGTACAAATGTTTCGGGCGTATACGCTATTGGCGACTGCAACGGCAAACTAATGCTTGCTCATACCGCTTACCGCGAAGCCGAAGTTGCAGTTAACCATATGCTTGGCAAATATGACGAAATGCGTTACGATGTAATTCCGTCGGTTATTTATACAGACCCTGAAGTTGCAAGCGTTGGCTTAAGCAAAGAAGCAGCCGAAGAAAAGGGCATGAAGGTGAAAGAAGTTAAATTGCCAATGTCTTATGCTGGCCGTTATCTTGCTGAAACTGAAGGCGGCAAGGGCTTTATTAAATTGGTTGTTGATACCGATAAAAAGCGTTTGGTTGGCTGCCATTTGGTTGGCTCTTACGCATCTGAAATTATAATGACTGCAACAATGATGGTTGATACCGAACTTACACCTGCACGTTTGCAAAAATTGGTATTCCCGCACCCAACTGTTGCTGAAATAATCAGAGAAGCTATATTTCACATATAAGGAGAAATAAATATGCCAAAGAATCTATTTGTAAACCCAGAAGAAGTCCGCGCAAGCGGCAAGGTTTCGTTTAATGAAATCCCCGTTAACCAGTATAACAAATCTATTAAAGATGAACTTAAATCCGGCAAATTCACAAAAGAAGATTTAATTAGAATTTTCCGCGATATGACCGTACTTCGCGAGTTTGAGACAATGCTTAACAACATTAAAACTCAAGGCGGTTATAACGGTATTGAACACACCTATCCTGGCCCTGCTCACCTTTCTATAGGTCAAGAAGCAGCTTGCGTTGGTCAGGCATATTTGCTTGATGAAAACGACTTTGCTTTCGGTAGCCACCGTAGCCACTCTGAAATTCTTGCAAAGGCACTTTCTACCATTAACAAAATGAGTGATGAGCAGTTAATGGACGTTATGGAAAATTTCTTGGAAGGTAAATGTTTGCGTTCTACCAAGAAACTTGGCGAAACAAAAGACGTTAAAGAACTTGCTATTCGCTTTATTCTTTACGGTACACTTTCCGAAATTTTTGCACGCGAAACCGGTTTCCACTTGGGTATGGGCGGTTCTATGCACGCTTTCTTCTTACCTTTTGGCATTTATCCTAACAATGCTATTGTTGGCGGTTCTGGCACAATTTCTACCGGTGCTGCTCTTTATAAGAAAATTAACGATAAAAAGGGCATCGTAGTATGTAATGTTGGTGACGCCGCTATGGCTCGCGGTCCTGTTTGGGAAGCTCTTAACTTCTCGGCAATGGACCAATACAAAACCTTGTGGGAATTGCATAATGACGGTATGCCCATTCTTTATAACATTTTCAATAACTCTTACGGTATGGGCGACCAGACTCGCGGTGAAACCATGGGTCAGGGCTGTATGTCACGCATTTCATCGGGCGTTAGCCCCACTCAGTTCTACGCTGAAACAGTTGACGGCTTTAATCCGTTGGCAGTTATTGATGCTATGGAACGCAAATTAGAACTTTTGCGTAATGGCCAAGGTCCTGTAATGCTTGAAACCCTTACATACCGTTTCTCGGGCCACTCGGTATCCGACCAAAACGCTTACCGCACCAAAGAAGAAATGGATGCTTGGAAAGAAGTTGACCCGCTTACCACATATCCCGCAGAACTTGTTAAAGCAGGCGTGTTAACCGAAGCCGATGTTGAAGCAATTTTGGCTGAAACAAAAGAACGTATGACACTTATTTGCAAGGCAGCTGCTGACCCTGAAATCAGCCCCTACTGTGATTTTAATAAAGACCCAGCAGTTGTTGAACGCCTTATGTATTCTAACGAACAGGTTGTTGCTTTTGATGACCGCGAACCTGAATTTACAGTTCCCAAAGAAGAAGCAGAGGGCTATAAGAAAATTAAATCTAAGAGCCGCAGTCCCATTGGCCCTGATGGCAAACCTGTTTCTAAAATGAAACTTTACAATCTTCGTGATGCTCTTTCCGAAGTTATTTGGGACCGCTTCTATGAAGATCCAACACTTATTGCTTACGGAGAAGACTGTCGTGACTGGGGCGGTGCATTCGCAGTTTACCGCGGTATGATGGACGCTCTTCCGCATAGCCGTTTGTTCAACTCTCCGTTGGCTGAAGGCGCTATTGTTGGTACTGCAGTTGGTTACGCTCTTTCGGGCGGTCGCGCTTTGGTTGAACTTATGTATGCCGACTTTATTGGTTGCGCAGGCGATGAAATCTTTAACCAAATGGCAAAATGGCAGGCAATGTCTGCCGGTATTCTTAAAATGCCGGTTGTACTTAGAGTTTCTGTTGGCTCTAAATACGGTGCACAGCACAGCCAAGACTGGACTGCACTTTGCGCTCATATTCCCGGTCTTAAAGTTTGCTTCCCCGCAACACCTTGGGAAGCAAAAGGCCTTATGGAAAGCGCACTAAAGGGAACAGACCCTGTTGTGTTCTTTGAAAGCCAAAGAATTTACGATATTGGCGAACAGTTCCACGAAGGGGGCGTTCCTGCTGAACGCTATGAAATTGAATTTGGTGATGTTAATAAAGTTCGCGATGGTAAAGATGTTACTATTATTACCATTGGTGCTGCACTTTACCGCGCAGTTGACGCTGCTAAACAGTTAAGCGAAAAATATGGTATGGAAGCTGATATTATCAATATCCACTCTTTAGTACCGCTTGATTACACCAAAATTGTTGAATCTGTTCGTAAAACAGGCAGAGTTGTTTTGGTATCCGATGCTTGCGCACGCGGTTCGTTCCTTAACGATGTTGCTAAAAATATTACCGAACTTTGCTTCGACGACCTTGATGCACCCCCTGTAGTAGTTGGCGCTCGTAACTGGATAACACCTCCGTTCGAATTCGATGAATACTTCTTCCCGCAAGCCGGCTGGATTCTTGATGCGATTCACGAAAAACTTGTTCCGCTACCCGGTCACGTTGTAGAAAATGGTTGCACCGAAGCTGAAGCTTATCGCCGTGCAAAACAGGGTGTATAGTGGAAATTAAAAGGACAGCAAATGCCGGAGTGCTTATTAAAACCAATGGCACTTCGGTATTGCTTGACGGAATTTGTAACCCACCTTTGCCATATTTGGCAATCCCAAATGAAATTAAAAATGAAATAATTTCTTGTTTGCCAAATATTGTTGGGTTTACCCATACCCACAACGACCATTTTGATAACGAATTTGCTGAATATTTCAGCAAAATAACGGGTGAAAAAGTTATAATGACCCCCAATATTTGTGTTCAAAAGGGCAATGTTAAGGTTATGTCGGTTAAAACTCGGCATTTGGGTAAAAGCGATGTCGCGCACATTAGTTTTGTTGTTATGGCAGAAAACAAATGTATTTGGTTTTCGGGAGATGCCGCACCTGTTTCTTTACTTGGGCAAAGTGATTTGCCAAAACCCGATATCTTAATTGTTCCTTTTGCGTATGTAAATACTGCTTCATCGTTTAATAATACGCTGAAAAGCGGCGCAAAAGAAATTATTGTTGTTCATATGCCAAGCAAAGAAAATGACATATACAATATTTACCAATCGGTAGAGAATGTGGTAAATGGGAACAAATCCATTCGTATACCCAAAATAGGCGAAACAATTTGTATTTAATAAAAAAAGCAGAACAAAATGTTCTGCTTTTTCCTTTAGGCGCATTAAAAGAATAAGACAAGCGTTATTTTTCATACAATATTTAAAAAACTTTGTTTGTGGGTATGTTGTATGAAAAATTTTTGGAAAAACGCTTTGTGTGCCACGCTTTCTTTTTCTTTAATTATAGCAGGAACACTTCCGCTCTTGATTTCTAAGCATAAAAGTATTATAGTAAATACAGATATAAACAACAATAACCTTATTATAATCGACGCAGGCCACGGCGGGTTAACTAATACTATAGATTAGGTCCAATCCTGCCGTGAAAATTCAATATAAAATACCCCGAAAACCCGCATAAACAGCGGGTTTTCGCCATTTTACGACTATCAAACCAACATAAATTGAATTAACCTACAAATTTGATTAAATTTGTAGAGCGTAGGTTAAAAATTAAATTTTGGTTGACAAATTTTCCAACAAATGATATACTGATACAAACTGATACTATAAAATATTGGAGAGCATTATGGATATAAAGCTATTTACGAAAATGCTAAAGGATAAGCATTTTACAGATTATCAAAAAATGCAGTATAAATACGGCGAGGATTTTAGCGCCTTTTTGCAGACTTTGGAAGAATTGTATTATAAAACTTTACCGCTTTCAGATTTTGAAGGCAATAATATTGTTTTCATCGAAAATCACGCAGCGGTAAATCAAAGTACCGTTAAACTTTTGTTGCAGTCGCAGGATGGGCATTACGGTATTAAGGCTGCCGAGGACGAAATTGTTGCAACTTCTGCCATTGAAAGCATAGATTTCAGCCGTGACAGTGTGCGTAAAATTCTAAAAGGTATGGCGCCGAAGGATGAACAGGAAAATAGAATTTTAGGCATTAAGCATGGTCTTGAGTTTATTGCTGATGCAACCAACAAAATTACTGAAGAAAATCTATATAAGCTATATATGATGACGGTTGGAGATTTTTTAACCGGAGATGATAAATTAGCAGAAGGTAATATGTATAGACATGATACCGTTTATGTTGTCAGCGACCACGTTGAACATTCTGGACTTGACCACAAAAAAGTTCCTGATTTTATGAAAGCTCTCATTGCTTTTGTTAATGTTGAAGATGATATTAATGACTTAATCAAGGCGGCAATTATTCATTTTTATATTGCTTTTGTCCATCCGTACTTTGATGGTAACGGAAGAATGGCTCGTCTTATCCACTTGTGGTTCCTGATTCAAAAAGGCTATCAATCTGCATTATTTATTCCGTTTTCAAGCCAAATTGAGAAAAGCAGAAAAGCGTACTATGATGCTTATACTACCATTGAAGAGAATAAGAAGCTCAGTGGCAAGATTGATGTAACCCCGTTCGTTTTGTATTTTATAAATAATGTTTATAATAAAATGAATGAAGGAGCAACTACAGTTGAAACCTTAACGGTTTATGATGAAGCCGTCAAGGATGGCAAGATAACCGAAAAAGAAACAAAGCTTTGGAAATTTGTTTTGTCTTACTATGGCACACAGGATTTCTCAACAAAACAACTTGAAAAAGACTTCGGTGATGCCGCTTATGCAACCATCAGGGGTTTTGTCTTAAAGTTTGAAGACTTAGGACTGCTTTCTTCTGTTAAATATGGCGTAAGGGTCAAGTATAAGGTCGTTAAGTAAAAGTTCAAACAATGCACTCCAACAGAACTTAATCTGTTGGAGTGCATTTGTTTAATTACCGCCGGGACCGTCCCTGCGTTTACGCGTATCGTGAACATCAATTTTACCGATTATATCACCCGGTTTAATGTGCTTTTTATCTTCTTTAATCTCAGGTTCGGGCTTTTTCTCGATTTTCTTATCATCATCCATAGTGAAAACTCCTTTCTGCTGTTAGTATTTGTCTGCATTTATTAATTCATTCAAATCATTCGTAGGTGGCATACAACTGTGCCCTTTACATACATAATAGGTGGTCTTACCATCCTTTAGCGAATGTTCTTTTGTGGGTTTAGTCAAGAGACTAATCATTGCATTTGCAGGTAAATCCAAGGCAAAGTCGTTTATATTTGCATTATCATCAACTACAACAGTAACCTTCATTGACGGTTCGTTATATTCTAAAAGTGCTGTTAAAAACATTGCGTGATTAGTTGGATAAGAATTAGCTGTGACAGAAATAAAATCTAACTGCTTTTCTGCTAAGTCTTTATATTTATCGTTCGAGGTCAAGTGATATAGCTTCACAAAGTTGTATGCCATTAGTGAATTCCCGCTTGGAATAGCACCGTCATAGGTTTCCTTTGGTCTTAATATCAGTTCTTCACTCTGATTACCATACAGATAATATCCGGCTGTGTTATCACTAAAATCATTTACGACCTTATCGCACATTTGCTTTGCGAGGTTTAAATAACTGTTGTCCAGAGTTGCTCTATATAAACTAAGTTGAGCGAATATATAACTTGCATAATCGTCTAAAAAGCCTTTAACTCCTCGCTTTATATCACGAAAGCTGACAAACAACGTATTATCTTCACAAAGATATTTTCTTATAAATTCATCGGCTTTTTGAGCGGCATTCAGATAAATATTGTTTTTGCTCACAAGATATAATTCGCACATTGCGGCTATCATAAGTGAGTTCCATGAGGTCAAAATCTTGTCGTCTAAATGAAGCGAATACCGATTTTTTCTGAACTGCTGTAGCTTGGGTAAAAACGTTTCAAATGATTTATCATTAGGGTCGCTGTTAAGCAAATTGGGAATACTTTTTCCCTCAAAATTTCCTGTACTTGTTATATCAAAATGTTTGTTGAATTTTTCTCCGTCTGTTTCACCCAAAACACTAATAATTTCATCGGGTGTGAATAGATAATATTTTCCCTCTTCGCCCTCGCTGTCGGCATCCTGCGCACTGAAAAATCCACCGTCTTTTGATGTCATTTCGCGCAAAATATAATCTGCTGTTTTCTCGGCAATTTCAAGGTATAAACTGTTATGGGTTACAGAATGTGCCTTGCAGTAAGCAAGTATCAATAACGCATTGTCATAGAGCATTTTT
>JAZOOT010000048.1:0-3836 GCA_045655165.1 Acutalibacteraceae bacterium
TATCATAGTACCGGGTGGCATTGGAACATATGAGGAGTTCTTTGAAATCCTAACGCTGAAACAATTATGCCGACACAATAAACCGATTGCTCTTTATAATATAATGGGATATTACGATGATATAAATTATGCAATGGAACAAGCTATGAAGAAAAACTTTATTCGTGATAATTGTAAGGAATTATATTATGTTACCGACGACCTTAATGATTTGCTTCGTTATGTTGAAACTCCGGTTAATAAAATAAGAACGGTCAAGGAATTAAAAGATGGTTAATGTTCGACTATTTGCTTTCTTAGAAAAAACTATAGAAGTATTAATTCATTTTGCTTTTTTGATTGTGTAGTAAATTTTACGAACCTTTTTTCATTAAGTAGCAAAAACCTCTCTGCTGAATTTCGGCAGAGAGGTTGATTTTTAACCAACTTGTCTGCAAATCGAATATGTTCCCCCTTATTTACTTTATGTGTAGAAAAAGACCATACCTTCGAGGGTAGCGGTGTTTGGGTGTGACGAAGTTTTTTAGGGTTTAAATTATTTTCGTTTTGGCAAGGCGAAAAGCGGAGAAATGCTTTACTGCATTTCGAGCATTTTTAACACCGCCTAAGCGGAAATAACAACCGAAAACAAGTCTAAGGCCCAAACGCCGTAACCCTATGGGTATGGTCTTATTTTAACATCATCAGGTGCCATGGCGGCACCCATGTTGTTTTGGTCTTTTACGCCTAAATCCACTATTTTGCCTATTGTGGCGGCGGTGATGGCGGGACCTTCACCGCTATTTGAAAGCAGCATTGCGCCGCTTCCTGTTACAGTCCACTGTGAATTGGGAGTGCGTTGGCAACCGTATTCAAGCGGAAAACGGTATTGTCTTTCTGCCGAGCAAAAATGCGATGATGTAACCGCGACACCTTTATTTATTGCACCACATTCAATCATAAATGAAGTAATGATTGCTGACAGAGCCATTGTTGAACATGCCCCATAAACACCAAGAAGCGGAATGTTATAATCCTTTAAGCCAAAAGATGTACTAATGCATTGGTTAAGCAAATCCCCTGCGCATAGTGTATCTATATCGTCTGCCTTTAAACCGATTTTGTTTATTGCATAGGCAGTTGCCATTTTTTGCATTTTGCTTTCAGCCTGTTCAAAAGTTTTTTCGCCAAAGCGACTGTCTTCTAAAACATAATCAAAAAATTCGCCGTAAGGACCATTACCCTCTTTTTTGCCAACAACCGCACCGCTGCTAATTATTACAGGACAGTTTTCAAAAATTATTGTGTTTTTTCCTATTCTTTTTGCCATAAATATCACCTTTCTTCACATATTATTTCCCCAAAAGAGTATATTATTTTATTGACAAAGCATTTGCAAAATATTAAAATATAAACAATATGTTTGGAGTGATTTAATTGATTAAAGAAAATTACAATTTATGGTTAAAAAAGGCAGTTTTAGATAAAGACCTTATTGAAGAATTAAAGGCGATTGAAAATGACAACGACGCCATTTCCGACCGTTTTTACAAAAGTTTGGAATTTGGCACAGGCGGTTTGCGCGGTGAAATTGGCGCGGGCACAAACAGAATGAATGTTTACACAGTTGCAAAGGCAACACAGGGTCTTGCAGAATATGTTTTATCAGTAAACAAAACACCCACAGTTGCCATTGCTTATGACAGCCGTATAAAATCAGATGTGTTTGCAAAATGTGCTGCCGAAGTTTTGGCAGCAAACGGCGTTAAGGTATATATTTACAAAGAACTTATGCCAACACCAATGCTTTCGTTTGCGGTAAGGCAACTTTCTTGCGATGCAGGTATTGTTATTACTGCAAGTCACAACCCCGCAAAATACAACGGTTACAAGGCATACGGACCAGACGGTTGTCAGCTTAATTTAGAGGCAAGCAATTACGTTCTTTCTATTATGAATAAGGTTGACATTTTTGACGGTGTTAAAAGAACCGATTTTTCAGTTGCTTTAGATAATGGCTTAATTAACTATATTGAAAACGACGTAATTGAAGCATATTTAAACGAAGTCCAAAAAATGTCGGTTACAAAAAACCTTGATTTTAGCGATTTTAAGGTTATTTACACTCCGCTTCACGGCACAGGAAATAAGCCCGTTCGCGCTATACTTAAACGAATTGGTGTTGAAAACGTTTTGGTTATTAAGGAACAGGAATTGCCCGACGGCAACTTCCCCACTGCTCCTTACCCCAACCCCGAAATTAAACAGCCGTTTGAAATTGCTTTGGAAAAGGCAAAAACCTATTGTCCCGACATTTTACTTGCAACCGACCCCGACTGTGACCGCGTTGGTATTGCCGTTAGACACGGAGAAGAATACCGCTTTATGACAGGTAATGAAGTTGGCGCTCTTATGCTTAACTATATTTTAGAAGGCAGAAAAGCAGCGAACACCTTGCCCGAAAACCCCGTTGCAGTTAAAACAATTGTTACCACCGATATTTGCGAAAAAATTGCGAGTGACTACGGTTGCCGTCTTATAAATGTACTTACCGGCTTTAAGTTTATTGGCGAACAAATTGCGCTTTTGGAAAAAGACGGCGAAGAGAACCGTTATGTTTTGGGCTTTGAAGAAAGTTACGGTTACCTTGCAGGAAGTTACGTGCGCGATAAAGACGCCGTTGTGGCATCTATGCTTATTTGCGAAATGGCGGCATACTACAAAAAGCAAGGTTTAGATTTAGTGCAAATGCTTGAAATCCTTTACAAAAAGCACGGTTATTACTTTGCTTCGCAAAAGAGTTACACCTATGAAGGCGAAAGCGGTATGAACAAAATTTCCGCCATTATGGATAATTTTAGAACTAACGCCCCCAAAACCTTTGCAGGTAAAACAATTATTAGAATTGACGACTACAAAACAAGCGAAAGCCGTGATTTGATTAGCGGTACTACCGAAAAGATTGATTTACCGAAATCAAATGTTATTTGCTTTATTTTAGAGGGCGGAAGTTCATTTATTGCAAGACCTTCGGGCACCGAGCCGAAAATTAAGTTTTATTTAAGCGCGGTTAACACCACCGAAGAAGCAACAAAAACCACGCTTAATGAACTTCTTGATTCTTGCGATGCTTTTACAAAATAAACTTTTATGCATTTATGCAGTGATTTGTGCATAAAATTCAAAAACCAAGCAAATTTATTTTGCTTGGTTTTGTATTTTTTATACCAATAAAAAGAAAATATTTTTTGTTTTCGCATCAAAAAATGCCTTTATACATTACTTTTAGTGCATTTTTAATAAATAGTTTTAATTGTTTTTGCTAATTTTGTGCAAAACCTAAAAGTTTGCATTTTTATAAATTTGCACTTGCATAAATATTCATACGGTGTTATAATTATGCTCAACAAAACAAATTGCTAAAGGAGATATATAAAATGAACAAAGAAAACATTAAAAAAGTTGTATTGGCTTATTCCGGCGGTCTTGATACTTCTATTATTATTGCCTGGGTTAAAGAAAACTACAACAACTGCGAAGTAATTGCAGTTTCGGGTAACGTTGGCCAGGCAGATGAACTTGAAGGTCTTGAAGAAAAAGCACTTAAAACCGGTGCTTCAAAACTTTATGTTCTTGATTTAACCGACGAATATGTTGACGAATACATTATTCCCACAATGAAAGCCGGCGCTGTTTACGAAGAATACCTTTTAGGTACTTCACACGCACGCCCTTGCATTGGCAAAGCATTGGCTGAAATCGCTATTAAAGAAGGCGCAGACGCTATTTGTCACGGTTGCACAGGCAAAGGTAACGACCAAGTTCGTTTTGAACTTGCTATTAAGAAATTTGCTCCC
>JAZOOT010000049.1:0-44644 GCA_045655165.1 Acutalibacteraceae bacterium
AGTAAACAGTTTTATGACTTTTTAAGCATATACATGCCCGATTGGAAAGAAAGAAAAAAAGTTTTGGATCAAGATGTAGTTCACGGATTGTAAACGAAACTCAAAAAACTAAGGCAAGGAAGTGATTAAAGTGGATAACAAAGACACATTAAAAAATCTAATTAAATACGCTCAAGAAGATTTTAAAGGAACCATTAATACTTTTGAGGATTTTGAAGTTGCACTAGAAAAACACATAAAAACGTGCGGGAGAAGCATTGAGGATCAGAAATTAGAAGCTATATCGGTTTTGACCGAGAAAAAGAACGATAAATCTTCGGAAAGAATAGCAATTGGTCTAGCGTTTGGAAGTATAGCATTTTCTATTTTTTCAAATGGTTTAGAAAAGATAGCTCTTATTATTATTTCTGCGATTTTGATTATTGGCATAGTTCTTTTTATGGCATTTAGGTTTCAAATAAAAAACAGTAAAATTGTTACTTATTATACTATTAAGTTGCATTGTATAGAACGCATAGAAGCTCAAGCTAAATCTGCCAACAATGTTTGTTCTGGGGATGGAGCTAAAAAAGCAACATGCCTATAATATAACAACCTTCAAAACATATTCGTATTTAGAAAGAGGTGTCGCACGACGCCTCTTTCTTTTATCTCGACTAATGCTAATTTCCGCTTTTAGAATCTTCGTTTGCGGTGAGATCCGCAACATCGCCTTTAGCTCTTTTAACTAAAATTGTAGCGTTCACGCTTGAGATACAGAAAGAATTATCATCCAAAATGAGTAAGGAACGGGTTTCCTTGTCCGATGTTCCGTCAAACACTTCTTCGCTTGTTCTTGTAAGCTTTCGCTTAGCAAGAACTTTTCGCACCCTATCCGAATCGGCAGACATAATAAACTTTACCTTGTTCGCATCGATAAACACCTTATTACCAATATTAATAAAATTACTGCTCATCTGTTGCTTCCTCCTTTTTCGTCTTCTTAAAACAGCAACTGGGTTCTTCAAAATTTATATCGTAATAATATGTTATTTGTCCTGCTGCTAAGTCCGACATGCCAAACAGATATACTTTCATACCGACCATTTTCAACACGTCTTTTCCAACGGTTTGAATCCATTTTTCTACTTGCGGTTTGAGAATTCTCGTGACTATATCCCTGTTTTTCCCGACAATAATAATTTTTCGGCTGACAGACATTATTTTATTACATTTATCATTAAAGTCAGCTTGATTATGATTTCCGCATTCAACCTCATACAAATCGAATTTATCTCCGCTTTTTCCTATAACGTCCGGTATCAGCATTTTGCCTTCAGAAAGTTTCAGTGTATTTTGTTTTCGATCGGTCGAGATGTGAGTATACCAACCCTTTTTCTCAACGATTGTTGCAACGTCCTTAATCATATATCCGTGTAAGTAACTGGCATGTTCTTTCCTTAGTCGAATATGTTCCTGCACTGCCGGTTCTTTCCTGAACTGCAAACGGTACAGCTTAGCACCTATGTCGGTTAATTTTAAAATATTAAAGATGCGATAACCGGTATGAATACTTTGCAAATCAAAAAATCCCGCTTTAACAAGTGTAATTATCGCGCGCCAAGCAGTATCCTTGCTGATAAATCTCATATTTTCGTCAAAGGGCATATTAGCCGCGATTTCCTTGGCTTCTTTTTCTTCGGAAATACCATTAGAAACAATAGTTTCAAAAACAAACTTTTCTTTGTCATTTAATTTGCTGAAAAGATTGTTCAGTTCAATAGCCATTAATTCTTTCTCGTTTTTATTCTCATTACTCATAATATTACCTCCGTTTTTATTTGTTTGGGTGGTTGTTAAAAATATATTGATTATTGTTTTGGGCCGTATCTTTTTGGGCGGTTCCGAAAACGGATTCGAACACAGAATCAATAATCTTGCTGCAGTTTAAATTTTTAAGGTTGAGGTCGCCGCGATTTTCGTCCACAAATTGATAACAGTTGTGGATCTCGCGATAAATTGCTTGTTTTGCCAAGGTATAACAATCGCAAAGCTTCCGATATTTATCAGGAGTCCCGGCATACTCCAATTCCTTTTGCTCCATCTTGGGTATAAATTCTTCCAAGATCTCATACACCTTTTCATCTATGGCAAAAGGCTTATGCGGCATTTTTTGATTAATTTGTATATGCTTTCGAATGGTGCTTATAATTGTTTGCTTTCTCTTCCTCTTTGGAATTTTCGCTAAGAACTCCAACGCATCCTTGTCGCGGATAATAAATTGGCAACCAATCGGCTCAACCTCCGTTGTGTACGAAAAACGGCATAAAACTCGGGCAGTTTTGCCGCAGCTTTCAGCACTTAAAATTTCATTTATTGTGCGGTTGACCGTGCGCGGTGGCAACACTTGCATCCAACAGATTATATCGGAAGCAGACTTATCAAATTCAATGTGTACGATTTGTCTATCACTCATTTTTAATTTTCCTTTCTATATAAAGTGTGTCTTTCATCAAAAGAAAGCTTCTTTTGTGCTCCTTAAGCATTTTTCGGTATTTTTCTTTGTCATCTAACAAAGCCTCGTATTTATCCCCGTCACGCTTAAACATTCTTTGGAATGCTGAATCAAAGGATTCTGATGGGAGCTTCCATTCTGCTTGCGTTACAAGATTTTTCTCGATACACCTTTTAATTACTCTTTTAATTGTGGGAGCAACAGATCCCTTGGTGCAACCGAACTTCTTGCAAAACATTTTTACCTGATCATCCGGCAGAGAAAATTTCGTGTGCAAATTTTGGCTGCTTGGTTCTATGCTAAAATTCATAGGGATGGTGGCAACCTTGTCTTCTAATGCTTCGGCCAAAATTTTCACAACCGTTTTACTGCGCTCGCATTTTGGTAGCGAGGTAATAAATGCGATTAACTCGGGTTCCTTTTTTGTTAATACAAAATGATGTTTAGTTGTCATGATTACATTCTTCTTTCTTTTAAATTCTCGTTGAGAGAACTTATTTGACCGCCACAAATAAATTTTTCAACATATAAAACCTGCTGTATCTTATTTTTGCATTTCAAGAAAACATTAACTTTGGACAAGATTTAAGAATTTTTGATGGTAATTTCTTGATTTTGCGGTTAAAAAGATAAAATTTTCTTGATTTTTTCGCAGTTTTATGCCGTAATAAGAAATTTCCTTTATAAAATTTCTGTAGAGAATGTAAAAAAACTTTATATGTTCAGTTCAAGAAAACATTAACGACCTGCACCCTTTCGGGCACAGGTCGTTCTCTTATGGGGATATTTTTTTATGATTGTCGGTTGCAAATGATGATGATTTTCTCTTCTGGATGATTAGATGGTACTCGTTTGTATATGACCTTCATAGATTATTTTTAGATTAATAGGAGATTAATTATAGGGAAAACTGTCGTTTTCTAATGAGGGGTTCACTTACGTTTTGAGAGAATAAATGACTGTCATTTCGTGCGATTCGATTTGCGATGATTTACATTTGGAGATTATAAAAGATGACTGTCCCTTTGTGATGCTCAGATTTTTCTCCCTCTTGTCAACCTCAAAATGTAAATAATTTCTTTGTCATCTAAAACCGAAAGTATGATGCTCTTAAAACTAAAAAGAAGGTAAATGTGAAAAAGACAGAGCATCATTTTGCTCTCTCAAAATGTCTAAAATACAAAAACGAGAGGCGCAAAAAACTCTCGAACTCTAATCATATCGAACAGTAAATCATTTTTATAGTTTTTTATCTTTTGGTCATAGAAAAACGAAAATAAAAGCTTTTTAATGATTTTGAACGATAAAGTTAGATTTTTATAAACATTCCATCGGCTGAGCATTGTATAAGGTACGATTATTATTGTAAATCAAAAATTACCCTATAAGGGGGAGTGTATTTCTGCAAAATCATCTTTTTGGCATTACCCTTAATAAGTAGGGACATATTTAGTGCGGACGCTTCTTCATAAGACGGTATCACGCTTTACTACGGATAGTGGTAATGCTGTGGGGACATCCTTTACTACGGATAAGTTTAGTCGGGGTCATCTTTGCTCCGCTTAATAAAAGGAAAAGGTATCACCACATACTGCGGAAAACTCTCTCTTTAGGGACATGCTTTGCTACATATCTGTGTTTTTTATGGGGACATCACTTACTGCGGTGGTGTTCTTTTTGTTTTTTAGCCAATCTTCTTCGAAAAAAATTAGTTAATGTTTTCTTGAAATGAATAAAAAGGATTTCTCAAGTTTTATCCACAAATGTTTTCGGAAAAAACATCTTAGGAGGATAAAACTGTTATGACAAATAATGTTCAAACGGTTCCTATCCACGAAAAGTTGGCGTTGACCATACGTGAAGCCGCCGAGTACAGCAATATTGGAATTAATAAAATTGATGAGATGCTTCGCACACCTAACTGTCCGTTCGTACTTTTTGTGGGTAAGAAGAAGTTGGTAAAACGTAAAGAGTTTGAAGAGTTTATCAGTTCAAGACTGACGATATAACTCGACGATCAAAAAAATTACAAAAATAATGTTTAATCACTTGAGAAAAGATGCACTTTATGTTATACTTATTGTGTAGCGGTGTGCTCTTTTCTCAGTGGGAAAGGAGTACATGTTGGGAAAGAATTTAAAAGGTAAAGAATGCGGTAAAGGCATTCGTCAAAGAAAGGATGGTTTATACAGCGCAAGATTTGTTGACAAATTAGGTAATCGTCACGAAAAATATTTTGCTACCATTCCCGAAGCTCGTAACTGGATTGAAGAAAGCAAGTATGCCGATAAGCATGAGGGCATTTTTGTTCCGACCGAAACTACGGTTGATGAATGGTTTGAATTTTGGATAGAAAACATCGTTGGAGATCTTGCGCCGAACACACTGCGAAATTATCGCGAACGATACACCTTCAATATTCAACCGGTCATCGGTAAAATGGCAATTGCTAACGTAAAGCCAATGCATTGCAAAAAGGTTTTACTGCAAATGGATGATACCTATGCAGGCTCAACCATCCGACAAACCTATATCGCAATGGGGACGATGCTGAAAGCGGCACTGATGAATGATTTAATCATAAAGCACCCTATGAACGGTGTTCGATACACAAAACCTGTTCGGGCGAAGGATGATATAAAATTCTTAACTCGTGAGGAACAACGAATTTTTCTCGAAGCCGCAAAGCGTTCTCATAATTATAGTCAATACGCTTTGATTCTTGAGACAGGTTTACGAACAGGCGAGCTGATAGGACTTACGTGGGATGCGATTGATTTTGAGAAACGCACGCTTACCGTCAACAAAACTTTGGAGTACAGACACAAACAAGGATATTGGCGAGCAGGACCGCCCAAGACACCGCAAAGCTATCGCACCATACCTCTGACAGAACGCGCATACAATATTCTGAAAGAGATATGGGATAATCGTGAGCATAGGAAAAAGTCTCCCTTGCTTTCAGAAACACTTGAATACATAGACAGGCGAACAGGTGCCACCTCTCAGCTTGTGATGGGAGATCTTGTGTTTATCAATTGGCGTACGGGAGAACCGGCAAAGAACAGTTCCTACGACACGCATCTTTATAAGCTTTGTGACGAGGCGGGAATCAAACGATTTTGTATGCACGCTCTACGTCACACCTACGCCACAAGAGCAATCGAGGCAGGTATGCAACCGAAGGTGCTGCAAAAACTACTCGGTCATGCCAGTATCAAAACAACGATGGACCGTTATGTTCACGTTATAACTGAGTCTATGGACCAGGCTATAAAGCAATTTGAAAATAATCAGGTTTTAGATAAATCTTAATATAACTCTATACGAAAATGGAGTAAAAATGGAGTAGAAATGGAGTAGTAGATATACGCCATACTCCGAAAACCCTGATAAATAAACGATTTTAAAGGAGATATAGAGAAATATGAAACTTGGTATTGTGGGTTTGCCAAATGTTGGCAAATCAACCCTTTTTAACGCTATTACAAACGCAGGTGCGGCTTCGGCAAACTTTCCTTTTTGCACTATTGAGCCAAACGTTGGCATTGTTGCGGTGCCCGACAGCCGACTTGACGCGCTTTGCAAAATGTATACAACCGACGTAAAAGTTCCGCCTATTGTTCCCGCTACCATTGAATTTGTTGATATTGCGGGGCTTGTAAAGGGCGCTTCTAAGGGCGAGGGTCTTGGCAACAAATTTCTTGCAAACATTCGTGAAACCGATGCTATTGTGCATGTTGTTCGTTGTTTTAACGATGATAACATTATTCACGTTGACGGCAAGGTAGACCCGCTAAGTGACATTGAAACCATTGAACTTGAACTTATTTTTTCGGATATGGAAATGCTTGAGCGCCGTATTCAAAAAACTGCCAAAGATTTAAAGGGAAATAAAACTTTGCAAGGTGAATATGATTTCTTAAAGGCACTTTATTCTCATTTAGAAAGCGGTAAACCCGCAAGAAGCATGGCAATGAGCGAAGAAGAAAAAGAAATTATGGCAACAGTTTTTCTTTTAACCAGCAAACCCGTTATTTATGCTGCCAATTTAAGCGAAAGCGACTTTTTAGAGGGCGATATTGAAAACAACGAAAATTACCAGAAAGTTTGCGTGCTTGCAAAAGAACAAGGCGCCGAAGTTTTGCCTATTTGCGCTAAACTTGAAGAAGACATTGCCGAAATGAACAGCGAAGAAAAACTTATGTTTTTGGCTGAACTTGGTTTAAGCAATTCGGGTCTTGACCGCCTTATTCAAAAAAGTTATTCGCTATTAGGGCTTATGTCGTTTTTAACCGCGGGCGAAAAAGAAGTCCGCGCTTGGACCATTAAAAAAGGCACCAAAGCGCCCGGTGCTGCAGGTAAAATTCACACCGATTTTGAACGCGGTTTTATTCGCGCACAGGTTGTTGCTTTTAACGATTTAGTTGACTGCGGTAACCTTGCCAATGCAAAAGCCAAAGGTTTAGTTAGAACCGAAGGCAAAGAATATGTTATGAATGACGGTGATGTTGTTGAATTCTTGTTTAACGTTTAAACGCCTTTTAAGTATATTTTTAGTTGCATTTTGTGTGGTTTTTTCGCTTTGCGGCTGCAAAAAAGAAACAGTTTATTTGCCTGTTAAGGTTGACTGTTACCAAGGCGAAACTTTGGTACATTCAGATTTTTATACCTTTAATGAATGGGGATTTTTAACAAGCGAATCTTCCGTTTTTTACGGTGCAGAATATAAAACCGAAAACACAAAGTATAATTACGATGAAAAAGGCAATCTTGTTTCGGCCTTATATACTATTTCCGATACCGAAACCGAATATACCGCCGAAAAAGTGTCAGAATATAAATACAACTTAATCTCAAAAGACGGTGACAAATTGGTTGTTATTTTTGACGGAAAAGGCCATATTGTTTATAAATCGCTTGAAAATGTTTACACTTTAGAACAAGCATACACCTACGACAAAAACGGTAAGCCGACTTCCCTTAAAATACAGCAAATTTCACCATCGGGCAGCAGTAGATTAATCGAATATATAATTGCTTTCACTTCAAACAACACCTACGAATATTTTGAAGACGGAAACAATAATACTCGTTTTGTTGTAACCTGTGAGATTTTAAAAAAATAGGAGTTTAGTATGCCTTTCTTTTATTACGGATATTATTTGAATAACGATTCACTTTACACTTATTCTATTTTACTTTTATTTGCAGGGCTTATTTTGGCTTTGTTTGCCCAAATAAAGGTTAAATCAAACTTTTCAAAATATTCTAAAGTTAGTTCAACCCTAACGGGTGAAGAAGCAGCAAGACGACTTCTTTATTTAAACGGCATTAACGGGGTTGACATCAAAACTTGCCGTGGCAATTTAACCGACCACTTTGACCCAAGAACAAACACCATTTATTTAAGCGAAAATGTTTTTTCCAAAAACACCGTTGCTGCGGTTGGTATTGCTTGTCACGAAGCAGGCCACGCAATTCAGTACGCAACAAAATATGCGCCACTTAAAATTAGGAATTCAATTATTCCAATAACGCGCATTGGTTCTTCACTTTGTATTCCGCTTGTGTTTTTGGGATTTTTGTTCAGTTTTTATCCGCTGTCAATATTGGGCGTTACCTTCTTTGGACTTTCAATGCTGTTTCAGCTTATAACCTTGCCCGTTGAATTTAACGCTTCAAAACGCGCAATGCAAGGTGTAAACGAAGACCTCACCTTAAACGGCGGTGCCGATACAACAGGGGTTAGAAAAATACTTACCGCCGCGGCACTTACCTATGTTGCCGCACTGGTTACTTCTTTAGCACAGTTTTTAAGGTTACTGGCACTGGTAAACAGGCGCCGATAAAAAATTAAGCCGTATGCGTTGGCATACGGCTTTTTGTTATTCAATTTCAGAAGTGCAGTGGGCGCAGCGTGTTGCATCTATTGCAATTTCGCTTTTGCAGTAGGGGCAAACCTTTGTTGTGGGTTCGGCCGCTTTTTCTTCCTCTTCTTTCTTTTTAACAAGCGCATTAAATTTTTCCTGTGCCTTCATCATTACACGAAGTGCAACAAAAATAGAAAATGCAATAATTAAAAAGTCAATTATCATTTGCAAGAAGTTACCGTAATTAAGGACAATTTCCGCTTGTGTTACTTCACTTGTTACACTGTCAACAATTTCGGGCTGTAATATGTACTTCATATCCGAAAGCGCAACCTTGCCAGTTGCAAGGCCGATAAGCGGGTTAATAATATCGGCAACAAGCGATGATACTATTTTGCTGAATGCACCGCCGACAATAACGCCGACAGCCATATCAATTATGTTCCCCTTACTAATAAACGCCTTGAAATCTGCAAAAAACTTTTTCATTTTTACTTCCCCTTTTTAAACTGAAATTCTTGTTACGCGTGATTTTAAACCGCAAATAATTTCGTAATTTACGGTATTGCACAATTTAGCCACTTCTTCTACGGCAAGTTCCTTGCCGAAAAGCAATGCTTGGTCGCCAATTTTGCACTTTGTGTCTGTAACATCAACCACCGTTTGGTCCATACATACCCTGCCTAAAATACGGCATTTTTTACCGTTTATAAGCACGTATCCCTTGTTTGAAAGCGCCCTTGGATAACCGTCGGCATAGCCAACTGCAAGGGTTGCCACCTTTAAATCTTTATTTGCCGTAAAGGTGTTGCCGTAACTAACGCTTTCGCCCTTTCTTAAGGTTTTAACCATTGTTACAACAGTTTTAAATTCCATAACCGGAATTAAACCGTTTTTATTTTCAATGCTTTCATCGGGCACAAGGCCGTAAAGAATTATACCGCTTCGGCCCAAATCAAGATATTTATCATTATGCAATAAAATACCCGCCGAATTACAACAATGGGTGTATTTAAAGGAAAAACCGAATTTTTCAAGTTCTTCACACACCGTTTTAAAACGGCAGTATTGGTTATTTGTAAAACTGTAATCGCTTTCGTTTTCAGAATCGGCAACGGCAAAATGCGTATATATTCCATCAAAAATTAAATTTTCAAACTGCTTTAATTCTTTTAATTCATTAAGCCCAAAAAGGTCGTCACTTCGGCAATCGAACCCAAGACGGCCCATTCCGGTATCAAGTTTTATGTGGCAATTTAATTTAATATTTTGTTTTTCTGCCGACTCGTTTAACTGTTTGGCATACTGATAATCGTAAACCGTTTGAATAACATTGTTTTGCGCCAAAAGGTTTACTGCTTCGGGCGGAGTGTAACCTAAAATTAAAACGGGAGAATTACCCGCGTATTTTCTTGCCTCCAACGCTTCGCCAATATCGGCAACGGCAAAAGAAGATGCACCCAACTCTTTTAAAACGGGTACAACAATATCAACACCATGGCCGTAAGCATCTGCCTTAACAACCGCCATAATGTTAGAAGAACCCATTTTTTCTTTAATTATGTTAAAGTTATGTACAAGAGCCGAAACGTCAATTTCTGCCCATGCGCGTTTAATAAACAAAGCGTTTCACCACCTAACCATTTAATTATATCATTCTTTGCTATTTTTGTAAAGCATAATTCATTCGTTCTAAAATTGGAAAAGCGGCGGCGCAAATAAACCCCCAAATAACAGTAAAAAGCAAACTTATTTGCCCTAAAAAATTAAACTTTAAATTGCTGTAATCCCAAATATTTAGTTTAAGTCCTACATTAAAAATTAAGCCAAAAACAAGTTCAACTGCCGTAATAATTAAACTGCCCACAATACATTTATACAAATACCTTTCGCCTTTCATTACCCTGTTTACAAGCAAAAGCAAAATACCGCAAATTCCGCCTGCCAAAAGCATTAAAGGGTGGGTGTGGCCGCGCCACAAAATTTCCACGCCGCCGTAAACGGCGGCGGAAAACAAAAAGATTAACAAATATTTTTTACTATTCATTTTCTATTCCTTTTATTTCATTTTCTATAAGCAAAAGTCGGTTATATTTCGCGGTGCGTTCGCTTCGACAGGGCGCGCCCGTTTTAATACAAGGTGAGTTTGTTGCCACCGCTAAATCGGCTATAAAACTGTCTTCGCTATCGCCCGAACGGTGCGAAACAATGGGTTTATATCCGTGTTTTTTTGCAATATTTATAACCTCTAACGTTTCACTCAAAGTTCCTATTTGGTTTAATTTTATTAAAATACTGTTGCCAATTTTTTCGCTTATTCCCTTAGTTAAGCGTTCTTTGTTTGTAACAAATAAATCGTCGCCAACCAACATGATTTTACTGCCAAGTTCATTTGTTAGCGTTTGCCAATTTGTAAAATCATCTTCGCCCAAGCCGTCTTCAATAGAAACTATTGGGTAAGAATTACAAAGCGTATTATAGCGGTTTATTAAATCGGTTGCCGTAAAATTTTGTTTGGCTTTTGGCAAAAAATAGCCATCATCTTTTACCCATTCGCTTGAAGCAATATCCAAAGCAATTTTTATTTCTTTTTCACTGTAACCCGCGGTTTTTATGGCTTCGCAAATTAAATCAAGTGCTTCGGTTTCGCTTTCTAAATTAGGTGCAAAACCGCCCTCGTCGCCAACCGAAGTTGAAAGCAAAGATTTATTTAAAATATTTTTAAGCGCACCGTAAATTTCACACGAAGCGCGAAGCTGTTCGCCAAAGTTTTCAATACCCTTTGGCACAATCATAAATTCCTGAATATCTAAATTATTTTTTGCGTGGGCACCGCCGTTTAAAATGTTAAGCATTGGCGTTGGCAAACTTTTTGCCTGTTCACCGCCCATATAGCGGTAAAGCGGTACTTTTTTAGATGCCGAAACCGCCCTTGCAAACGCGAGCGACACACCCAAAAGAGCGTTTGCACCCAAGTTAGATTTATTCTTTGTGCCGTCAAGGGCTATTAAGGCGTTATCAAACTGTTCTTGCGAAGAAAAACTTTTATTAAAAAGCGCAGTAAAAATTGTATCGTTTACATTGTTTTTAGCGGTGTTTACGCTTTTGCCCAAAAAATAATGCGGGTCGTTATCACGCAGTTCAACTGCTTCGTGTTTACCGGTTGAGGCACCCGACGGCACAATAGAAAACCCCTTGCTGCCGTCACTAAGGGCAAGGTGAACGCCCAAAGTGGGTGTTCCGCGGGAATCAAGTAATGAAAACGCCTTTATATCTTTTATTTTGTTCATAAAAAAACTCCTTTTTTATATTGTTTCCCAAAATATTATAATATATTTATATATTTACTATTTAAAAATGCAAAAAGTTATGTTATAATACAATGGAATAAGTATGTTGAAAGGGTTTTCTTTAATGGAATTTAAGAATAATGAACAAAAAGAAGAAAACAATTCTTTTGAAAATTTAATTTTTGGCAGAAATTCTTGTTTAGAAGCCGTGCGTTCGGGCAGGGAAATTGATAAACTTTTGGTCGCCCACGGCGTAACGGGCGGTACTGTTACCGCAATTATTGCAAAGTGCAAAGAAAAGGGCATTTTGGTAAAAGAAGTTTCGCCCAAAAAACTTGATTTTTTGGCAAACGGCATTAACCACCAAGGCGTTGCGGTTTCGTTTTCGGTGCAAAATTATGTTACTGTTAATGATATTTTAAAAATTGCCGAAGAAAGAAATGAACCGCCGTTTATTATTGTTTGCGATGAAATAGAAGACCCGCACAACTTAGGCGCAATTATTAGAACGGCAGAATGCAGTGGTGTACACGGAATTATAATTCCAAAAAGGCGCAGTGCTTCGCTTAATGCAACGGTTGCTAAATCAGCAAGCGGCGCGCTTGAATATATGGCGGTTGCAAAGGTTACAAACATTGCCTCCACCATTGAAGAACTTAAAAAAAAAGGTGTTTGGGTTTTTGGCGCCGATATGGACGGCAAAGATTACACACAGTTTGATTACAGTATGCCCTGCGCTTTGGTTATTGGAAACGAAGGCAAAGGCATTGGAAATTTGGTTGCCAAACGGTGCGATGAAATTATAAGTTTACCCATGTTTGGCAAAATAAATTCACTTAACGCTTCAGTTGCGGCAGGAATTTTAATGTACGAAGTTGTTAAAAAAAGAAACAAATGAAGGGAATTTTTTAAAACATGAATCCTTTTTCAAAGAAAAAACGGAATCAAAGTTTATATGATATTTTAACCCCCGAAGAAATAGAGGAATTAAAGGAATCTTCTGCGTATGAAAAGCCGCTTTCTCCTTACGTTTTAACAAAGGATGAAATTGAGCACGAAGAAGAAAACAAAACTTTTTTTCCAAATATTTCTCCGTTTGAAGAACTAAAAAAGAAAATAATTGGCCAAGAAGAAAACAATGATAGTTTACAAGATGAAATTGTTTTTTCTACTTTTTCGGTAAACACCGAAATTTTTGATGTCGAAGAGGAAGAAAAAACCGAAGAAGAAAACAGTGATTACGGCGTTCAGCTTTCGGTTTTTGACGATATTACCGGCCCATACCCCGAAGAAGCCGAAGAAAATGTTGAAGACGGTGAACAAGGCGAAGTTAGTCTTTTTCAAATGTGTATGCCTTTTCTTACCGATAACGATGGTGAACTGCCAAAAGAAGAACCGCTTTATATTCTTGACAGTGTTGAAAAGATTTTAGGCATTGAAGACGATGACAAAGTTGAAATTGAAGAAATTCAGCTTGGCGAAGAAGAAGAGGTTGTTACCACTATGGAAGACCTTACTAAAACCCAGGTTATTTCGGATATTGAAATGATAGCCAAAACCGAAGATGCAGAAGAAACACAGGAAGATACCCTTAGTTTTACCAAAACCATTCCTGTGGTTGTTACTCCAAAAGGTTTAGAACACAGTTGCGAAATTGATATTTCTTCAGAAATTTTAAAGAAAACACCGCCAAAGGCAGAGTTTGAACAAATAAAAGAAGCCGACCCCGATGAAGATTTTATACCAAATTATGAATATACCGGTGCAAAAAACATAAAAGGTGTTCGAAAAAAATTGCTTTTAAACCGCCGAAACCGCTTTTTAATGCTTTTTGCAGCAGTAATTGCCTTTATTGTGGTTGGCATAACCGCTATTAGTGTGCAAAGCGAAAAAAGCACCGCGGCGGTTGTTGCAAGTTTTATTGGCGCAGCAATTTCGCTTTTTGCAGGGTACGACTGTGTCCTTGCGTTGCCATCATTATTTACAAAAAGGTGCATGAACGACGTTATATTTTTCTTTTGCGAACTTTTTACTTTTAGCGGCATGGTTTTTGCTACCGCACTTAAATTAAGCGCAATAACCGTTTCGGGTTTGGCTTTATTGTTGGTTACCAACACTTTGGCAAGAAATATATTCTTGTTTAAAAATTCGCTTTACATTTATAAAAACTTCCGTTTAGCCACATCAAAAGGCACAAAACACGCCGTTTCGCTTATAGACGATTCGCCCACAACCTTTGCAATGGCGCACAGGGCTATTGACGGCGATATTTTGGTTGCCGCCGCGCAGGAAACCGATTTTTTAAAAGATTTTATTAAAAACAGCACAATAGACCGAGATTTACATTCGCTTACACGCATTGTGGCACTTGCAAGCATTATTTTAAATGCATTATTTTCTTTGGTAATTGGTTTTTACCATTCCGATTTTACAAGCGGTGTTATTGCTTTTTCAGTCCTTTCTTCGCTGTTTTGCCCCTTTATTTTGTTTGGTGTAAACACCTTACCGCTTTCTTCGGCTTGTTCTAAACTAAACAAATTAGGCGGTGCAATAACAGGTGTTAAATCAGCAATTAAACTTGAAGAATGTAATGCCGTTGCGCTTGACTGCGATGCTATTTTCCCAAAAGGTTCTGTTAAACTGCACACCCTTAACATTTTAAGCGAAAACAATTTAGAAGAAACCATTGCCATTGCGGCAGCTATTACACAAACGGTTAAAAGCCCTCTTTACCCCATTTTTAAGGCGGCTACCGAAACCAATAGCGAAGTTGATATACCGGTTGCCGATTCTATTAAATATGAAGAACGGCTTGGTATTACAGGTTGGGTTGGCGACAGCCGTGTGTTTATTGGCAACCGCGCTTTAATGCTTGCCCACGAAATTCCCGTTGGCGATGCGCAGGAAGACAAGCGTTTATTAAGCGAAGGTTACTTTCCTGTTTACCTTGCGCGCGACGGTAAAGCATGTGCGCTTTTGGCGGTAAGTTATGAACCCCAAAAAAGCGTTACAAAACAACTGCAAAGAATTACGGGAATGGGTATTACCTTGCTTATTAACAACTGCGACCAAAACATTTGTGAAGAAATGCTTTGCGATTATTTTGAACTTTTCACAGATTCAGTTAAAATTATGGGCGGAAGCGGTGTTCATATGTATAAAAACGCTACCGCCAAAAAGGAAAGTGCCGATTCTTTTGGATTTTTAACAGGCAAGGCCGACGCTTTGGCAGGAATTATTGGTTGTTCGGTAAAAATTAAAAAAGCAAACCTTCTGCTTGTTGCCGCTTGTATAATTTCTATTGTGGTTGGTTTTGTGTTCTTTGCATACAACCACTTTTTAGCGGCTTCGCTGTTTATTTCGGCATTTGATATTTTGTTGTTTAAATTAGCAACACTTATACTAACACTTATTGCGTATTTGTTTACTAAACCGTAAGGGAGTGATTTTATGAAAAGCAGTGCCAATACACTTGCAAATACACTGTTTAATACTGATATTTACACCGTTATTATTTGCTTTTTATCGGTTGTTGCCTGTTTTTCGCACCATAAAATTACCCCTTTAATAATTTACGCCTGCGGTGTTTTTATTGCGGTGTTTCCTAAAACGCAAAAAGAAATTTTTAAATATAAAAGTTCTTTTTTGGCCTTTGCATTTTTGCTTTTAAGTATGCTAACGGCATATTTTAACAATAACACAAAGGGGCTTTCCCTTTCGTTTTTGTTTTTAATGATTACCATTATTGGTATTTTTTTAAGAAGCACAATGACGAAAGAACTTTTTGAATGGACACTTAATTTAATTTGCGCTGCCTGTATAATTGTTTTTATTGGTTGTGTATTTTCAAAAATTCTAAATTTTAATGTACCGTCTTACCGTTGTACTTTGTGGTTTTACAACAGTAATTACTTGGGCTCAATTTTGGCTGGATGCATTCTTATTTGCGCATATAAAATTGCCACAAAAAAGGGTAAAGATATTGTTTATTATCTTATTGCTTTGGGATGCGGAATTTGTATGTACTTTACGGGAAGTATGTTTGCTTTTTTAGAAGTGTTTGCAGGGGTATCGGTATTGCTTTCACTAACAGGAAAACACCGTTTGCTTCGTTGGTTTTTGGTTATTTGTATTTTTGGGCTTTTGTTTTTATACCTTGTACCCGAAATTTTTCCGCGATTAAGCGAATCTAACATAACCACCGACAACCGCGTTTTAATATGGCAAGACACCATTGACCATATACCAAATAATTTTCTTTTTGGCAAAGGGTTCTTCACATACCGCACACTAACAAATGTGCGCTATTTAACCAGCCACGCCCACAATTTTGTTTTAGAACTTTTATTAAGTTTTGGTATTGTGGGAACATTTTTAGTAAGTATTTGCTTTATACTTTATTTTCGCACTTTAATAATCTGCAACCGACTACTTCGTAAAAGCCATATAACCGCTTTAATTATGGCAGTTGGTGCCGCAGTTTTATTACACGCCACAACCGATATGACCATGATTTGGTCGCAAACTGCAATTTTTTACGCAGTTATAATGTCGGGCTTGGGCGCAGAAGAAAAAACAGTAGCCAAGTTTAGAACTGCTTGGCATAGCCAAAGCATTTAAACCCGAACCTGCCTAAAAAGGCGGGCTTAAGGCGCCTTTTGGCTCTTTGTCGCCCATAGGCGACAGCCTTATGCGCTTCGCATCACCAAAATCCACACATAAATCCGCGCCTTTTAGGTCGTAGAATTTTGTGGTAAAAGGATTTTCGGTGTGGCGAGGCACAAAACGCAGTTAATCCTAACGGATTAACGAGTATTTTAACAAAGCCACAGCGTAAAATCATAACCCCAAAATCTGATTTGGGTTTAACTGCTTTGGCTAACAACGAGGAGAAACAGTTATGGAAAACAAAAAGTTTTATATTACCACCGCTATTGCTTATGCTTCAAGCAAACCGCATATTGGCAACGCTTACGATATTGTTTTAGCGGATATGATTGCGCGTTACAAACGCCTTTTGGGTTATGATGTTTATTTTATGACCGGTTCTGATGAACACGGCCAAAAAATTGAAGAAAAAGCAAAGGAAAAAGGTATTTCTCCAAAGCAGTACGTTGATAATGCATCTGACCAAATTAAATCAGTTTGGAATTCGCTTAACACAACATACGATAAGTTTATTCGCACAACCGATAAGGACCACGAAGAAGCTGTTTCTAAAATATTTAAAAAACTTTACGAACAGGGCGATATTTACAAAAGCGAATACGAAGGCAAATATTGTGTTCCTTGCGAATCTTTCTTTACATCTTCGCAACTGGTTGACGGTAAATGCCCCGACTGCGGACGTGACGTTAGCGATGCAAAGGAAGAAGCATATTTTTTAAAACTTGGCAAATACCAAGACCGCCTTTTAAAATATTACGAAGAAAACCCCGATTTTATAAAACCTGAATCAAGAAAGAACGAAATGATTAACAACTTCTTAAAACCGGGTCTTTCTGATTTATGCGTTTCAAGAACATCTTTTAAATGGGGTATTCCTGTAAGTTTTGACGATAAACACGTAATTTACGTTTGGCTTGACGCTCTTTCAAACTATGCAACGGGTATTGGCTATAACCCCGACGGCAGCAGTGATATGTATAAAAAATATTGGCCTGCCGATTTGCACGTTATTGGCAAAGATATTGTTCGTTTCCACACAATTTACTGGCCCATTATTCTTATGGCTTTGGGTGAACCGCTACCTAAACAAGTTCTTGGCCACCCGTGGGTGCTTGTGGGCGAAGACAAAATGAGCAAATCTAAGGGAAACACCATTTATGCCGATGAACTGGCAAACCGTTTTGGTGTTGATGCCGTTAGATATTATTTGCTTTCTGAAGTTTCCTTTGCTAATGACGGAAGTATTACCTATGAAAGTTTTATAAACAAGTTTAACGCCGAACTTGCCAACATTTACGGTAACCTTGTTAACCGTTCTATTGCTATGACAAACAAGTATTTTGGTGGTAAGGTTCGGGCAAAAGTTTATTTAAACGAATGTGAAAAAGATTTGTTTGCTTGTATAGAAAAGTCTGTTAAGGAATACACCAAACAAATGGACAGCTACCACAATGCCGATGCTTGTGAAGCAGTATTAAACCTTGCAAAGCGCCTAAACAAGTATATTGACGAAACAATGCCTTGGGCACTTGCCAAAGACCCTGAAAAAGCAGATTATTTAGAAGGTGTGCTTTACAATTTGCTTGAAGCAATTAGAATTTTGGGTGTATTGCTTTTGCCCATTATTCCCGATACAGCCGAAAAAATTGCCGACCTTATTGGCAGTGATAATAAAGACGCAACCTTTGGTGCGGTTAAGGAATTTACTGTAAAAGAAGCGGTGCCGCTTTTTGCACGACTTGACGCTGCTAAAGTTTTAGAAGAAATTGCTGCCGAAAACGAAGCCAAGGCAAAGGAAACCGAAAAAGCCGAAAACACAGTTAGTTTAGCGCAAATTACTATTGATGACTTTGCAAAGGTTGAACTTAAAACCGCAAAGGTTATTGCGTGTGAGCCAATTCCACGCGCCAAAAAACTTTTAAAATTAACCTTGAACGACGGCAGCGGCAAAGACCGAATAGTTGCTTCGGGCATTGCAAAATGGTATAGCCCCGAAGATTTAATTGGCCATACCGTTATTGTGGTTGCGAACCTTAAACCGGCTGTGCTTTGCGGTGTTGAATCTAACGGTATGATTTTGGCTGCCGACGAAGATGACACAGTTAAGGTTATTTTTGCCGACGAAATTAAAGAAGGCAGTAAAATTAGATAATGGATTATTGTTTTTATAATGAAAAAATAACCGCGCCCGTTATTTTTGATACCCACGCACATTTTGACGATGAACGGTTTGATAATGACCGCGAAGAACTTTTTGCCGTTCTTAATTCTTCTTACGGTGTAGGCGGAATAATTAACTGCGGTTGCGATTTAAAATCAAGCCAAAAATGTATTGAATTTTCAAAAAAATTCCCGTTTTTGTATTCGGCTGTTGGTTTTCACCCCGAATTTGCCGCTAATAACTACTGCGATTTAAAAAAATTAGAAAAACTTTTACAAAAAGAAAAAGTGGTTGCCGTTGGCGAAATTGGGTTAGACTATTATTGGGACAAAGAGCATAAAGACTGCCAAAAGGAAATTTTTGTAAAACAAATCCTACTTGCAAAAAAGGCGAATAAACCTGTAATTATACACGACCGCGATGCCCACGAAGACACCCTTAATATTTTAAAAGAGTATAAGCCAAACGGTGTGCTTCATTGTTTTTCGGGAAGTAGCGAAATGGCACAGGAAGTTGTAAAACTTGGGCTTTATATTGGTGTTGGCGGTGTTTTAACCTTTAAAAACAACAAAAAACTGCCGGAAGTTGTAAAAAACATACCCTTAAACCGTATTTTGCTTGAAACCGACGCGCCCTATATGGCGCCCGAACCATTCCGCGGAAAAACCAACCACAGTGGGCTTATTATTTACGTTGCACGAAAACTTGCTGAAATTTTAAATATTTCGGAAGAAGAAGTTTTAAATACAACCTATAAAAACGCCCAAAATCTGTTTGGCATATAAAAAGAATAAACCCCGCTTCTTTGCTAATACTAAAAAAGAAAGCGGGGTGACTTTTAATGAACCAGAATTACGATAACAACCAAAACAAAAACGAACAAAACAAGAAAAACGAGCAAAACAAAAACAACCAGAACAAGAAAAACGAACAAAACAAAAAGAACGACCAAAATAAATAACTAAATATAAAAACCTCAAAGCCCAGCTTTGAGGTTTTGTTTTATATACTTTCCCAAATTACAGCAAAAAGTTCTTTTGCCCTGTTTACATTTTCGGTTAAATAAAGATAACCAAAAAGTGTTTCTAAGCCAGTGGCACTGTGGTATTCGGCGTTACTTGCGTTTTTAGGGGTGTTGTTTGTGTGAAAGTTTCTACCCCGTTTATAAATGGCTTCTTCGGTTTCGGTAAGAAATTCCTTTATAATTTCATACGCCTTTGCCTGTGCCGTTGCTTTAACATATTCAACGCTGCTTGCATGCAGTTCTTTAGATTGTCGCGGTGTTTTTGCAAGTTCCATTCTAACAAACAAAGTATACACCGCATCACCAACAAAAGCGTATGTTGCGGGGTTTAAATTTTTAATTAACTGTTCATCAATCAACATATTCAAATTCAAATCCGTTGACATTTACACTATCCCCTTCGTTTACACCCGCGCGTTTAAGTGCGGTTATAATTCCGCTGGTTTTAAGCACCCTTTCAAAATACTGCAACGCTTCGTAATCGTTGGGGTCAATGGTATTCATAATGGGCTCAAGCCATTCGCAGTTTTCAACATAATAAACGCCATTTTCTTCTCGCAATGTAAAGTTACGGCTTTCGCGCTTAGGCAAATGCAGTTCTTCTACCCCAATTTCACTTTCGTAACGAATTATTGGCGGAAGTTTATTAAGTTCTGCCGCAATATAATCTATAAGTTCTTTTGTGCCGTGGGCAATTGCCGCCATAACAGGGAAGAATGCATAACCTTTTTCGGTAAAATATTTTGCAATTTTTTCTACCTCGCTGTCGTCGGTTAAATCGCATTTATTACCAACAACAATTTGCGGTCTTTCTGCAAGTGTGGGTGAAAACTTAACGAGTTCATCGTTTATTTTATTAAAATCTTCAATAGGGTCCCTGCCCTCGCTGCCCGAAATATCAATAACGTGCACAAGCAAACGGCAACGCTCAACATGGCGCAAAAATTCGTGGCCTAAGCCAATTCCTTCGTGCGCGCCTTCAATAAGACCGGGGATATCTGCCATAACAAACGAACTTCCCTCGCCCATTCTAACAACCCCCAAAACAGGTGTTAAGGTGGTAAAGTGGTAGTTTGCAATTTTTGGCTTGGCTTCGCTTACAACGCTTACCAAGGTTGATTTGCCAACATTTGGGAAACCAACAAGCCCAACGTCTGCCAAAAGTTTTAATTCAAGCGTTACATCAAATTCTTCGCCTTTAGCACCCGGTTTTGCAAAACGCGGAATTTGACGTGTGGAATTTGAAAAATGTTGGTTACCCCAACCGCCGTTACCGCCACGGGCAATTATAACCGGCTCACTTTCTGAAATATCGGCAATAATTTTACCGCTTTCACTATCTTTAATTAAGGTGCCTTTTGGCACGGCAATAACTAAATCTTGCGCCTTTTTACCGCTGCAACGCGACGGTCTGCCATCGCCCCCGTTTTCTGCCGCGTATTTGCGTTTATAACGAAAATCGGCAAGGGTTGACAGGTTATCGTCGGCATAAAACAAAATATTACCGCCCCTGCCGCCGTCGCCCCCGTCGGGGCCACCTGCTGCAACATATTTTTCGCGGTGAAAGGAAACACAGCCGTTTCCGCCGTTACCCGCCTTTAAGTGAATTTGTGCTATATCTATAAACATAACTACTTCCTTTAAAATAAAAACGGCTTAGGCAAAAAAAGCCCAAGCCGTAAATTGTTTACTAGTTGGCAGCGTAAACGCTAACTTGTTTGCGGTCACGACCTACGCGTTCAAACTTAACCTTTCCATCGATTAAAGCAAAAAGAGTGTCATCAGAACCTAAGCCAACGTTTTTGCCTGGATGAATATGTGTTCCTCTTTGACGAACGAGGATATTACCGGCCAAAACAAACTGACCGTCTGCTCTTTTAACACCAAGACGTTTGGACTCACTGTCACGGCCGTTCTTGGTAGAACCCATACCTTTTTTATGGGCAAACAACTGGATGTTGATTTTTAACATGACCTACACCTCCGAATAAATTTTAATGTTACCTTTGTATTCTTTGGCTAACTCTGTTAAGTGAAGTTTAAACCCTTCAAGCGCTATAACTGTTTCATTTTTTGGGTTTTTAACAAAAACATACATTTTTGCTTCATCAACCACAATTTCGGCTTTATCTTTAATTACTTCCGTTATTGTGTTGGCAGTAAGATAAGCCGCGCTTGAAACAGCAGCGCACACGAGTTTGCCATTTTCATCGTCACAATTAACTGTACTGTGACCCTGCACCGAAAAGCCACAAAGAACGCCATTTTCGGTGAGAAATTTTACACCGGTCATAATTAACCGATTTCCTTAATTTCAACTTTAGTATAGGGCTGTCTGTGACCCATTTTACGAGAAGAGCCCTTTTTCGGTTTGTAGGTAAATACGGTAACCTTTTTAGCTTTTCCGTTTTTGAGAACAACACCTTTTACAACAGCATCCTTAACATAAGGTTTGCCGATTTTAAGTTTGCCGGTATTAAGCGCAATAACCTTATCAAAAACAACTTCCTGCTCTGCTTCGGCATTAAGTTTTTCAACATAGATTACGTCGCCTTCGGCAACACGGTACTGTTTACCGCCTGTCTCAATAATTGCGTACATCTGTTGCACCTGCTTTCTTTCAGTCTCGCTACAGTAAGGCGCATGCCAAAATGGGCATAACTTAACAAGGCCTTCAATATGCGGCTCTACTATTCTATCATAACTGTTCTTTTAAGTCAAGCATTTATTTATTGATTTTGTTTTTTATAACTGCTATAATGTTTAGGGTGATTTATTTATGATAACAGCTATAATTACAGGCGCTTCAAGCGGTTTGGGAATTGAATTCGCAAGGGAAATTAACAAAAAGTACCCCCAGATTGAATCGTTTTGGCTTATTGCAAGGCGCAAAGAAAAGTTACAAGAACTTGCGCGTGAATTAGGTGAGGATAAGTGTTTCATTTTACCCCTTGATTTAACCGATGAAAATTCCTTTTTATCGCTTAAACAAATGCTTATTGACGCAAAACCCGAAGTTGAATTTTTGGTAAACAACGCCGGTTTTGGCAAAATGGGTGATTTCAGCGAAGTAGAAACCTATCAAAGTGTTGACCAAATTAAATTAAACTGTATGGGCCTTACTGCTATGACGGGCGAAGTTTTACCTTATATGAATAAAAACTCAAAAATTATAAATATTTCGTCAATTGCTTCCTTTGCCCCCAACACTCGCCTTACCGTTTACAGTTCAACAAAGGCGTATGTTACAAGTTTTTCAAAAGGGCTTCGCGAAGAACTAAAAAAGCATAAAGTAAAGGTAACCGCCGTTTGCCCAGGGCCAATGGACACCGAATTTTTGGCGGTTGCAAACATAAGTGAAGGTTCTTCCTTTACCTTTGACACCCTGCCCCGCGTTAAACCGCAAAAGGTTGCAAAGGGCGCCGTAAAAGCGGCAGAAAAGAACAAAGCAATTTACACCCCCGGTGCATTTTATAAATTCTACCGCGTTCTTGCAAAAATACTACCCCACTCTTTTGTAATGAAACTATGCAAAGTATAAAAAATAAGCCAATTAAATTGGCTTATTTTTTATTTTCAGAATTATCCATTTTTATTACTTTTAAATTTTCCTCTTCTTCCGTAGAACGAATATAAATTTCTTCGCAACAGCGCTGTGCATTTATAAGTTCATTAACCGCTTTTTCGGTTGATTTCAATAATTTTATATACATAGTTTTATAATCCGCCATAATATCACCCCTTTATTACATTATAACATCGTTGCATTGCATTTGTAATACATATTTTCAGTGCAATTTGCAATACAATATGTATTGCGAGGTGTTATTATGGGAAAATTTAAAATACCGGCACAGCCGCCAACAACCAACAAAACTATTCGCTTTCCAAACGATGTAATTGAAGAAGTTGAAAAAGCAATACAAGGCAAACAATGTACTTTTTCTGCCTTTGTTATTGCGGCTGTGAAAATGGCTCTTGAAAATATTGAAGAATAAAGAAGTGTGTGGAAAATTCCACACACTTCTTTATTTTAGCCAAAGCATTTAACCCAAATCAGATTTTGGGTTTATGAGTGGATTTTGGTGATGCGAAGCACATAATGCTGTCGCCTATGAGCAACAAAGAGCCAAAAGGCGCCTTAAACCCGCCCTTTTAGGCTGGTTCGGGTTTAAATGCTTTGGCTAACCTTGGCTTTCTTTAATTAAGTTTATTATTTTTGTGGCGTGGTTTTCGCAGTCTTCGTAATTATCACATTCCACCATTACACGCACAACCGGTTCTGTGCCGCTTTTTCTTAAAAGTATTCTGCCATCGTTTCCAAGTGCTTTTGCTACTTCTTCTACTGCCAATTTAATTTTTTCGTTATTCATTACGGCATCTTTATCTTTTACAACGGTATTTTTGGTTATTTGCGGAAACATTTTAACAGGGGAAGCAAGTTTTGAAAGCGAAAGTTTACTTTCCATCATACATTCGGTAACCATAATTGCCGTTAAAATACCGTCGCCCGTTGAAGCGTACTTTTTAATTATTGTGTGGCCGCTTTGTTCACCGCCAATACTGCAGTCGTACTTTATCATTGCTTCGTGAACATATTTATCGCCAACGGTGGTTTTAATACATTCTATTCCTGCTTTTTCAAGTGCTTTAAAGAAACCCAGGTTAGACATTACCGTTGCCACAACTTTATTGCCCTTTAAAAGGCCTTTTTTACGAAGCATTAAAGCAATTATATAAACCGTATGGTCGCCGTTTACAATTTTACCGTTTTCATCAACCGCAATAAGACGGTCGGCATCGCCGTCAAAGGCAAAACCAACATCGCAGTGTTTTTCCTTTACAAATTCGCAAAGATTTTCAATATGGGTTGAACCGGCATTTAGGTTTATATTAAGCCCATCAGGTTCGGCGTTAATAACATAAGTTTTTGCTCCAAGTGCTTCAAACACCGCTTTGGCTATCATCCAACAAGCACCGTTTGCGCAGTCAAGCGCAATTCTTAAATCTTTATAAGAATTTGCAGCCGTAGAAATTAAATAGCCAACATAACGGTTTCTGCCTGCTG
Organism: Acutalibacteraceae bacterium; assembly: GCA_045655165.1. Lineage (GTDB taxonomy): Bacteria > Bacillota > Clostridia > Oscillospirales > Acutalibacteraceae > SIG607. The sequence goes on from JAZOOT010000049.1 coordinate 24,579, forward strand.
AATAGTCAATTATTCTGCCAATGTCCTGTTTTGTGGCAAATGGCAAATCATTTTCGGCTATTCCAAAAAACTGCAAATCACCATCAATATACTTTTCAATAAAGAAAAGCATACGGTCGTCCATTTTTTCGCCCGCAGAATTTATAATTTTTATTCCGTTATCAAAATATGGGTTATGCGAAGCCGAAATCATAACGCCGCAATCAAACCCGTCTACCCTGGCGACATAAGAAACGCTGGGTGTGGTGGTAACGTGTAGCATATATGCCTCGGCACCCGAAGCAGTAATGCCTGCCGCTAAAGCGTACTCCAGCATATAACTTGAACGGCGGGTATCTTTGCCCACTACAACACGGGTTTTTGCGCCAATTTCTTTTTTGCCGCAAAAGTCGCTTTGGTAATACCAACCCAAAAACCTGCCTATTTTATAAGCGTGGTCAGCGGTAAGCACCGAGTTTGCCTCACCGCGAAAACCGTCGGTACCAAAATATTTAAGTTCATAATTAGTGTTTTTGTGTGTTTCATTTATATTCATAAAAACTCTCCTTTTAAAGTATTTTAACCCAATTTTTTTTAAACACTAAAAAGGCACAAAAAAGGCCCCCGAACAATTATATGTTCGGGGGTAATTTTATATCAATGTAAATTATGCTTTACCAACAGAACCGAAAAGTTCCATTTTTTCTTTAACTGTGGCTTTAATTGCTTCTACGCCGTCGGCCAAAAGTTTTCTTGGGTCAAAGCCCTTGCCAACTAAATCTTTACCGTCTTCAATATATTTACGAGTAGCAGCAGCAAAACTTAACTGACATTCGGTGTTAACGTTAATTTTAGAAACACCTAAAGAAATTGCCTTCTTTATCATATCGGCAGGAATACCTGTACCGCCGTGGAGTACCAAAGGCATTGTGCCGGTAAGTTTTTGAATTTCATCTAATGTATCAAACGAAAGACCTGCCCAGTTTGCAGGGTATTTACCGTGAATGTTACCAATACCTGCGGCAAGCATTGTAACGCCCAAATCAGCAATCATTTTACATTCTTTCGGGTCGGCAACTTCGCCGCCGCCAATAACGCCATCTTCTTCGCCGCCAATTGCGCCAACTTCGGCTTCAAGAGAAAGACCAAGTTCGTTACAAAGAGCAACAAGTTCTTTTGTTTTTTCAATATTTTCTTCAATGGGAAAATGAGAACCATCGAACATTACCGAAGAGAAACCTGCTTCAATACATTTTTTAGCGTGTTCATAACTGCCGTGGTCAAGATGTAAAGCAACAGGAACGGTGATGCCGAGTTCGTTAATGATACCCTTAACCATACCAACAACTGTGGTATAACCGCACATATATTTGCCTGCTCCTTCAGATACGCCCAAAATAACGGGTGATTTTAATTCTTCGGCTGTAAGAAGAATTGCCTTTGTCCATTCAAGGTTGTTAATGTTGAACTGGCCAACAGCGTATTTGCCTTCTTTTGCCTTTGTGAGCATTTCTTTTGCAGATACTAACATTTTTAATTCCTCCAGAAATTATTTTTACATAATAATTTTATTACAAAAGTTATAAATAATCAAGTGTATTTGACATTTTATTTTAAAAATTAAGATCTATTTAGCGATTTATAAAAATTAACCGCCAATTCGTCGCACCGTTCGTTTTCTATGTGGCCGTTATGGCCTTTTACCCAAACAATTTCTACTTTATGTAAAGCAAAAAGTTCTAAAATTCTTTCCCATAAGTCGGTATTTAAGGCAGGTTTTTTATCGGCCTTTTTCCAACCGTTTTTCTTCCAAGATTCTGCCCAGCCCTTTTGTATGCCGTCGGCAAGATATTTTGAATCGGTTGTCAGTATAACAGAACAAGGTTCTTTTAGCGCTTCAAGCGCCTTAATAGCGGCGGTAAGTTCCATTCGGTTATTGGTGGTATTCTCTTCACCGCCCGAAAGTTCCTTAACCTTACCCCCATATTTTAAAATTGCGCCCCAACCGCCAGGGCCTGGGTTGCCCGAACAAGCACCGTCGGTAAAAATTTTTACTTCTTTCATATTAGTACCTTCTTAAACAGCCAATAACCTTACCCAAAACCGACGGGTTTTCGGGGTAAATTGGCGAAAAATCGGGGTTTTCGGGCATAAAAACAACCTTGCCGTTTTCATATTCAAGACGTTTTACGGTGGCTTCTTCGCCGTCCATACCAATAACAATATCGTGCGCTTTATAGTGCGCGTTTTTATCGGCAATAACAATATCTCCGTCTAAAATACCGGCGTCACGCATTGAAAGACCGTCAACCCTTAAAGCAAAAAGCCCTTCGGCATTATTTGTGGGGTACGGAATATAATCTTCAATATCTTCAACCGCCAAAATGGGCATACCTGCAGTTACCCTGCCAATCACAGGAATTTGGGAAGACGCCGAAATATCGTTTATTTTAATTGCGCGGGAACACCTTGCATCACGGCTTATATAACCGTTTTCTTCCAATACATCTAAAATACCGTGTACCGTTGATGTTGATTTTATTGAACATTTATTACAAATTTCGCGTACTGTGGGCGGCAAACCTTCGGCCGCAACCTTAACAAGATATTTATAAACTTTTGCCTGTTTTTCGGTTAAAGTTGGTCTTGACACAGTGCACCTCCAAAAAAGAACATTTATTCTTTTTTTAATATATCATACTTTTTCTTTCTTTTCAAGCGTATTACATAAATAATTTCTTTTATAGCGCAAAGTATTAAAAAAACGCCAAAAAATTTGCCCAAAATATTTGGTTTTATTAGCGAAGATAAATAACTTCCGCCCACCGCGCCAATTATTCCAAAGGCAATAATTTGCCATATTTCTTTAAAACGAATTTGCTTTTTTACGGCGTATATTATTACCGCTGCCAAACCAACCGGCAAAAAGAAAAGCAAATTTATGCCCTGCGCTTTGGGTTGTTCAATTCCCTTTAACACGGTTAAATAAATTAAAAGCACTCCGCCGCCGCCAAGCCCAAGACCGCCAATTAAACCCGATAAAAAACCTGCAATAACACTCATTTAATTATTAACCTCACTCCTGCCCAAACCATAAAAAGCGAAAATAAAACTTTAAGCCAAACCACCGATATTTTTTTAAGCACAAAGGTTGCTGCAACCGAACCAATTACGCCAAAAATCATATACGGTGTTGCATCACCCATTTTCACCCTGCCGTCAAGCAAATAAAATACCGCACTGGTTAAGGCAATAGGCAAAATTACTGCAACGGCGTTAGCGTGGGCGTCTTTGCCCTTTATTCCTGTTTTTTCAAGCAAAGGAACAGCAAGCATTCCGCCCCCAGCGCCCAAAAGCCCTGAAATAAAACCAATAAAAACTCCGCCAATAATTTTTTTAAAATTCTTCAAATTTTTCACCCGTTTTATTATGCCCCAAAAACAAAAAAGAACACTTTCGTGTTCTTTTTAAAGTATGTTTTTTAGTTCTAACAAGTTATTTAGTTTGTAGGTGGGTTTTATTTTGGTGCAGTCGGCGTTACTATTTATTAAGCAGGTATTAAGCCCTGCGTTTATTCCGCCCAAAATATCCGAAGTTATACTATCTCCAATAACCAGCATTTTTGATTTGTCTTTTTCAGGTATATTTTTAAACACAATATCAAAAAATGCCTTTTCGGGTTTTTGCGCCCCCATTTCTTCGGAAATAAACAACCCTTTTATAACTTTATTAAGGCCCGAAATTTTTATTCGGCTGTGCTGGTTACTTGCCGCGCCGTTTGTTATTATGTAAATATCGTAACCCTTATTTTGCAAATAAGAAACTATTTCATCGTAACCTGGCAGTTTAATTACACTTTTGCTTAAATAATGAAAATACCTTTCGTTTATAAAAGCAGGGTTGGCTGTTTGGTTGGTTTTCTTTAAAAACTCAATAAACCTGCCAACATAAATTTCTTTAATTGCAATTTCGCCGCGTTCAAACCGCTTCCAAAAACTGTCGTTTATTTCGCTGTAAAGTTGCAAAGTAGAGTCGCTTGTGTCAAGTTTTAATTCTGCAAACACGCTTTTTATGGATTCTTTTTCCGATTTAAAAAAATCTAAAAGTGTGTTATCAAGGTCCATTAAAAGAGTAGTATATTTACTCATTACCCTTGTCCTTTTTGTCAAACATTCCTGCCGTTTTCATTGCTTTATACTGCGCCGGTGTAACAAAAACCTTTTGCAAAGTGCGAACACTTGGGTTTTCCGTATCAGGAAGCATCATATAAACCGCAACCAGTTCATCTTGTTCCTTTGCCTTTACAAGCGAACTTTCCTGAGTAATGGTAACCTGCGGTTTTACCTCTTCTTCCTTTACTAAACCGCTACCGCAGTTTTTGCAAAATTCAAAATGTTCTTCGTTTTCGGTTTTACAAACTTCGCAAATAATCATATTATCACCTTATATAATAAATGTGGCAATTATGCCGGGAAGATACTGCAAAATAATTACAGTCAAAAGCAAACCAAATAAATTGTACCCGCCGTATTTACGGAAAGCGCCCGGTATTTCTTCTTTTTCGTAGTCGTGTTCAATTTTTTTAATTTTGGCAATAGTGTGTTTATAGTACAGTTTATCAAACAAAAAGCCCGATATTATACCGCATAAAAGAAGCACAAAAAAGCCAATAACTGCCAAAGCCATTAAAGAATAAAATTCTTTTGGTGCACCTTTTTCAAGATAATTATATAAATCCTGTCCGGTTGTTATGTTTAGTTCATTAAACGCCACGGCATAAGGGAACATAAGCAAACGCCCCGCAGTTTCAACTATTCCGCTTAAAACTGCCGCACCGTACATTTTTCGTGCGGCAAAGTTTGCAGCGGGGAAAAAGAATGCCCACCACGAAAAGAATTTTTTGGCACCGTTTTTAAAAGCCAAAAACTTGGGAATTATTTTGTGTGTTGAAGACATTACAAAGCGTTTTGCCTTTTCCGCAGTAATGCCTTCGCCAATATCTTCATTTGGCTTTACACCGCCCAAAAAGTCAAAAGCAAAAAATGTAGGCATTCTGTGTGAAAAATTTTCTGTGCCACATTCGGGGCAACTGTTTAATCCTTTTTCGTATTTTGCGTGACAGGCAGGACATTCAATAAGCGTTTTTTCGGGTTTTAGTTCTTCCTTTTTTTCTTCCTGCTTTTGCACTTTTAAAATTTCTTCTAATTCCTTTGTGCCGTGAATATGTGTGTAACCGCATTTGCCAAACTGTTTATAGCACTCTTTATGTTGCGGAGCACCGCAGGTTGGGCACCACACAATTTCTTCATCTTCAAACAAATACGCCTGACAAACGGCGCATTTTTTATTCTCAATTTCCAAACTCATATAAAAATTCCTTTGCACCTTTTAAAACAACATTAAAATATTCTTCACCGTAATTGTGAAATTCGCCATTTTTTATCATTTCTTTTAGTTCGGCTGTATTTACCCATTTTACCGAATCAACCTCCGACGGTTGAAGCCGCAAATCTTCAAGTTTTTCATCGGTTAAGGTAAACCAAACGTCTAAAAATGCATTACGCTTTTTAATTCGCGAAACACATTTGCTTTTGCGGGGTATTAAACGAAGCCCCAATTCTTCAAGAAGTTCTCTTTGCGCCGCGCAAAACGAAGTCTCACGCGAGATTGCCGAACCGCCAGTTGCAGCCCATTCCCCCGGCATAAGCCGTTTATCTTCACTTCTGCGCTGAATTAAAAATTTGCCGTCTTTCGTAATAATCCAAATATGAACAACCAAATGGTATTCGCCCGATTTAAGCGAAGTTTGGCCGCTGAAACTTTTTTGGCCAACCGTTTCACCATTGGCGTCAAGAATATCCCACTTTTCCATAACCTATTTCTTTAAAACTACTTCTCCCTGTTTTTTGTAAATGCTGTTTGGCGGCACCACACCACGTACCATTGAAAGCGGATAAATATTGGTGTTTTTGCCAATAACAGTACCTGGGTTTAAAACGCTGGAACAACCAATATCGGCATAATCGCCTAAAATAGCGCCAAATTTTTTAAACCCTGTTTCTATTTTTTTGCCACTAAAATTAACCGTTACAAGTGTTTTATCGCTTTTTACATTGCTTGTTATTGCCCCTGCGCCCAAGTGCGAACGGTAGCCAAGAATACTATCTCCAACATAATTATAATGCGGTACCTGAACGAAATCAAAAAGCAAAGCATTTTTAATTTCTGTAGAATTACCCACAACGCAGTTTTTGCCAACAATAGCACTGCCCCTAATAAAAGCACAGTGGCGAATATCGGCGTTTTCATCAACAATAAGCGGACCGTTTAAAAATGCGGTTTTTGCCACCTTTGCGGTTTTTGCCACCCAAATATCTTCACCAATCTGGTCAAATTTTTCGGGGCCTAACGTTTTGCCAAGTTCTTTTATAAAACCCGAAATTTTAGGAAGCACTTCCCACACATAATTAACCCCGTTAAAAACTGCCGAGGCAATTGTGTTTTCTAAGGTAAACAATGATTCAGCGGTAAAATTTTCCAATACAAATACTCCTTAAAAAAATGATTACAATGATTGTAGTTTGCAGAAGCACTTTTTAAGTGGCTTTAGCAAAATCAAATAAAACAATTTGATTTTGCACAACAATTATTGCAATGGCAAAGGGCAAATTTGCAAAGAAAATTTGTTTAAAATCAAAGATTTTATTTCAAAACTGATAAGTTTTGACTTCCCTTTGCCATTATACCAAAAAATGTTCAACTATTCAACACATTAAAAATATTTTTACTTGTAAATTATATATATATAGATTATAATATATATATCACTTGTGTTTTTGGGCGTGCGAACGGGCGGGTCCTATGCGACGGAAGACCGTGAACCATGTCAGGCGGGGAACCGAGCAGCATTAAGCAGTTCTTTCCGTGCGCCGTAGTTAATCGGTCCGTTCGTGCTCCCAATGGCACAAGTTTTATTATATGCATAATAAGGAGGTGTCCCTTTTGGCTTATCAGGCATTATACAGAAAATACCGCCCTGCCACTTTTTCGGAAGTTGTTGGGCAAGACCACATTACAACAACTCTTAAAAACGAACTTGCAAGCGGAAAGGTTTTTCATGCTTATCTTTTTACCGGTACACGCGGTACAGGTAAAACAAGCTGTGCAAAAATTCTTGCAAAAGCGGTAAACTGCCTTAACCCCCAAAATGGTGACCCTTGCGGTGAATGTGAAAACTGCAAAGCAATTACCGGTGGTGAACACACCGATATTTCAGAAATTGACGCGGCTTCTAACAACGGTGTTGACGACATTAGAACACTGCGCGAACAAATTAACTTTTTGCCCGCAAACCTTAAATACCGCGTTTACATTATTGATGAAGTTCATATGCTTTCAGACTCTGCGTTTAACGCACTTCTTAAAACTTTGGAAGAACCGCCCGCGCACATTATTTTTGTGTTGGCAACAACCGAAGTTCACAAACTTCCCGCAACAATTCTTTCGCGCTGTCAGCGTTTTGATTTTAAAAGAATTGAAAACAAATTCATTTGCCAAAGAATAGAAGAAGTTGCAAAATCCGAGGGCTTTACCGTTACCGAAAAGGCGGCTTCGCTTATTGCGGCGGCGGCTGAAGGCGGTTTGCGCGACGCACTTTCAATTCTAGACCTTTGCCTTTCACACGGCACTGAAATTGACGAACAAACGGTTATTTCTGCCTGTGCTTTGGCGGGGCGCGAGCATTTGTTTGCCCTTGCTGATTCGCTTTTACAAAAAGACACCGAAACAGCTTTAAAAATTATTGACAACCTTTATTCAAACGGTGTTGATATGGTTAGGTTACTTAATGACCTTATAACCCATTTTAGAAATTTAATGGTTGTAAAAACCGTTAAAAACGAACGCCCCATAGTTTGTTCAAGCGAAGATATGAAAAAGTACGAAGAATGTGCAAATGCTTATTCGCTTACTCTTATTATGTCCGTTTTAAAACAATTATCTAATTCCCTTGCGGGTATGCAAACAGGTAAAAAACGGCTTATGCTTGAAATGACGGCAATTAAAATTTGCGAAAACGCAGATGATGACTTTACTTCTCTTTTAGCACGAATTGAAGCGCTTGAAAGTGGCGCGGTAAAACAAGCACCAAGGCCTGCAACGCCAAAAGAAGTAAAACCCGAAGAGCCAAAGAAGGCAGAACCAATAAAAGAAACCGCCAAAAACGATGACGGTTCGCTTGACTGTTGGGGCGAAATTTTAAAGGCAGTAGCCGTTCTTTGCCCCCCTGCTATTGGCGTACTTAACGGTTCTAAGGCATACGAAAAAGACAATATGCTTTTAATTGACGCACCAAACCCAATGTTTAAATCAATGATAAACAGTAACGCGCAAATGCGCGATTCAATTAAAAAAGCCGCAGCGCAGGTACTTGGAAAAACTTACAGGTTAGGCCCCTACAAAAAAGAAGAAACCATTGATAACGACCCTTTAATTACATTTGCAAATAACATAAGAAAACTCTACTTACAAGGAGATAAATAAAATGAAGGTTAGAATTCCAAATTCCGGCGGTGGCGGAAACATGAACGCCATGCTTAAACAAGCACAAAAAATGCAAGAAGATATGGCAGTTTTGCAAGAAGAACTTGCTGTAAAAGAATACACCGCTACTGCGGCTTCGGGCGCGGTTAGTGTTACTGTTGACGGCGGTCACAAAATTAAAAAACTTACCATTAACCCCGATATTATTGACCCTGATGACGCCGAAATGCTTGAAGACCTTATTACCGTTGCGGTAAACGAAGCAATTCAAAATGCAAGTGATGACGCCAACCAACAAATGAGCGCAATTACGGGCGGACTTAATTTGCCGGGAATGTTTTAATTATGGCTTATACTATTATCCCTTTAAACGAACTTATAAACCAGTTTGAAAAACTGCCCGGCATTGGCAAAAAAACCGCCGCGCGTTTGGCTTTTTACATTTTGGCGCAACCAAAAGAACAAAGCAGGCAGTTTGCCGAAGCGCTTGTTAATGCCAAAGAAAAAATACATTTTTGCCAGTGTTGTCAATCCCTTACCGACAGTACGCTTTGCCCTATTTGTATGGACACCACGCGTGATAAATCGGTTATTTGTGTTGTGGAGGACGCAAAAGACGTTTTGGCGTTTGAAAAAACCCGCGAATACCGTGGGCTTTACCACGTTCTTCACGGCGCAATTTCTCCGCTTGACGGAATTGGGCCTGACCAACTTAAAATTAAAGAATTACTTGCGCGGCTTTCAGACCCCAACATTAAAGAAATAATACTTGCCACCAACCTTACGGTTGAGGGCGAAGCCACCGCAAGTTACATATCGCGACTTGCAAAACCGCTTGGTGTTAAAACAACCCGTTTGGCTTACGGGATTCCCGTTGGCGGCGACCTTGAATATGCCGACGAAAAAACTTTGCTTCGCGCTTTGGAAGGAAGAAACGAAATTTGATTACACAAGAAATGATAAATAGAATTAACTTTTTGGCTAAAAAAAGCCGTGAAGAAGGTTTAACTGATGCCGAAAAGGAAGAACAACAAAAACTGCGCCGAGCTTATATTGATGCATATAAACAAAGTTTAGAAAGCCAACTTTCTAACACTTATATTGTTAGACCCGACGGCAGTAAAGAAAAGGTTAAAAAGAAAAAATAAGCATAAAAAAACAGGGCTCTTTTGAGTCCTGTTTTTTGGCTTTGGAAAAGTTGATTATTTCAATTCAACAGTAGCGCCAGCTTCTTCGAGCTTAGCTTTGATAGATTCTGCGTCTTCTTTAGAAGCAGCTTCTTTAACTGTTTTGGGAGTGCCATCAAGAAGGGGTTTAGCTTCAGCAAGGCCAAGACCTGTGATTTCGCCAACAGCTTTAATAACCTGTATTTTGTTTGCGCCTGCGCCAGCAAGTACAACGTCAAATTCAGTTTGTTCAGCAGCTGCATCAGCAGCGCCAGCAGCAGGAGCAGCAACTGCAACAGCAGCAGCAGCGGATACGCCGAATTCCTCTTCAACAGCTTTAACGAGCTCAGAAAGCTCAAGAACGGTAAGAACTTTTAATTCTTCAACAATAGCAGTAACTTTTTCAGATGCCATTTTATTTTCCTCCAAATTATGTTTAATATTTTTTAATAATTATTCTGCAGTAGCTTCGCCGTTTTTATCAACGACTGCCTGTACTGCGCGGGCAAAACTTGCGATGGGTGCTTGGAAAGCATTGACAACAGTAGCAAGAAGAACTTCTCTGCTGGGAAGCTTAGCAAGACTTTCAATTGTTTCAATGTCAACCACTTTACCTTCTAAGTAACCTGTTTTAACCTTGAAACTTTCGTGTTTTTCTGCAAATTTGCAGAGGATACGAGCTGCAGCGACATAATCTTCTTTAGAAACTGCCAATGCAGTATTGCCTTCAAGTGCTACTTGCATTCCGGCTAAATCGGTGCCTTCAACAGCGCGAGAAAGAAGTGTATTCTTTACTACGAAGTAATCAACACCTGCTTCGCGAAGTTCTTTACGTAAAACGGTATCATCGGCAACCGAAGTACCGCTGTAGTCAACAACAACGCCAGCCACGGAATTTTGAAGTTTTTCGGCAACAGAAGCAACTATCGCTTTCTTTTCTTCCAAAACCTTTGCGTTCGGCAAAATAATTCACCTCCGAAAAAAAATAAATAACCTGCCCCTTTGAGACACAAGGACAGGTAGAAACATTAAATGAATAAAGTTTATAATGTTTGCCTTTACCTCGGCAGGCGATGAAACTTACTTCCAATAGGAAACCTGCTGTCTCAAGTAATAGAACAAGAGTATTTTACAACAAAACATTAGTTTTGTCAATACTTTTTTTAAAAAATAAACCTGCAACTTTTTTGTTGCAGGTTTTATTATTTTTAAGCTGTAAACTTACCAACATTAAGTTTAACGCCGGGGCCCATTGTTGTAGCCAAAGTGCAAGAACGAATGTATTGTCCTTTTGCAGCTTCCGGTTTTGCTTTAACGATGGCATCCATAAGAGTGTTGAAGTTTTCTTGAAGCTTTTCTGCGCCAAATGATGCTTTGCCAATGGGGCAGTGAATGATGTTTGTTTTGTCAAGACGGTACTCAATTTTACCTGCTTTTGCTTCGATTACTGCCTTAGCAACGTCGGGTGTAACGGTACCTGCCTTAGGAGAAGGCATAAGACCACGGGGGCCTAAAACCTTACCGAGACGACCAACAAGACCCATCATATCAGGTGTAGCAATTACAACGTCGAAGTCGAGCCAGTTTTCATTCTGGATTTTTGCTACCATATCTTCAGCACCAACAAAGTCAGCGCCTGCTGCAGCTGCAGCGTCTGCCTTGTCGCCCTTTGCAAGAACCAAAGTACGTACGGTTTTACCTGTGCCGTTCGGAAGAACAACAGCGCCGCGTACCTGCTGGTCAGCGTGACGCGAGTCAACGCCCAAGCGAACGTGGATTTCAACAGTTTCATCAAATTTTGCAGTAGCGGTTTTAACAACCATTGCTACAGCTTCATCAACATCATAAAGCTTACCCGGTTCGATAAGCTTTGCACTCTCATTATACTTTTTACCGTGTTTCACTTTAATTTACCTCCCAAGTATATGTGGTTAAATCGGAAATTTCCTCCCACGAGAGAGAATTAATCGACTACTTCTACGCCCATACTGCGTGCTGTACCTGCAATCATGCTGATTGCAGCTTCAATGCTTGCAGCGTTAAGGTCGGGCATTTTTGTTTCAGCAATCTTTTTAATCTGCTCGTTTGTAATCTTAGCGACCTTTGTTTTGTTCGGCGTGCCGGATGCGGTTTCAATGCCGCAAGCTTTCTTAATAAGAACAGCTGCCGGCGGAGTTTTTGTAATAAAGCTGAACGAATGGTCTGCATAAACGGTAATAACAACCGGAATAATAAGACCTACGTCGTTCTTTGTGCGTTCATTAAACTCCTTGGTAAAAGCCATAATGTTTACGCCGTGCTGACCCAAAGCCGGACCTACCGGGGGTGCCGGAGTTGCCTTGCCGGCGGGTATTTGCAGTTTAATATAGCCAATAATTTTCTGAGCCATTTGTTTGCACCTCCAAAATTGTGGTAACAGTGTTTTAAATTATTTACACTTGGCGGAACAGAATGTTCCTCCCACTCGGGCGTGTGTACGCCCTTTGCGAAAATTTTTCGCAATCTATCAATCGGCTAAAACTATTTGGTCAAGTTCAAACTCGGCCACAGTTTCTCTTCCGAATGCATTAATTCCTATGCTGACACTGCCTGCTGCGACATCAATTTCTTTGACAATGCCTGTAAAATCTTTAAGCGGTCCGCTAATGATAACAACGTTATCACCAATTTTATATCCAACCTCAATGCTGTGCTTTTCAACACCGAGTGCCGCAACTTCCTCTTCGGTTAAAGGAACCGGCTTGGATTCGGGACCAACGAAACCTGTGCAACCGCGAATATTTCTAACCACGTACCAGGAATCGTTTGTAACAATCATTTTAATCAAAACATAACCGGGAAAAATTTTACGTTCTACCTCGCGAACTTTATCATCCTTTACCTCTGTTACCTTTTCGGTAGGGATTTTAATATCCACGATTAAATCTTGCATTTTACGGTTTTCAACCATTGTAGCAAGGTCAGTAGCAACTTTGTTTTCATAACCCGACATGGTTTGAACAACATACCATTTTGCTTGCGAATCAGCCACTCAGACTTCCTCCTTACATTACCAAACTAACTTAAGTAATGAGCCAAGTCCCCAGTCTACCAACCAGATAAGAGCACCTATAATTGCGCACATAATCAATACAATAATTGTATTTTTTACAACTTCACGCAAACCCGGCCAAACAATTTTCTTTGTTTCGCTCTTATAGTCTTTAAAGAACTGAACTACACGCTTAATAAGAACTTTCTTTTCGCCCTTTGATGCCAACACTTCAACATAATCGCTTACGAACATATAAGCAACTGCTGCAGCTGCGGTAACAAAAAGTGCAATAACTGCATACAACACGAACGGACCGTAAGTAATGGATTCGGTTATTGCGGTGAAAGGTCTTGAATCAACAAACTTCCAAGGGTTGCTTAATAATACTACCAACATATATATAGCAGGTACTAAACTTACACCTGCCACGAAGTATTTAAGCTTGGTTGTTTTAGCAAAGAATGTAGCTACGCCCAAAACCAATGTTAGTACACTCATCCAGAAACAAAATAGGATATCGGTACTGCGGGCAATTTTTTCTAAATCGCCAATTTGAGCACCGAAAGCAATCTGAAGACCGCTTGCTTCTACCGCGCCCGTTGTCATGTTAAACTTTGCAAACGTGAAACAGAACATTACCAAAGAAGCAAGACCGAAAACAGCAATCAAAACTTGACAAATTTTCTTTAATGCCTTCATTTATTTGCCCCCTTACTTTGTTTCCTTGTGAAGGGTGTGCTTTCTGCAGAATTTACAGTACTTGTTAGCTTCAATTCTGTCAGGAGTGTTCTTTTTGTTTTTCATTGTGTTGTAGTTGCGCTGTTTGCACTCTGTGCAAGCCAATGTAATTTTAACTCTCATAACGGCACCTCCCGCTTTACGGAATTTTTTAATTTTCGGCTTTTTGCCGAATTTGCCTCCCTCGGTTTGACTTACAGTATAAATTATTTTGCCGTATGTCGCCCGGCAAAATCAAGCAAAATTCACACTGTCAGCCCTGACAAAACCAGAATCTTTACAAAAAAAAAGACTCTTCAGAGGTAGTGCCATTATAACACAAAAAGCAACTGCGGTCAAGCATTTTTTTACCTGACCGCAAATTTTTTTATTTTATTAAAAATACTGTGAAACACTGCCCGCTGGCATTGCCGCGCTAAGCAAATAATCGCTGTCTTTTTTTGCGCCAATATCCATTAGCGCCGCCGTGGCAGCCGAAACCGCAAGTAAGGGTGTATTATTATTCTCGCTTAAGTGCGCCAAAATAAAACGGTTGGTTCCGCTTTCTAAAAGTTTTGGCAAGATCGATGCACAAGCATTATTTGAAAGATGGCCTTTTTCCCCTGCTATACGAAGTTTAAGTTCCGGCGGGTACGGGCCGTTATTCAGCATTTTTAAATCATGGTTAGATTCAATAACAACCGCCTTACAGCCAAGAAGATTTTGCTTAATTTCGTTTGTTAAAATTCCTGTATCGGTACAAACGCCAACCTTTTGGTTTTCGCTTTCAATTAAATACCCACCGCAGTCAATACTATCGTGCGAAACCGAAAAACGTTTTATTTTAATATCTTTTATATATAATTCATTATTTATTTCATTTAAAACCGCTTGGGGGGAAATACACCCTATGTTTTCAAGCGCGGTTAAAGTTTTTGCCGAAGATATAACATGGGTATTAAATTTAGAGGTAAACACCTTTAACCCCTTTATGTGGTCACTGTGTTCGTGGGTAATTAGTATGGCATCAATTTCTGAAAGTTCAACACCCTTTTGTAAAAGTGCTTCTTTGGTTGCCTTAAAACTTGCGCCCATATCAACCAATATGTTTGCTCTGCCTGCTCTTATTAAAGTGCAGTTTGCTTTGCTTGAACTAAAAAGTGTTGTTATGCTTGCCATTACTTTACCCCCTTTTTTATTTTTAAAGCCGCCAAAATGGCGGCTTTAACTTAGTCAACTGTTACTTTTTTAATATCGGCGCCAAGCGCGGTTAATTTACCAACTATATCTTCATACCCACGCTGAATATGCGAAATTTCGCATATTTCGGTTTTGCCTTCGGCCATAAGACCCGCTATAATCATTGCGGCACCCGCGCGTAAATCGGTTGCTTTAACCTTTGCACCAACAAGTTTTTCAACGCCAGTAATATTTGCGCGTTTACCTTCGGTGGTAATTTTTGCGCCCATTTTCTTTAATTCTTCGGTGTACCTAAAACGGTTGTCCCACACGCCTTCAATAACGGTGCTTTCACCATTGGCAACAGCCAAAAGCGTTGCAATTTGCGGTTGCATATCGGTTGGGAAACCCGGGTGCGGCATTGTTTTAACCTTAATTCCCCTTGGGCGGTTTTCTGCCGAAATTCTAACTGCTTCGTCGTACTGTTCAACCTTTACACCCGCTTCCATAAGTTTAACAATTATGGATTCAAGGTGCTTTGGCGTTACATTATTTATTAAAACATTACCCTGTGTTGCAGCAGCGGCAACCATATATGTGCCTGCTTCAATTTGGTCGGGTATAATGCTATAGGTTGTGCCTTTAAGCGAACTTACACCGCGAATTTTAATAACGTTTGTGCCTGCGCCCATTATGTTTGCGCCCATACTGTTTAAAAAGTTAGCTAAATCAACAATGTGGGGTTCCCTTGCGGCGTTTTCAATTATTGTCATACCGTTTGCCTTAACAGCCGCCAACATTATATTTATGGTAGCACCAACGCTAACCATATCAAGATAAATATAACTTCCAAAAAGGCCGCCGCTTTTGCAAACCACCATATTGTTTTCAATAGAAACGGTTGCGCCAAGTGCTTCAAATCCCTTAATGTGCTGGTCAATTGGCCTTACACCAAAATCGCATCCACCCGGAGGCGCAACACTTGCTTTACCCATTCTGCCCAACAGCGCGCCAAGGAAATAACTTGATGCGCGCATACCTTTTGCCATAGCTTCCGAAACAACAAAAGAATTAGCACCCCTTGGGTCAATTTCCACTGTAGTTTTGTTTATTACGGTTACCTTTGCGCCAAGCGCGGCCATAACCTTATTTATTAAAGCAACATCGGAAATATTTGGTAAATTTTCAATTACACAAGCAGAATCAGCCAACAAAACGGCAGGAAGAATTGCAACGGCAGCATTTTTTGCTCCGCTGATATGTACTTCTCCGTATAACGCTTTACCGCCGTTTATAACAAAATTTTCCACTATCTTATCCCCATAAATGTTACTTTAAGTATATTTTATGTTTTTATAAAACTAAAATACAATTTCCTATTGTTCAGGGCCGTCCTGCCAGCCATCGCCGCCTTCATCTTCGCTTTGCGATGGCCGACTTTGTGAAGGTTCGCTTTGCGATGGCTGTTCGCTTTGCGATGGCTGTTCGCTTTGTGATGGCTGTTCGCTTCCAGACGGTTCTTCACTTTCGCTTTGGCTTGAATCGGAAGAAGAGGAAGATGAATCACTTGCCCAAGTTTGTTTTTCAAGACTGTATTTAGAACTAATAAGGTTTTCGGTTTTTACAAGTTTACCGTTTTTCCAAAGTGTTCTTGTTGCGCTAACTGTATAGTATTTACCGGGAACACGAGAAGTTTCCCAAGAATTAAGACGAATTTCATCGTATTCATCGCTTTGTACGCCATAGAAGTTAACGGTAAGTTTATTACCAATCATATAACCTTCTATGTAAACAGGATATTCTGAATTATTTTTAAGTTTTAAGTCAAGTCCGGGATAGTCAATAGTAGCATCTAAACCGCGTTTTGCATAACCAACCAACCAACGGTGGTAATGGCGTTCAACAATACCCATATTTGCAAGCAATGCCGCATGGTAAATGGTTGAACTTGCTTGGCAAAGACCGCCGCCAACGCCGTAATCAAGGCGTCCGCCAATATAAACGGTTGCTTTTTTCCAACCTGCACTTTCAAGGTTACTGTTTCCTGTGCAAGCATTAAACGACCAAACTTCGCCCGGCTGAATTACCGAACCGCTGCACATTGTAACCGCTTTCTTCATATTATGGTTACCGTTTGCCGAGTTGGTTGAAGTGGTTGTATAACTTGAAAGTCTTACAATTTTATTTTGAAGTTCGGTTTTTGAAACTTCAGGAGCAATAGTAACAATTTTCACATTAACTGTTGCAGTTGCATCGGTTGAAAGCAAAAATTCTTTTAACGCTGTTAAAAGTTCGGCTTCATCAATGCCGTAGCCCAAAACTTCTTCGGTGAAATCAATTTTACCGTTTTTTACACCGTTAAACACCGAAGCAACAGGTTCTTTGCTGACAACCGCTGCTGCTTCGCGCATTTTTGCAATACTGCTTTCAGAGATTTGGAGTTCAACAGTAAAATCTTTCTTTTCTTTTTTAGCTTCGCCGCGAAGTACGCTTACGCAATAAGCTTTTGCAGTATCAAGTACTGAAAGGTCGGTTACTTCATAATCGAAATCGGCAACGTTAAGCTGGAAAGATCCCTTTTCGGTATTAACCGTTAAATAGCGGTCTTTTTGTGATTTTTTGGTGCTATCTTCAACAACTTTTCGAGCTTTATATAATGTAAGGCCCGAAACGTCAATTCCGTTAATTGTAATACCGTCAAAGAAACGGAAATCATCGCCTTGGAAAATGCCTGTGTTTGCAATAAACTTTGGCATTGGCACAGTGCCGTTTTTGAATAACATTGACATAACAAGAGAAACTACCAAAAGCAAAGCAATAACTGCACTTGGTATTACTATTCCCTTTCTTTTAAACAAATTAATTTTTTTCTTTTCAGGAATTAAGGGTTGTTCAAACTCTTCTTCAACATCGGTATCAACAATAAAAAAAACCTCGTTTTCTTTTTCGGGCATTTCTTCAGTTTCATACTCTTCATCAACGCCTATCATAAGGTCTTGTTCTTCATTTATTTCATTTTCGTAAATTTCTTTTTTCTTACTCATTTTTACCCCCACGAAAATTAACACATAATTATACAACTACAAGTATACAACAAAAACATAAAAAAATAAAGTCTTTTTTTAAATTACTACAAAACTGTAAACCTTTGTCCTTGACTTCCAATAAAATCTTATTTAAAATAAACTTATAATAAAAAGTGATAGGATGATTGCCATGGATAACAAATTAAAGTTTTGCCTTTTTGCAGATTTTCATTACCGCAAAGGTATGTACTCTGTTACATTAAGCGACCTTTTAGAAATTTTAAACAGGGCAGAAAGCGAACAAGCTGAAGCCATTTTTCACGCAGGTGACTTCTGCAACGACTATAACGAGTCGGCAGAAATTATTGCTCCTTTGCTTAACAACAAAATGGGGCTTCCCGTTTGCGGTGTTTACGGCAACCACGAAATTGAAGGGGTAAATTGCTCTATGCAGGTAGTCACCCCCTATTTAACCAACGTAAAAAATGCCGTATGGGGCACAAAAAACGGCAAAATTGGCGACGGAAGTATTGCTTATTACTATGTTGATATTAAAAATTTCCGTATTGTTTGTACCGATACAAACTATTCCTTTAACAAAGAGGGTTTTTGGGAACACAACAGAACCAGTTCCTGTGGTCCAAGAGCCGAAAACCTTTTTGGCGACAGTTTGGGCACAGCGCAACTTAATTGGCTTGAAGAAGTGCTTATAAAATCTGCCAAAGAGGGCAAAAAATGTATTGTAATTAGCCACGACAGTTTTTCGGGCAAATTCAGAAGCACTTCGCCCGACGCTGAATATATAAGGCGCCTTTTTGCGCGTGTAAACGCCATGAAAAAAGGCACTGTGCTAATGGCGATAAACGGTCATATTCACACAAACAACGCCTGTGTTTTAGATAACGTTTTATATTTGGATATGAACACCACAAGAAATATTTGGTGGCAAATGCCCAGAGATGAGCATTATACAGATGAACACACCTACCGCTTTACCGAATATGAAAACGGTAAAGAAGTTAAAACTTACGACCGTTCTTACACCAAAGATTATATGCACATGCACACTTGGTACAGTAAAGACCCGCTTAGCGCTATTGTTACGGTAAGCGAAGACGGTGAAATTACGGTTGACGGAATAGAAAGCGAATTTGTTTTTGGCATTTTACCTCCCGAAACCAAACACAGCGACTGCGAACCGAAAGTTCTTTCGGGAAACTGGAAATTAGATGTATAAAAAAATGGCTTGGAGTTCTTCCAAGCCATTTTTTATAGATTTATTATTTGTTAAGTGCTTCGTTAACTGCAACTGCTGGGTCACTGTTATACCAACAATTAAAATTACAATTAAAATAAAACATTGATATTTATTTGCGGCTATGGTATAATTTAGATACCACACTAAATCTTAATATAGGTTCATCATGTAAGAAGTAGCATTTTTATTTCGGTAAAAATGCGGACTTCTGTTTTCGCATTTCTTATGTGATGAACTGTTGATTTAGTGTGGTAGCAAATCAATGTCTGCATTTTTCGGTGTGTGCGACTTTGAGTTGCACACACTTTTTTGTTTTTAGGAGGTAAAAAAATGAAAAGATTTATATCTGTATTTTTAACAATTTCTATTTTGTTTTCCTTATCAGCGTGTTCACTCTCTTCTTCACGTGAAAGTCGAAAGACAAAATACGTTGTATATAAATCTGTCAGTTTTCCAAAAAATGCATACGTATTTGAAAATGACTTTAAAAAGCAGGACGAAGGAAATTATAAATGTATATTTATTGATAAATTAAAGGATATTGATGAAGAAATTTCCTACAATGATATAGAAACAGATGATACAGGAACATACCGTTGGTATAAAGAAAATAAAACCTTAACTATAAGCCCCGATGCTTTCGATTATTCATCAGATATGTTTTTATTCGATGATTACCTAATTCCAGGCGGTTTAGTTGATATAGGTGTAGAATACCAAAGGCAAGGCGAATTCATAACTGCTTCAGGAAAAGTTATGTCTAATGTTTGGGATTTTTATTCCAACGGAAGATACCGTTTTACGTTCACGGGAGATGACAGCCTGCGTTCAGACTTTGGACGCTACTATATTAAAGACAACTTCATCTATTTGAAATGTGACGGAGAAGAAGAATATACTATCAGCGCAATGCTTCTCAATGATAAATTGCTAATTTTTGATTTAGGATACACTGCTTATAAATTAGAAAAATAACTTTCTTTCTATGTAGAAACAACACCGAAACCTTCTTAAACATATAAAGAGCTTGGGGTTTAACCTCAAGCTCTTTTATTTGGTCACCAAAAACAATGTGCCGCATCCTTCGGATACGGCACATTTCATGAATTAGATTTCTTTCGCTTTGTGAATTTCATTTGCCGACAAGGCAAATTTAATTACAAATA